>NZ_JBHXRV010000001.1:0-330642 GCF_042716745.1 Streptomyces sp. NPDC058663
GCGGGGGAGAGTCCACCCCGGCCCCGCCGCCCGTCCATGGGGTGCCGGGCCCGCGCGCCCGGTCAGTGGGTCAGCAGTGTCCGGCCCGCAGTTCACCGGCCTCCACCGGGCCCACCGCTTGCTCGCCGGGCCGCGAACCGCCAGGCACTCCATGCGACTTCGACGGCTCCCGCGCCCTCGCACAGGACCACCAGGAGGCCGTCGATGGCGCGCCACGGGTGCGTGGCGCAGCATCGCACGGTTCTGACGGTGGCCGGCTGTCCGGCCCCGGCCGGCCCTGCTCGTACTGCACCGCATGAGAGCTCCTCCCGAAGAAGCTGTTGCTGCTGTGTGATCAGCTTCCGCCCGGGGGTGGTGCTACGTCATTGCAGACAGCCGCACAGATCCACTGCGGTTCTCCTCAGTGCGGCACTGCGGCCGACCGCAATACGAGGTTGCCGACTTGAAGGCCGCGCTGGTTACCGCAGCTTGAAGACCCCTCCCGTCGACGCGTGCATCACACAGGCGTTGGGGTAGGTCTTTGCGAATGCCACCCGGCGCCCGTCCCACTTGCCGTACGCCAGCGCCGTCACCGGCCGGTAGGTCAGCGGGCAGGCGATGTCGGCGCGCTTGATCCGTGCGAGGTCTCCGTCAACCCTGTCGAGCCGGCCACAGGCCGTCCTGGGCGCCAGGTGGCCTCCGACGTGCTGCTTGGGCCCCTGGGACGGCTTGGGCTGCGGACAGCGCAGCAGCGCGCCCTTCGAAATGCCGACCGTGTCCTCCCCTTCGACCACCGCGAGGCGCATCCAGTTGCCTGCCTGGCGCTGCGCCTGCGGTGTGGGCTCCTGCGGCCGGGGTTCCTGTGCGGCGGCGCCGCCCGCTCCGGCGAGGAGGGCCGCCGCGGCCATCGTCCCGACAAGCGTCCTGCGTACCGCTGTCCGTACTGTCGCCATGTCCGTCACCGTTCTGTGCACGGGGTACGCGCGGGCGGACGCCCGCGCCGGTGCTTTCATCGGCACGGCGGGGCGGCGGACTTGACCCGGGCTGGGCCGAACGGCCCACGGGTCCGGTGTGCCCGGGTCAGTCGTGGGAGAGCCGGAACACCATGTGGCCGAAGCTGACCTGGTCGCCGTCGTTGACGACGGTCACTCCGGTGATCCGGCGCCCGTTCACACAGGTGCCGTTGGTCGAGCCGAGGTCGCGCAGAAGCCAGACGCCGTCGTGCAGGGCGAGTTCGGCATGCCGGCGCGAGACGCTCTCGTGGCTGAGCCGCAGCCCGCTGCCCAGTTCGCGGCCGATCCGCAGCGGGAGCGGTCCCGGTTGCGGGAAGAGCAGCTTGGGCAGCCGCTCCGAGGTCCACGCCCTGCGCAGCCGCACGGTGAAGGAGGACGCGCGGCCGACCGCCGAGAACATCTTGCGGGACCAGCGCCCCTCGGTCTCCAGGCCCGAGGTGAGGGCGGCCAGGTCGGCGGGGCGGCGCGCGGAGAGGGCCAGTTCCATCCGGTGCAGGAAGGTGTCGTGGGACAACCGGCCCTGGGCGGCGCCCTCGCGCAGCACGGCGAGCACACGGTCCCGTTCGGCGTCGGAGACCCGTGCCGAATATGTCTCAGGCTCGTAGGGGGGCGTCACGAAAAGATTGTCGGGCCGGAGTGGGGGAGGTGTCCAGCAGGGCGCTGACCTGCAGCACGGGTGTTACGTGGGGTGGCCGGGCGCCCGGGAAATACTCCGGGCCGCCAAATCCTCGGGGGGTTAGGGTGCCACGCGGGCTGAAACCGCTGCACAGCCAGCGTGCGGTACGTCTGCGGAATGCCCCGTTCACCCTGCGCTGGAGCCCCCTTTGGCCATAGCTTTCCGTCCCCTTGGCGGTCCCGGCGAACTCGACCTCTTCCGCCGGCTCTCGTACACCCTCGACCACGAACTGGCCGACGACCTCGCACAGGGGCGCCGCCGACCGGACTGGATGTGGGTGGCCGTGCGGGACGACCGCGTGCTCGGCCGCCTGTCCTGGTGGTCGGGCCAGGACGGGGGCGCCCCGCAGGCCCTCGACTTCTTCGACCTGGACGACTCGCTGCCGGAGGCCGAACGCGTCGAGGTGGGGAGCGAGTTGTTCCGAAGGGCGGCGCGGGAGGTGCTGGGCGACGCCACGTCCGGGTGGCCAGGGTTCAGTCGTTTCGTACCTGCCGACTGGCGGGAGGACGCGGCCGTACGGGGTGCCGTCGAGGCGCGGATGAAGGTACTGGAGGAAACGGGTGCGCGGTTGCTCGTGGAGCGGCTGCGGCTGGAGTGGCGGCCCGGGACTCCGGTGGCGGAGCCGTCGGGGCGGTTGCTCTTCCGGGAGGTACGTGACCGGGAGGACCTCCTGGCACTGATGACTCCGGTGCTGGAGGGCACCCTGGACGCCCACGGACAGGACCGTCTGGCGCGCGGGCTGAGTGCCCGGCAGGCTGCCGAGCTGCACTACGACGAGGAGTTCGCGCACTTCAGGACGCCGCGGGAGTGGTGGCGGATCGCGGAACTCGCGGACAGTGGTGAGCCGGTGGGATTCGTCGTCCCGGCCAGGAACAGTTACCACCCGATCATCGCGTACATCGGCGTGCTGCCGGGCCCTCGCGGCAACGGCTACGTCGACGAGATCCTCGCGGAAGGTACGCGTGTGCTGGCCGCGGCGGATGTGCCGCGGATCCGGGCGGCTACGGATCTTGCCAATGTGCCGATGGCGAGGGCCTTCGAGCGGGCGGGGTACGTCACCTTCGAACGCACCCTCACCATGGCCTGGCCCCCCTGAGCACCCCTGCCGGCGCGCCTGGCCCCTGACCGGCCCCAGGGGGGCGGCCCCAGTGCCCACGAGGAGCAGCGCGGCACCCGGGCCCACGGAGAACGGCGTGGCACCTGTCCTCGCGGAGGCGGCGCCGCAGCCGAGCCCCCGCCGGCCGCCACGCCCCCGGCCGCGTGAAAGTGGGGGACGAGGTGGGGGGCTTTGGCGCACGATGGGGGCGACCAAGGAGCCGACGAGAGGGGCACCCGTGCTGTTCGAGGTCTGGGCACCGGAAGCAAAGGAACAGGTCACCCTGCACCTACTACCGGCCACGGAGCCGACGGCGGGAACGGAGCCGGCGGCGGAAACGCCGGCACACACACGGGCCGAACCCAGCGCCACTGCCAGTGCCGAGCCCAGCGCCCGTGCCAGTGCCGGCCCCAGCGCCGACGCGGGCACAGCTCCCCCTGCCGACGCAGGCACCGGGCCCCGTACGGACGCCACTCCCAGCCCCCGTGCCGCCGCAGCCCCCCGCTCCGGTGTCGCGCACGCCATGGCGCGGGACCCCGAGCGGCCCGGCTGGTGGGCCGTGCGGGTCGGGGCCGTGGACGGCAGCCGTTACGGGTTCGCGCTGGACGGCGGCCCGGTCCGCCCCGACCCGCGTTCGCGCCGCCAGCCCGAAGGCCCCGACGGGCTCAGCGCGGTCGTGGCACACGACGCCTTCGTCTGGAGCGGCGACTGGCCGGGCCGTCCGCTGACCGGCGCGGTGCTCTACGAGCTGCACATCGGCACGTACACCCCGGAAGGCACCTTCGACGCGGCGGCCGAGCGGCTCCCCCACCTGGTGGGGCTCGGCGTCACCCATGTGGAGCTGATGCCCGTCTGCCCGTTCCCCGGAACGCACGGATGGGGGTACGAGGGCGTCTCCCTGTGGGCGGTGCACGAGCCGTACGGCGGCCCCGCCGGGCTGAAGCGGTTCGTCGACGCGGCACACCAGCTGGGCCTGGGCGTCGTGCTCGACGTGGTGCACAACCACCTCGGTCCCTCCGGCAACTATCTGCCGCTGTTCGGCCCGTACTTCACGGACACCCACCACACCCCCTGGGGTTCGGCCGTCAACCTGGACGCCCCCGGCTCCGACGAAGTGCGTGCGTTTCTGCGCGGGAGCGCACTCGCCTGGCTGCGGGACTACCGGCTCGACGGGCTGCGCCTGGACGCGGTGCACGCACTCGCGGACACCCGGGCGACACACTTCCTGGAGGAACTGTCGGCCGCAGTGGACGCGCTCTCCGAGGAGCTGCGCAGGCCGTTGTTCCTGATCGCGGAGTCGGACCTCGGTGATCCGCGCACCACCGCGCCGCGTACGGCGGGGGGCCTCGGCCTGCACGCGCAGTGGAACGACGACTTCCACCACGCCCTGCACACCGCCCTCACCGGTGAGTCCCAGGGCTACTACGCCGACTTCGCCCGCGACTCGCTGGAGGCCCTGACCAAGACCCTGACCAGGGCGTTCTTCCACGACGGTACGTTCTCGTCGTTCCGGGGCCGCACGCACGGCCGCCCCGTCGACCGCGCGACCACACCGGCCCACCGTTTCCTCGGGTACGCGCAGACCCACGACCAGGTCGGCAACCGGGCGCTGGGCGACCGGCTCTCCGCGTCCCTCTCCCCCGGTCTGCTGGCCTGTGCGGCGGCGATCGTGCTGACGGCGCCGTTCACGCCGATGCTGTTCATGGGCGAGGAGTGGGGGGCCCGGACCCCGTGGCAGTTCTTCACCGACCACACCGACCCCGAGCTGGCGGAGGCGGTACGGCGCGGCAGGCGGCGGGAGTTCGCGGCGCACGGGTGGGCCGAGGAGGACATCCCCGACCCGCAGGACCCGCGCACCAGGGACCGCTCGTGCCTCGACTGGTCGGAGCCCTCCCAGGAGCCGCACGCGCGCCTGCTGGCCTGGCACCGTGACCTGATCGCCCTGCGTCACTCGCATCCCGACCTGGCCGATCCGGACCTCGCCGCGGTACGGGCCGCCCACTCGGCGCACGGGGCGGGCCGCTGGATCGCGTACCGCAGGGGTGACATCAGGGTGGCGGCGAACCTCTCCAAGGACCCGGCGACCATTCCGCTGGGACGCAACGGGCTGACCAGGGTGCTGGCCGCCTGGGAGCCGGTGGAGGCCCCGGGGGCGGACGGGGTGCTGGTGCTGCCGCCGGAGTCGTGCGTGGTGCTGGGCAGCTGAGACCCCCGGGCCCGCCGGGCCCCGTACGGCCAGAACCGGCCCCGCTCGCCCCCTCCCCCTTGCCCTCGCGTGCACTCCCACTCGTATCGTGCGGCGACATCACGGAGGGGTTGAATGGAGCAGCGACACCTGGGCCGTACGGGGCTCATGGTCAGCGAACTGTGTCTCGGCACACTGACCTTCACCGACGGCGACGGCGAGGCCGAGTCGCACCGCGTACTCGACACGTTCGTGGAAGCGGGCGGCACGTTCATCGACACGGCCGACATGTACGGCAAGGGCGTCTGTGAGGAGGTGCTGGGCCGCTGGCTGGCGCGGCAGCGGCGGGACGACCTGGTCATCGCCACCAAGGTCTGGGGGCGGATGGGCGACGGCGCCAACGCGAGCGGCCTGAGCCGCAAACACATCCTGTCGGCGGTGGAGGCCAGCCTGCGGCGGCTCGGGACCGACTACATCGACCTCTACCAGACGCACATCTGGGACGCGACGACCCCGATCGAGGAGACCCTGTCCACCCTCGACTCCCTGGTCGGGGCGGGCAAGGTCCGCTACCTCGGCGCGAGCAACATCACCCCGGGCAGGCTCCAGAAGGCGCAGGACACGGCCCGCCGACACGGCTGGGAGCCGTACAGCGCCCTCCAGCCGCTCTACAACCTGCTGCACCGGGAGGTGGAGTGGGAACTCGGCCCGCTCTGCGCCGAGGAGGGGATCGGCATGATCCCGTTCAAGCCACTGCAGGGCGGCTGGCTGACGGGGAAGTACCGGCGCGGCCTCACTGCCGTACCCAAGGATTCGCGCGAGGCGCAGTTCCAGCAGATCTCCGGCAGGGAAGGGTGGCGCGAGCGGGACACCGAGGAGACCTGGCGGGTCGTCGACACCCTGGTGGAGATCGCCGGGGAGGCGGGCCGCACGCCGTCGCAGGTGGCCCTGAGATGGCTGCTCACCCGGCAGGCGGTGAGCGCGCCGATCGTCGGGGCACGCACGGCCGAGCAGCTCGAGGAGAACATGGGCGCCACCGGCTGGGAGCTGACGAGCGATCAGGTGGAGCGGCTGGACGCCGCGAGCGAGAAGCCCGTGCCGTACCCGTACGACTTCCTGCGCAGCATCACCGGGCGGCACTAGCACCCGGGGGGCGGCCCGGTGCTCTCCCTGGGCTGCAGGTGCGGGAGTTCGCCCTGGAGGCTGCGTACCGGGGCGCCGTCGAGGACGGCGAGGAGTTCCTGTGCGGCGAGCCGCCCGAAGGCGGTGGTGTCCCGGACCAGGGCGGTCAGCCGGGGGTGGGTGACCTGGCAGAGGGCGGAGTCGTCCCACGCGACGATCGACACGTCGTCGGGTACGCGGAAGCCGCGTCCCGCGGCGACGGAGGCGCCGGCCACGGCCATCACGTCGTTGTCGTAGACGACGGCCGTCGGGCGGCTGTGCGGCGGTTCGTCCAGGATGCGGCGGGTGGCCTCGGCTCCTTCCGCGTCGGAGTAGTCGGTGGCCACCGAGCGGACCTGGTGGGGGCCGAGGTCGCGGCGGGCGGCCTCCGCGCGCAGCGAGACGATGCGCCGTTCGGTGTGGGCGAGCCCGCGCATGCCCGCGACGTGCACGACGCGGCGGTGTCCGAGCGAGTACAGGTGGTCCAGTACGGAGACCATGGCGCCCGCGTCGTCGGCCCAGACGTTGGAGACGGGCAGCGGGGTCTCGCCGTGATGCTCGTCCGCTTCCAGGCCGCCGATGACGACGGCGGGCAGCCCGAGCGAGGCGAGCAGGGCGGGCCGGGGGTCGTGGACCCTCGGGTCCACGACGAGGACACCGTCCACCCGGCGCTCGGCCCACCAGCGTCGCAGTACGGCCAGTTCGGTGTCGAGGTCCTCCACCACCTGGAAGAGCAGGGCCACTTGACGCACCGAGAGCGCCTCCTGGATGCCCGAGACGAGCTGGAGGAAGAAGGACTCGACGCCGAGGGTGCGGGCGGGGCGGGCGAGGACCAGTCCCGCACAGCCCGCGCGTTCGCCGGAGAGCGCGCGGGCCGCGCTGTTGGCCTGCCAGCCCAGTTCCTCCGCCACTTCGCGCACTCGCGCGCGGGTGCCGGAGGAAACCCCGGGGCGGTCGTTGAGTGCGAAGGAGACCGCGCTCTCGGAGACGCCGGCACGGCGCGCGATGTCCTTCATGGTGGGCCTGCGGGCAGGCCGCGGCCGGATGCCGTCGCCCGACGCGGCTGGAGTCATGGGGCGGTGGTCCTTTCGTGCGTCCGTACGGGGCCGCCACGTACGCGAAACAGCCCCGAAGCCTATTGCAGCACGTAACTCGGTCGCTCCATACGCCATTTGACTAAACCGCATTAGCTCACCGAAGCATTACCGCGGCACCCTCCCCCAGGCAACTCCGCACTCAACCGCATTAGTCCAGCTCACGGCGACCCAAAAACAAATGCGTGCACACCTGTTGACGGCAATGACTCCACCGCCCCATCGTGTGTTCCGCAATCGGCAGCGCGGCCGGTGCGAAGAGGAGGAACGACGATGTCCCGTGGGCGCCTGTCCCGCATCCCCATCGCCACCGCCGTGGCGGCAGCCCTGATGTCGACGGCTGCCTGCGGCATGGGCGGCAGCGGCAATGACAACGATGCCAAGCAGCCCGAGAAGTCGGGCAAGGTGGCCGGTGAGATCACCTTCCGTACGCTCCAGCTCAAGCCGACCTTCACCACGTACGTCCAGGGCGTGATCGACGCGTTCGAGAAGAAGCACCCGGACGTCCAGGTCAAGTGGGAGGACGTGCCGGGCGAGGGCTACAACGAGAAGCTGGTCGCCGACGCCCAGGCCGGTGCCTTGCCGGACGTGGTCAACCTCAACACCGACTCCTTCCAGCTGCTCGCGGACCGGGGCATGCTGGCGGATGTCGCCAAGCTGGATCCGGCGGTGCAGAAGGAGTACGTGCCCGGAGCCTGGGACCAGTACAAACTCCCCGCCGGGCAGGGCGTGTTCGCCTACCCCTGGTACGTGACGCCGGAGATCCTCACGTACAACAAGGAGCTGTTCGCCAAGGCGGGTCTCGACGTGAACAAGCCGCCGACGACGGTCGAGCAGTTCTTCGACTACGCGGAGCAGATCACCGAGAAGTCGGGCGGAAGGTTCGCGGCGTTCATGGCCGACCCGAAGTCGCGGCTGCCCGGCGACTGGCAGAAGATGGGCGTCCCGATCCTCAACGGCACCAAGGACAAGTTCGCCTTCGACACCCCCAAGGCCGTCTCCTGGATCGAGCGGATGAAGGAGCTGTACGCCAAGGGCGCCATGCCCAAGGAGTCGCTCACCAAGTCCGACGACATCAGCCAGCTGTACGGCGCGGACAAACTGGTCTTCGGCCCCGGCTCCCCCGGCTTCATCCGCGACGTGAAGCAGAACGCACCGAAGGTGTACGCCAAGACGCAGGTGCAGAAGGCGATCACCGGAACGCTCGGCCACATCGGCATCTACACCCAGTCGCTCGGCGTCCGCGAGGACACCAAGTCCCCCGACGCGGCAGCCGAGTTCGCGAAGTGGGTGACGAATGGGCCCAACCAGGTCGCCTTCGCCAAGGAGGTCGCGATCTACCCCTCGAACGCGAAGGGGCTGGCCGACCCGTACTTCAGCGACAAGGGGGACGGCAAGGACCCGGAGACCCTGGCCCGGGCACTCGGCGCCGAGGAACTGAAGGAGGCCCAGCTCGACGCGAACACGCCCGTCGAATGGACCAGCCAGATCGGCGATGCCGTGGTCCGCGAGATGCAGAAGGCGATCAAGGGCGAGACGGACGCCAAAGCCGCCCTCACCAAGGCGCAGGACGAGGCCAACAAGATCCTGGCCCAGCAGGCCAAACTGAAGAAGAAGTAGGCGGCACCCCCGTCATGTCACAGATCACCGCTACCGGTAAGCGGGAGGCCCGCCGCCTCCGGCGGGCCATGGGAAGCGAAACGGGCCTGGTGCACCGCCGCTGGTGGGCGCCGTACCTCTTCCTGCTGCCGGGACTCGCCCTGGTGGTGCTGTTCAGCCTGTGGCCGTTCGTCAACACGGTCATTCTTTCCCTGACGGACGCTCAGATCCTGCGCGGGGGCGGCTTCGTGGGATTTGACAACTACGTGCGGGCGGTGGGTGACGACACCTTCTGGCTGGCGTTGTTCAACAGCGTGCTGTACACGGTCGTGGTGGTGCCGTGCCTGGTGTTCCTGCCGCTGGCGCTGGCCGTGCTCGTCCAGAAGAAGGTCCCCGGCATCGGATTCTTCCGGTCCGCCTTCTACACGCCGGTGATCGCCTCGGCGGTGGTCGTGGGACTGATGTGGCAGTGGATCCTGCGCAGCGACGGACTGGTCAACACGGTCTTCACCAAGTTGAGCCTGATCAGCGAGCCCATCCCGTTCCTCACCGACTCCACCATGCTGCTCGTCTCGGCGATGATCGTGACGGTCTGGAAGGGCCTCGGCTACTACATGGTCTTCTACCTGGCCGCCCTCGGGAACGTCCCCTCGACGCTGTACGAGGCCGCCGCGATCGACGGGGCGGGGCCGGTGCGCCGCTTCTTCAGCATCACCGTGCCGACGGTGAAGCCGATGATGCTGCTGGTCGGGACGCTGTCGGCGATCTCGGCGCTGCGCGTGTTCACCGAGATCTACATCCTGGGCGGCGAGAGCGGCGGGCCCGGCGGAGGGTCGCGGACCCTGCCGTTCCTGATCCGTCAGGTAGGTCTCGGCTTCGCCGGTGAGACGGGGTACGCGGCGGCCATCTCGATCCTGCTGTTCCTGCTCACGCTGGTCTTCAGCCTGCTGGGGCACCGTCTCTCGAAGGGTGACGAGAGTTGAGCACCACCACCACGACCGCCGCCACCCCTGCCGGCGCCGGTTCCGGCATACGTGCATCCGGCTCCGCGCTCCCGCCGAAACGCCCGCGCAGGCGGCTGCGCGCCGGCCTCGTCGGCCGCTACCTCACGCTCATCCTGATGCTGGTCGTCATGCTCGGCCCGATCGTCTGGCAGTTCCTGACGTCGCTGAAGGGGCGCGGCGAGAGCGTCTACGCGGGCGTGCTGCCGAGCGACCCGACCCTGGACAACTACGTGCGGGTGGCCGAGGCCTTCCCGCTCTTCCAGTACGTGGGCAACACCCTGATCGTCGCCGCGCTCGCCATCACTTCCAACTGTCTGTTCGCCGCGATGGGCGGATACGCGCTGTCGCGGGCCGGGTGGCGGGGCCGCAAGACCGTCTTCACCGTGCTGGTGGCGACGCTGATGTTCCCGTTCGAGTCCGTCATGATCTCGATGTTCCTGACGGTCCGTGAGATGGGGTTGGTGGACACGCTGATCGGGGTCTGGCTGCCCGGTGCGGTGTCCGTACTGAACCTGATGATCATGCGGGCGGCGTTCCTCTCCGTGCCCAAGGAGGTGGAGGAAGCCGCGGTGCTGGACGGAGCCAACGAGTGGCAGCGGTTCACGCGGGTGTTCCTGCCCAGTGCCAAGGGAGCCCTGGCGGTGGTCTGCATCACCAGTTTCATGGGTGCCTGGGACGACTTCCTGTGGCCGCTCATCGTCCTCACCAACAGCGAGAACTACACGCTTCAGCTGGGACTCAAGACGCTGGCCGGGGCGACGACGGTGAACGACCAGCGGCTGATCGCGGCCGGGGCGATGGCGGCACTGCTGCCCATGATGCTGCTGTTCTTCGCGTTGCAGCGGTACTTCTTCAAGGGGGTGGGGGAGGGCGCCGTCAAGACGTGACGGCACCGCTTGACCGCAATCGCCGCGTGGCGCTGCCGCCTGGCTGTCGATCCACCCGCGGGCGCGCGTCGCCGGATTCCCGCGCAGTTCCCTGCTCCCCTACCTCGGCCTCTCTCCTGGAGCCCTCATGTCCTTTTCCCGTCGCACGTTGCTCACCGCTGCCACTGCCACCACCGCCCTGCTGGCGCTTCCTGGGGCCGCGCAGGCCACCCAGGCCCCGCAGGCCGCACCCGTCCGGCAGGCCGGGGGTGCCGGCAGAGCCGGTGATTCCCTCCAGCCCTATGCCAGTTACTGGTTCCCGGACTCCTTCCCCGAGGGGCGTGAGCCCGACCCCGGGGCCGTGTGGCGCAGCCTGAAGGCGTGGCGGGCCGAGGACGACCCGGACCTGCCGTTCAACCGGTCGACCGTTCCGCTCGCCTCCCGTTTCACTCCGGCACCGGCGAACCCCACCGCCCGCGTCGACCAGGCCCGCGTCTCCGCTCTCGTCTCCTTCGGCCCGACCGCCCGCAACCCCTCGCAGGGCGGTCCGGGCGCCGACTACTACGCCCTCTCCCACTGGGCCTACCTCGAGGAGCTCGTCTTCTGGGGCGGCTCTTCCGGCGAGGGGATCATCCTGGCGCCGAACGCCCCGGTCGTGGACGCCGCACACCGCAACGGCGTCCGGGTGCTCGGCAACGTCTTCCTGCCCCCGGCCGCGTACGGCGGCAGCCTGAAGTGGACGCGCGATCTGGTGCAGCGGGACTCCCTCGGCAGGTTCCCGCTCGCCGCCAAGCTCATCGGGGTGGCCCGCAGCCACGGCTTCGACGGCTGGTTCCTCAACGGCGAGACCGACGCCGGCGGCGACCGCGCCCTCGCCGCCGAGTTCGAGGCGTTCGTGAAGGCGCTGCGGACCGACGCCCCCGACCTCTCCGTCACCTGGTACGACGCCTTCAACTCGGAGGGCCGCGTCGGCTGGCAGGGCGCCCTCAACGACAGGAATGCCGCCTTCTTCAGAAACTCCCGCACCCTGTTCGTCGACTTCCGCTGGACCCCGGCCCGCCTCGCCGAGTCCGCCGCGTACGCGAAGGGCATGGGCCGCTCGCCGTACGAGCTGATGGCCGGCGTGGACGTCGAGGCGAACGGCTGGAACACCCGCGAGGACTGGGACGCCATCGTCCCGGCCACCCGCGACCACGTCACGAGTCTCGGGCTGTACCGGCCCGAGTGGACGCTGCACTCCCTGCCGCAGGCCACCCGCACGCCCGCCCTCTTCCACGCCCGCGACGACCAGTTCTGGGTGGGTGAGCGCACCGATCCCACCGCCCCGAGCGGGCCCGGCAACTGGCGGCCCGCCGCCCAGTACGTCGCCGACCGCTCCACCATCACCGCCCTCCCCTTCGCCACCACCTTCAACACCGGCCACGGAGTGGCCTGGTACGAGGACGGCCGCCGCACCGGTGACGCGGGATGGAACCATCTGGGCCTCCAGGACCTGCTGCCTTCCCGCCGCTGGACCGTCCGCACCCGGGGGACCCGCCCGCGGGTCGGGTTCGACTTCGACGCGGCGTGGCGCGGCGGCAGCAGTCTTCTGGTGTCGGGGAGCTTCGAGCGGTCCGCGCCCGTGGAGGTCGACCTGTTCCACACCCGGCTCGACGTGCCCACCGGCGTCGTGGAACTGACGCACCGGACGGATGCCGGGCAGGCCGCGTCCGTCGAGGTGACGGTGACGGGACCGGCCGGTGTCCGCAGGCTGCGCACCACGTCGGTACGCGCCTCGGGCGGCTGGACCACCTCCACCGCCCGCCTCCCCCATGGTCCGGTGCACGCCATCGGCGTGCGGCTCACGGCGGCCGGCCAGGTGTCCTGGCGGCTGGGCGCCCTGTCCGTACGCGTCCGTGCCCTGCCCGCCCCCGAGCGGCCCCGCTCCGTACGCATCACCGACCACCGCACCACTCCCGCCACGCCCACCGCTCCCGCCACCGCCGAACTGCGGCTGCGCTGGGAGCCGGTACGCGGGGCGCGACACTACGAGGTGCACCAGGTGCTGCCCGGGGGCTCCCGGCGTTTCCTGGGCGGCACGGCGGGCAGCGCCTTCTACGTGCCGAGCCTCCTCCGGACCGCCGACAACGAACGGAGTACCACGCTCGAAGTCCGCGCGGTGGGACCCCTGTTCGCCTCCTCCCGGCCCGCCACGGCGGCCCACTCCTGGTAAGCGCGGCCCTCTCTCCCCCGACCTCCGGAGCGACCCCTCAGGCATGACGACCGCAGCATCGTGGAACACCGCCTGAGGCGCGTACTGGCGGAGCGCATCCGCCCCGCCGTCCGCTCCCTCCAGGTCGAGGAGCCGGGATGGGGCGCGGCCGTGGTCAACGACTCCACGTACGGGCACGACGTCACCCGCGACATCCGTGCGGACGGCGGCCGGACCACCACCGTCCGCCTCTCCCTGCTGCGCGCCCCGCGCTACCCGGCCCCGGAGACCGACCGGGGCACCCACCGGCTGCGCTTCGCACTGGCCCCGGGTGCCACGGTCACCGACGCGGTCCGCGAGGGCCACTGGATCAACCTGCCGGAACGCGCGGTCACCGGCGTGAGCGGCACACCCGTCGAGCCGCTCCTGTCCGTGGACGACGACCGCATCGTCGTCGAGGCGGTCAAGCTGGCGGAGGACGGCAGCGGCGACGTGGTGGTCCGGCTGTACGAGGCGGCGGGCGGCCGTGCGAAGGGCGCGCTGACCGTCGGCTTCCCTGCGGTGTCGGTGACGGAGACGGACCTGCTGGAGAGGCCTCTCGCCGGATCACCGCCGTACGAACTGGGCGTGCGAGGCCAAGTGGGACTGGTGCTGCGCCCGTTCCAGATCCTGACGCTGCGGGTGGCACGGGCGTAGAACACGCCGGTGGGGCCTGCCTCCGGAGGCGGGCCCCACCGGTGTCTCACTGCGCCCGCCCGAGCTCCTTGCGGAACAGCTCCAGCACGTTGCCCCCGAGCACCTTGCGCACCGTCGGCTCGGGAACGCCCCGCGCGAGCAGCGCCTCCGTCACCAGGGGCAGGCCGCGCGGCCCGGACAGGCCGGGCAGGGACAGCCGGAAGCCGTCCGGGATCTCCTCCTCGCAGCAGCGGGGCAGCGTGTCGTGGTCGACCTCCTCGATGAAGTCGGCGCCGATGCCGACGTGGTCCGGGCCGACCACGTCCAGGACGTGCAGGAAGTGGTCCGCGAGCCGGTCGACGGTCTGCTCGGCCGGCGAGGCGGCCACGAACTCCGGGAAGAAGTTCACGCACACCGTGCCGCCGGTGGCGGCGACGCCGCGCAGCTGGTCGTCGGTGAGGTTGCGGTGGTGGTCGCGCAGGGCGCGGGCCGAGGAGTGGGTGGCCATCACGGGCCGCCTGGCCAGTTCCAGGACGTGGGCGACGCCGGAGGCACTCAGGTGCGAGACGTCGTAGATCATGCCGAGGCCCTCCATGATCCCCAGGGCCTCCACCCCGGCCTCGGTGAGCCGGCTGCCGGTGGCGTCCTCGCCGCTGCCGTCCGCGAGCGGCGTGCGGCTCCAGTGGGCGAGCGAGGCGACGCGGACGCCGAGACGGAAGAGGGTCGGGAACAGCTCCACGCTCGCGTCCACGCCCGGCGCGCTCTCCAGGGCGAGGACGAGGGCGATCTTCCCGGCGGCGTGCGCGGCGTCGATGTCGTCGCCGTCGAGGCACAGGCGTACGGAGTCCTGGTTGCCTTCGGCGATGGTGTGGGCGCACTCGATCATGCGGAGGGTCTGGCGGAGGGCGCCCTCCGGGCGGTACGCGTCCCCGATGAAGACGGGGAGTACCTGAAGATCGACCCCGCCCTCCCGCAGCTGCGGCAGCCAGCGCTCGCGGAAGAAGCTCGCCCAGCGCTTCGGGGGCCGGGCGGTGACGGCTATCAGGAGGTCGTTGTGGGCGTCTGCGACGACGGCGTGGTGGTGCAGTTCAAGGGACACGGAAGCCAAGGTTAGGTGCGCGGGACGGCCGGGTCGACAGGGATTTCTCACACCGCCCTGACCTCGGCATCTTCCCGTAATAGCGCCTCTGACCTGCGGAAACACGGTCCGGGCGATTGCTGGGAGCGGCCTTGATCATGAGGTGCGGAGAGGTAGGGTCGGGGGTCTCCGACACCTCGTACGCCTTCCCCGGGACAGCTCTGTGCCCGGCGAGGCCCCTTCGGCGTGCCGTACGCCCCCGCCCCGCTCCGGAAGAAGGCACCGCCCCGTGGCCGATCAGCCGTTCACGCACCTGCACGTTCACACCCAGTACTCGCTCCTGGACGGCGCGGCCCGGCTCAAGGACATGTTCAAGGCGTGCGGCGACATGGGGATGTCGCACATCGCCATGACCGACCACGGCAATCTGCACGGGGCGTACGACTTCTTCCACCAGGCGAAGAAGGCGGAGATCACGCCGATCATCGGTATCGAGGCGTATCTCGCGCCGGAGTCGCGGCGGCACAACAAGCCGGTGAAGTGGGGTGCGCCGCACCAGAAGGGCGACGACGTCGCGGGTGCGGGCGCGTACACGCACATGACGATGTGGGCGCGGAACGACACCGGGCTGCACAACCTCTTCCGTGCCCAGTCCCGGGCCAGCCTGGAGGGCTTCTTCCGCAAGCCGCGCATGGACCGCGAGCTGCTCGCGGAGTACGGCGAGGGCCTGATGGCGACCACCGGCTGTCCGTCGGGCGAGATCTCCACCAAGATCCGTCTCGGTCAGCTGGACGAGGCGGTGAAGGCGGCGGGCGAGTTCCAGGACATCTTCGGCAAGGAGAACTTCTTCGTCGAGCTGATGGACCACGACATCGACATCGACCGGCGGGCCCGCTCGGGTCTGCTGGAGGTGGCGAAGAAGATCCAGGCGCCCTTCGTCGTCACCAACGACTCGCACTACACGTACGCGCACGAGGCCGCGGCCCACGACACCCTGCTCTGCATCCAGACCGGCTCCAACATCGCCGACCAGGACCGCTTCCGCTTCGACGGCTCGGGCTACCACCTGAAGACGGCCGCCGAGATGTACGCGATCGACTCCTCGGACGCGTGGCTGGAGGGCTGCCGCAACACCCAGCTGCTCATCGCGGACCGGGTGGACACCTCCGGCATGTTCGAGCCGAAGAACCTGATGCCGAAGTTCGACGTGCCCGAGGGGTACGACGAGGTGTCGTGGTTCCGCGAGGAAGTGCGCATCGGCATGAACCGGCGCTTCCACGGCAGCGTCCCGGAGGACCGCCAGAAGCTGGCCGAGTACGAGATGGGCGTCATCATCGAGATGGGCTTCCCGGGGTACTTCCTCGTGGTCGCCGACTTCATCATGTGGGCCAAGAACAACGGCATCGCGGTCGGTCCAGGACGTGGCTCGGCGGCCGGTTCGATCGTCGCGTACGCCATGGGCATCACCGACCTCGACCCCGTCCCGCACGGCCTGATCTTCGAGCGGTTCCTCAACCCCGAGCGCGTGTCCATGCCCGATGTCGACATCGACTTCGACGAGCGCAGGCGCGGTGAGGTGATCCGGTACGTCACCGAGAAGTACGGCGCCGACAAGGTCGCCATGATCGGCACGTACGGCACCATCAAGGCGAAGAACGCCATCAAGGACTCCGCCCGCGTCCTCGGCTACCCGTACGCGATGGGCGACCGCATCACGAAGGCGATGCCCGCCGACGTCATGGGCAAGGGCATCGACCTCAACGGCATCACCGACCCCAAGCACCCCCGCTACAGCGAGGCGGGCGAGGTGCGCGGGATGTACGAGAACGAGCCCGACGTCAAGAAGGTCATCGACACGGCGCGCGGCATCGAGGGCCTGGTCCGCCAGATGGGCGTGCACGCGGCCGGCGTCATCATGTCCAGCGAGCCGGTCATCGACCACGCGCCGGTGTTCTCCCCGAAGAACGACGGCGTGGTCGTCACGCAGTGGGACTACCCGAGCTGCGAGTCGCTCGGCCTCCTCAAGATGGACTTCCTGGGCCTGCGCAACCTGACGATCATGCAGGACGCCCAGAAGGCCATCAAGGCGAACAAGGGCATCGATCTGGAGCTGCTCTCGCTGCCGCTCGACGACGGTCCGACGTACGAACTCCTGGCGCGGGGCGACACGTTGGGAGTCTTCCAGTTCGACGGCGGCCCGATGCGCTCGCTGCTGCGCCTGATGAAGCCCGACAACTTCGAGGACATCTCCGCCGTCTCGGCCCTCTACCGGCCGGGCCCGATGGGCATGAACTCCCACACCAACTACGCCCTGCGCAAGAACAAGCAGCAGGAGATCACCCCGATCCACCCGGAGCTGGAGGAGCCGCTCTCCGAAGTCCTGGGCATCACCTACGGCCTGGTGGTGTATCAGGAGCAGGTGCAGAAGGCGGCGCAGGTGCTGGCCGGCTACACGCTCGGCCAGGCCGACCTGCTGCGCCGCGCCATGGGCAAGAAGAAGAAGGAGGTACTCGACAAGGAGTTCGTCCCCTTCCGGCAGGGCTGCCGGGAGCGCGGCTACTCGGACGAGGCGATCCAGGCGGTGTGGGACGTCCTGGTGCCGTTCGCGGGCTACGCGTTCAACAAGGCGCACTCGGCGGCGTACGGGCTGGTCTCGTACTGGACCGCCTATCTGAAGGCGAACTACCCCGCCGAGTACATGGCCGGTCTCCTCACCTCGGTGAAGGACGACAAGGACAAGATGGCCCTCTACCTCAATGAGTGCCGGCGCATGGGCATCAAGGTGCTCCCGCCCGACGTCAACGAGTCGGCAGGCAACTTCACCCCGCAGGGCGACGACGTCATCGTCTTCGGCCTGACCGCCGTGCGCAACGTCGGCCAGAACGTCGTGGACTCGATCGTCAACTGCCGTAAGGCGAAAGGCAAGTACTCCTCCTTCCCCGACTACCTCGACAAGGTCGAGTCGGTCGTCTGCAACAAGCGCACGACGGAGTCCCTGATCAAGGCGGGCGCGTTCGACGCGCTGGGTCACACCCGCAAGGGTCTGTCCGCCGTCTTCGAGAACATGGTCGACGCGGTCGTCCAGGTGAAGCGCAAGGAGGCCGAGGGACAGTTCGACCTCTTCGGCGACCTGGGCGCGGAAGGCCCCGACGACTCCCCCGGCTTCGGCCTGGACGCCCCGATCGGCGACATCGAGTGGGACAAGTCGTTCCTCCTCGCGCAGGAGCGCGAGATGCTCGGTCTGTACGTGTCCGACCATCCGCTCTTCGGCCTGGAGCACGTCCTGTCCGACAAGGCGGACGCGGCCATCGCGCAGCTGACCAGCGGCGACTTCTCGGACGGCGCGATCACCACCATCGGCGGCCTGATCACCGGACTCCAGCGCAAGATGACCAAGCAGGGGAACGCCTGGGCCATCGCGACGGTGGAGGACCTGGCGGGCTCCATCGAGTGCATGTTCTTTCCCGCCACCTACCAGCTGATCTCCACCCAGCTCACCGAGGACACGGTCGTCTTCGTCAAGGGCCGCCTCGACAAGCGCGAGGACATCCCGCGGCTGGTCGCCATGGAACTCCAGGTCCCCGACATCTCCGACGCGGGCACGAACGCCCCCGTGGTGCTGACGATCCCGACGGTGAAGGTGACCCCGCCCATGGTCGGCAAGCTGGGCGAGATCCTCTCCCACCACCGCGGCGACACCGAGGTCCGCATCAAGCTCCAGGGCCCCCGCAAGACCACGATCCTGCGCCTGGACCGCCACCGGGTGAAGGCGGACCCGGCACTGTTCGGCGACCTGAAGGTACTGCTGGGTCCTTCCTGCCTCCAGTAGCGGCGGGCGGCACCGGGACCGGCCCTGCCCGCCGTAGCGGTGCGTGACATGTGCCCGCCTCGTACGGGCATGAATATCCCGCAAAGCGCAGCGCACGGCGCCCGGATCTGCTGGTATGGGTCCGTCGCAGGGGAGAGTGATCTTGCACAGATCAGAGACGGGGTACGGGCTGAACCGGGCACGGCACCCCTGGCGCCCCACCCACCTGCACCACGTACCAAGGGAGCGAACGACCGATGAGCCTGGCCCAGCTTCACTACACCTCGGCCGCCGGGTTCACGGCGGTCGGACCCGATGTCCCGCCCGAACTGCTCGACGAGGCGGAGGAGGTACTGGCGGCTTTCCCCGCCTCCGCCTTCTCACTGAGTGAACTCTCCGGGGGCAGCCGTCTGTTGAGCCGGACCACCACGGATCCGGAGACCGGCGGGGCGTACACCCACGCCGTTCACCTGCCTCCCGGGGCAAGGCTGCCGGGCGGCGCGCTGCCGGTCACCGCGTGGGACTCGCCCCGCTGGGCGCAGGTGCCCCCGGCCCCCGACGAAGCCCTGCCGGCCCTGGAGGTCCTGACTCCGGCGGCGGGTTTCTTCGAGCGGGAGGGGCTGGCGGAGTTCGCCGAGGCGCGCGGCACCCGGCTCGCGGGCGTGCTGGCCGACGTGCGCCGGCTCTGCGAGGACCCGGGGGCGGAGCAGGTGGTGCTGATCGAGGAGGACCCTGCGGACATCGCGCGGTGGGTGGCGGTGGTGGGTGCGGCGCTCCCCCGCGAGCACGCGCACGGGCTGACCTTCACCACGTACGCGGAGCGTCCGGAGCACGCGCTCCAGCAGATCGTCGGGACCTCGCCGGACGTGGTGTTCCCGGCGGCGGACTTCCGGGTGCACGGGGCGAAGGCGCGGACCGACGCCGCGGCCGACCCGTGGGCCGCGGTGGCGGCGCAGGTCTGGCTGGCCGGGCGCCCCGAACTGTTCAAGCGGGCCGCCGCCCAGCCCTCGCTGCACGGTGGTGAGTTCGAGGCGGGGCCGCTCGCCGCGACCGCGCTGGCCGCCGGGGTGTCGCTCGACTCCCGGGGGCGTACGGCAGCGGCGGCGTGGGCCGAGGAGCACGCCGACGGGCTGAGCGCCGGAGACTGGCCCACCCTGCTGAACGCGCTGTGCGCCCCGGTGCCGGGCTCCCGCCCGGACAGCGAGCTGGACGCCCTGGAGCGGCTGGCCGCGCGGATCGACGGGAAGGTGCCCTCCGAGACACTGGCCCCGCTGGCCGGGCTGTTCGCCGCCGAGGACGACAATCCGGCCGCCGTCCCCGAGCTGGCCCGCCAGCTCGCCCACGAGCTGCTCGCCGACCCCGAGCGGGCCCGCAGCGCCGCGGTGCGCGAGGCGCTGGCCCAGCACTCCGCGCTGCACGCCCAGCTCCTCGTCCACCTGGACGCTCTGGCGCCGGACAACCCCTTCTCGCTGGTACGTCTGCTGCACACGGCCGACCTGCTGCCCGGCGTGCCGGAGGGTCTGCCGCACCTGCGGATGTGCGCCGCGTACCCGCAGCCGGGGGCCTCGGCGGGCGGCGGGGACCGGGAGTCCACCCTGCACACCGTGCTGCGGGCGGCCGGGGTCTCCCCCATGGTCGAACCCCTGGTGCTGCGCACCGGCTTCCGGCTGGTCTGGCCGGGCGATGCGCTGCCCACGCCCCAGGAGGCCCGCTGGATCCTCGGGGAGACGGGCTCCGACGCGCACCGCACGGCCGGCACCTACCAGGAGCTGATCCGCGCCGCCCTGGAGGGCCCGGCGGACGACCCGGACGTCACTCCGCTCGCGGCCGACCTGATCCGCTGCTTCCCGCACGAGCTCGACGCCCGCCAGCTGGGTGCGCTGCGGCTCCTCGAATTCGCCGAGTCGCTGGCCGAGGGGCGCGCGGGCGCGGGCCCGGTCGCCACCGCCCTCACCCTCCGCCAGGCCGCGCACCCGGTGGAGGCGCCGGTCCTCCAGCGGGTCTTCGGCCTGCTCTCCCGGGACCTGCTCTCCGAGCAGCGATCGGTGGGCGAGCTCAGTTCGCTGGCCCGCTCGGCCGACCCGGAGCTGCTGGCCGCGTACTCCGCCGCGGCCCGTTCCGCCACGCTCCAGGAGCGGATCCGCACCACCCCCTCCTACCTGGCCGACTGCTTCACCGCCTGGACGTCGCACCCCGGCGCGAGCCTGCTGTGGGACGACACCAGGGAAGCACTCCTGGAGGAAGTGCTGCGGACCTCGCTCCAGCACCTGACGAGCCGTGAGATCGCGGCGGTGACCGACCACTTGGAGCGGTCGGGCGGCACCTACGCGGCCGACTTCCGCGCCTGGCACCGCCCGGGAGGCAACACCTTCGGCAGACTGGCCCGGCGCTTCGGGCGGCGCTGAGCGGGCGGGCGGGCGAACCATCTTCTGGCGAACCACTCCCGCCCGCGAGGCCGGGCCGTCAGTGGCAGTTCACGTTTTCGGCCCGGGTGCGCTCTCCCCTGCCCTTCCAGGCGCAGGAGTCGACCTGCTTGCCCTTGGCGTTGAGGAGGGCGGCCGTCTCCTTGCCGCTGTTGTTCCATACGTAGGCGGCGCGGCCCCGGTACCGGTGGTCCCAGTACACGTTCGCCGCGGTGTTGCGTCCGGCACCGGTGCGCAGCGTCACGGTCTTGCCGGCGCCGAGCGAGAGTGCGCGGAAGGTGTACGTCCAGCCGTTCTTGTCCCGTACCTGGTAGCCCTTGAGCTGGACCGCGTAACGGTTGGCGTTGTGCAACTGGACGTACTCGGAGTTCCGGCTCGCGTTCGATCCGCCGTCCGAGCCCTGCCCGTTGTACTGGATCCAGCCGAAGTGGACACCCCCCTGGTGCCTCGGCGCGGCCTGGGCGGGCGATACCGCACAGGCGAGCAGCCCGACGACCCCGGCCGCGACCGGTACGGCCACCCGTATGCCATTCCCACGAAACATGCAGACCCCCATCTTCACTTCTTTCACGAGATCCGCATCTGGTGGATCTCCGGCGCACATGGGATCACAACTCGGCGTGCCGCAGCACCTGTTCGCCGAAGTTCGACCGGGGCCCCGTCGCGCGCCAGCGGCGAAGAACGAACCGGATCGGCGTTCCCGGTACCGCCTGGGCCGCAGCCGGAAGGTGTTCCTCGGGGACCACACCGATCACCGGGTAGCCGCCGGTCACCGGGTGGTCGGCGAGGAAGACGACCGGCAGGCCGTCGGGCGGCACCTGGACGGCCCCCAGCACCATGCCCTCGCTGGGCAGTTCGCCGTGGCGGGCACGCGCGAGGGCGGGCCCTTGCGTACGCAGGCCGATGCGGTTGGCGGACGGGGAGACGCGGTAGCCGGGGGCGGCGAGCGTACGGTGTGCCTCAGCGGTGAACCAGTCGTCGCGGGGCCCCGGGTGCAGGGGCAGCACCAGTTCGGCGGGCGGGGCCTGCCAGGGCACCGTGTCCACGCCGGACGGGGCCGCGTGCGGCGTGCCGAGCGGGAGCAGGCGGCCGGCGGTGAGCGGGGCCGGGCCGAGGCCGGAGAGCAGGTCGGTGGACCGGCTGCCGAGCACGGGCTCGACGGTGATGCCGCCCGCGAAGGCGACATATGTACGCAAGCCCGCGGTGGGGCGTCCGACGTCGAGGAGCGCTCCCGCCGGGATCCGGGTCCTGGCGCCCCAGGGGGCGGGGCGGCCGTCGACGCGGACGGGGCAGGGCGCTCCGGTGACGGCGACCGTCACCGGAGTGAGGGCACGGAGGGCGACGCCGTCGAGGGTCGTCTCCAGTGTGGCCGCGTCCAGGGGGTTGCCCACGAGGCGGTTGGCGAGCCGGTGGGCGTGCGCGTCGAGGGCGCCGGAGCGGGGAACGCCGAGGTGGGCGTGGCCGGGGCGGCCCTCGTCCTGGACGGTGGTGAGGGCACCGGGGCGTACGACTTCGAGGGACGCGCTGCCTTCTCGGGCCTCGGCGGTGTGCACGGTGCTCAACGGCGGGCCTCCTCGGTGAAACGCACCCGGGTGCCGGGGGCGAGCAGGGCCGCCGGTTCGCGGCGCGGATCCCACAGGACGGCGTCGGTGGTGCCGATGAGCTGCCAGCCGCCGGGGGACGAGCGGGGGTAGATACCCGCGTACTCGCCTGCGAGAGCGACCGATCCGGCGGGCACCGTGGTGCGCGGGGTGGCCCTGCGCGGCAGCCGGAGGGCGGCCGGAAGGCCGGTGAGGTAGCCGAATCCGGGGGCGAACCCGCAGAAGGCGACGCGGAGTTCGAGTGCGCCGAGGGTTTCCGGGACCCGGTCGGCCGCCATGCCCCAGAGGTCGGCCACCTCGGCGAGGTCGGGGCCGTCGTAGCGGACCGGGATCTCGACCAGCGGGCCCGCGTCGGCGGTCAGGGGCGGGATGTGCCAGGTACGGAGACCGTCGGCGAGGGCCTGCGGGTCGGTGAGCCCGTCGAGCAGTACGGTCCTGGCGGCCGGGACGATGTCGCGGACCTCGGGCAGAACACCGGCGGCACGTCGCCGCAGGAGCTCGGCGTGGAACGCCTGGGCCTCGGGGAGCCCGGCCAGCTCGACGAGGAGGGCGCGGGGGCCCATGGGGCGGATGCGCAGCGGTGCGGGCGAGGCGGCGCCAGCCCCTGCCTGCACAGACGCGTGTGGCGTGGCGCGCGCAGCCCTGTGCCCGCTCACGCGAATGCCTCCAACGTGACACCCGCGCACAGCAGTTCGTCACGTACGCGACCGGCCAGTCGCGCCGCGCCCGGTGTGTCGCCGTGCAGGCACAGCGAGCGGGCTGTGACCGGGACGCTCTCTCCGCTCAGCGCGGTGACCGTACCCCGTGTGACCATCGCGACCGAGCGGGCGACCACCTCGTCCGGTGCGTGGATCACGGCGCCGGGCTCGCGGCGCGACACGAGGGTGCCGTGCGCGGTGTAGGCGCGGTCGGCGAACGCCTCGGTCACAGGGTTGAGTTGCTGCCTTGCGGCCTCAGCGAGAAGTTCCGATCCGGGGAGGCCGAGGACGGGGAGGTTGCCGCCCGCCATCCGCACCCCGGCGACCACGGCCGCTGCCTGCTCCGCGTCGGCGACCGTGCGGTTGTACAGCGCGCCGTGGGGCTTCACGTAGGAGACACGGGACCCCGCCGCACGGGCAAAGACCTCCAACGCACCGATCTGGTAGGCGACTTCGGCGGCAAGTTCGTCCGGCGGCACGTCCATCGCGCGCCGCCCGAACCCCGCCAGGTCGCGGTACGACACCTGGGCCCCGATCCGCACTCCCCGCTCGGCGGCCAGCTCACACACCCGGCGCATCGTGACCGGGTCGCCCGCGTGGAAGCCGCAGGCGACGTTGGCACTGGTGACGACGGACAGCAGCGCCGCGTCGTCGGTGAGGGTCCAGCGGCCGAAGCCTTCGCCGAGGTCGGCATTGAGATCGATCACCCCGGCCGCGTCGGAAGCGGCCACTGCTCCTGCTGTTCCAGCTTCTCCAGCTGTTCCGGTCATGGTCGGGCCTCCGCCTGGGCGTCGAGTGTGTCGAGGATCAGTTGCCGCGAGTCGCTGAGATAGCTCCTCAACTCGGTTTCCGCGAGGTCGAGTTCCGCGCGGGCGACACGCTCGGCGATGGCCCTGTTGCGGCCCACGAACGGCTTGTGCAGGTGGGCAGGGGAAGGCATCGCCTGGAAGACCAATCGGAGTTCGGCGAGGATGGCGCTCATGTAGGAGTCGGTGCGCGGACTGCCCGCGAGGGCGGCGAGCGCGCGGTGGAAGCGGATGCCGGCGTCGGCGACGTGCGGCCAGTCATCACGCGCGGCGGCTTCTTCGCCCTCCTCCACGGCACGCGTCACCCCGGCGAGGAGCTGTGGCGACGCCTGGCCGGCTGCCCGTACGCCCGCCGTCTCCAGGGCACACCGCACGGCGTAGATGTCCACGATGTCGTCGGGTCCGGGCACCCTCACGAACACCCCCCGGTTGAACTCGTGCACCACCAGCCGCTCGTGCACCAGTAGCCGGAAGGCTTCGCGCACGGTGTTGCGCGAGACGCCGTACGCCTCGGCGAGCGCCGCCTCGGGCAACTGCTCGCCGGGTTTGAGGCCGCCCTCGGCGATGCGGTCGCGCAGGGACGCGGCGACGCGCTGGGCGGTGCCGGCTCCGGCCAGTGCGACGCGCTGGGCGGTACCGGTCCCAGCGGCGTGCTGGGCTACGTCGGCACCGGGTTCCGCGCCTGCGGTTTCGCTGAGCCTCACGGTTCCTCCTCGCTCGTGCACCGTTCCCCCGTTCCCCGTTCCCCGGCGGGGCTTCTTCCGGTCGGCGGAAGTCCGTTTGCCGGAAAGCATTGTGTGATTGTTGAGCAATACCTTACTGTCACCGGAATCCGCTAGTCCGATATCCGGCATGCGGCGTCCGGCGATCCCTACCCGCCCGGCGCTGCCGAACTGCCTGAGCCGGACCCAGACCGACCGACTGACTGGAAGGCGGGCGACTCGTGATCGTCCTTCTCGGCGTCGTCGTGGTGATCGCAGGTTTCGCCACCCGACGCAATCCCCTGCTGGTGGTCGGCGTCGCCGGCATAGCCACCGGCCTGCTCGGCGGTCTGTCGCCGCGCGAGATACTCGCCTCGTTCGGTGAGGGCTTCGCTTCCAGCAGGTCCGTGACGATCTTCGTGATCACGCTGCCGGTGATCGGCCTGCTGGAGCGCTACGGGCTCCAGGAGCAGGCCCGCCGCCTCATCTCCCGCTTCACCAAGCTCACCACGGGCCGCTTCCTCACCCTGTACCTCGGCCTGCGCCAGATCACCGCCGCGCTCGGCCTCATCAGCCTCGGCGGCCCGGCACAGACCGTGCGCCCGCTCGTCGCGCCGATGGCGGAGGCCGCGGCCGAGAAGAAGTACGGAACGCTGCCGGAGAAGTGGCGCGAGAAGGTGCGTTCGCACTCCTCGGGCGCCGACACCGTGGGTCTGTTCTTCGGTGAGGACTGCTTCCTCGCGATCGGCTCGATCCTTCTGATCACGGGCTTCGTGAACACCACGTACAACCAGCACCTCGAACCGCTGCACCTGGCTCTGTGGGCGATTCCGACCGCCGTCTGTGCCTTCTTCATCCACGGTGCACGCCTGCTGCGCCTCGACCGCCAGATGGCCCGCGAGCTCAAGGCCGGCCCCGCCGCCGACGACGCCTCCGCCGCCGAGAAGGAGACGGCCAAGTGATCAAGGCAGAGTGGTTCTACTGGCTCATCGGTGCCATCTTCTTGCTGATGGCGGCTCAGATGTTTGTGGACCGTACGAATCCCAAGCGTTTCGGCACGGCCGCGTTCTGGGGCCTGCTCGGCATCGGTTTCGTCTACAGCACCTGGGTGGTCGACAAGTCGCTGCCCGCGGAACCCCTGGGCGTCCTCGTCCTGGTCATGATCCTGCTGGCGGGCTGCGGCTTCACCGGGCGCGGCAAGGTCAGCACCACGACACCCGAGCAGCGCACGGCCTCCGCCCTGCGCTTCGGCAGCAGGCTCTTCATTCCGGCGCTGACGATTCCGGTCGTGGCGATGTTGTGCGCGACACTGTTGAAGAAGATCCACATCGGTGGGGAGCCGGTCTTCCAGAAGGGCAGCGAGACCATTCTGGGGCTCGGCATCGGCGCGCTGGTCGCGCTCGGCGTCGGAATATTCCTGCTGCGGGAAAAGCGGATCACCGTCCCCGTGCACGCGGGACGCAACATGCTGGAAGCCATGGGCTGGGCGATGCTGCTGCCGCAGTTGCTCGCCGTACTGGGCTCGATCTTCCAGGAAACGGGTGTCGGCACCCAGGTCGGCAAGATCACCGAGGCCGTGCTTCCGAGCGGAATGATCTACGTCTCGGTGCTCGTCTACTGCCTGGGCATGGCCCTCTTCACCATCATCATGGGCAACGCCTTCGCCGCGTTCCCTGTGATGACGGCGGCCATCGGCTGGCCGGTCCTCATCCAGTCGGGTGGTGGCGACCCCGCGGTGGTCCTGGCGGTCGGCATGCTGTCGGGCTTCTGCGGCACGCTGTGCACACCGATGGCCGCCAACTTCAACCTGGTTCCGGCGGCGCTGCTGGAGCTGAAGGACCAGTACGGCCCGATCAAGGCGCAGATCCCGACGGCGGGCGCACTGCTGGTCTGCAACATCGCGGTCATCTCGCTCTTCGCCTTCTGACACTCGCCCTCCGATCCGGACCCGGGTCATGCCCGGCCCGCACCTGACCCGAGCCCGTCCCGGGTCCGACGCGCACCTGACCCGAACCCGCCCCGGCTACCCGTCAAGGAGCCCCCATGTCTCCCCTCCCCCGCGTCCTGCTCACCGGCTTCGAGCCCTTCGACGGCGAGGACGTGAACCCGTCCTGGCAGGCGGTCTCCCTGGTACGGGACGCCCCGCCCGAGGGCGTCGAGCTGCGCGCCGTACGGCTCAGCTGCGTCTTCGGCCGCGCCCACGACGAACTCCGGGCGGCCGTGGCGGACTTCGCCCCCGGCCTGGTCCTGTGCGTCGGCCAGGCGGGCGGCCGTCCTGACCTCACGGTCGAGCGCGTCGCTGTCAACGTCGACGACGCCCGCATCCCCGACAACGCGGGCAACCAGCCCGTCGACGAGCCGGTGGTGCCGGGCGGCCCGGCCGCGTACTTCGCCCCGCTCCCGGTCAAGGCATGCGTGGCGGCCGTACGCGCGGCGGGCCTCCCGGCCTCGGTCTCCCAGACCGCAGGCACCTTCGTCTGCAACCACGTCTTCTACGGCCTGGCCCACCTGGCAGCCACCGAACTCCCCACCCTGCGCGGCGGTTTCGTCCACGTCCCATACGCCCCGGAACAGGTCAAGGCCCGCGCGCTCCCCTCCCTCCCCGTCTCCTCCATGGCGGACGGCCTGCGCGCGATCATCACGGCAGCACTGACGACGGAGACGGACCTGCGGGTGGCGGAAGGGGCGACGCACTGAGCAGCGCCTGAGCCTGAAAACGTCTGACGGTCTCTGCTCACCGGAGGTCGATCTCGGCGCGCACCGTCTTCCCGCCGGGCGCCCGGTCGTGCACGGACCACCGGTCGGCCAGCGCTTCGACCAGCACAAGCCCTCGCCCGGAGTCCGCTTCGGGCCCGGGTTCGGCAAGCGTCCCCGGGCCCGGAGGCCGTCGCCCGCCGCGCGCGTCCGACACCTCGATGCGCAGGAGCGCGTCCGTGGAGTGGTCGAGCTGTACGAGGCGCAGCTCGAAGCACCGCCCCCGCACCCGGCCGTGGGTCACCGCGTTCGCGGCCAGCTCCGCGACGATCTGCGCGACGGCCTCGGAGGCCTCGCTGCCGTACGGAATGCCCCAGGCGTGGCATTGGAGAAGGGCGAGCCGCCGGGCGAGACGGGCACCGCGTTCGGTCGGGCTGAGCAATTGCGCGAACGTACGTACGGTCACCGCGTCTTGCTGAGTCGGGATTGACGTCATGGACCCAATGTGACGATCGCTGAGCACAGTTCACCAGATCAGCGACCCGTACGCTGCGGCAGCGTACGGGTACGCACGGTAGACGCGAGTAGTAACAGGCCGTAACCATGGGCTCTGTTGATGAGGCGCGGGGAGACGTACGGCGCGAGAGGTGAGCGGGATGACCTACGACACGGACGGTACGGAGAACGGCGGCGAACCGGAGAGCACGGACAGCCTCAAGGCGTTCGGCGAGGTCGTCAAGGCCTTCAGGAAGCGGGCGGGCCTCACCCAGGAACAGTTCGCGCCACTGGTCAGGTACTCGCTGCCGACCGTCGCCTCGATCGAACAGGGCAGGCGCTTCCCGCCGGGGCCGTTCGTGGAGCGGGCGGAGGAGGTGCTGGACGCGTTCGGGGCGATCAGGGGCGCGGCGAAGCACCTGTCGCGGAAGCCGGGGTTGGCTAAGTGGTTCAGGCAGTGGGCGGAGTTCGAGAAGCGGGCGATCACTCTCTACACGTATGAATGCCGCCTGGTTCCTGGCCTGTTGCAGAGCGAGGCGTATGCCCGAACGCTCTTCAACAACCAGCTGCCGCCGATGTCGGACGCCAAGATCGATGAGTTGTGGGAGGGTCGCGCCACGAGGCAGCGACTGCTCCACGAGCGGCCCAACACGGCGTTCAGCTTCATTTTGGAGGAGCACTTGTTCCGCCGTCACACCGGCAGCAAGGAGACGACGCGCGGCCTGATCGATCGAATCCTGATGCTTGCCGAGCAGCGGAACATTGAAGTTCAGGTCATGCCGCTGGAGCGGGCGACACATGCTGGGATGGACGGCCCCATGCAACTCCTGGAGACCTCGGACAACAAGTGGCAGGCCTACTGTGAGGGCCAGGAGAACGGCACCCTGCTCACCGATCCCCAAGTGGTCAGCACGCTGCACATGCGGTATGCCAGGATGCGTTCACAGGCTCTTACCCTGGAGCAGTCGTTGGGCCTGTTGCAGCGGATCCGAGGAGAAGTATGAGCGCCACCGAACTAGCGTGGTTCAAGAGCAGCTACAGCGGCGGTTCCGGGGACAGCTGCGTGGAAGTAGCCCTCTCCTGGCACAAGTCCAGCTACAGCAGCAGTGGCGACGGTGACTGTGTAGAAGTATCCACCTGCCCCACCACCGTCCACGTCCGCGACTCCAAGCTCACGGACAGCCCCGAGTTGGCCCTCTCCCCCGCCGCCTGGACCACCTTCCTCGCGCACGCCTGACGCACCGGCCGCACCGGCCCCGAGGGTCGTCCGCCGCTGCACCACCGTGCCAGGATCCGTGCCATGGACACCTCACCATCCCGGCCCCCAGCCCCCAGCCCCCAGCCCCCAGCCCCCGAAGGATCACCGTCCGGTGCGGCGGGCGGCAGCGACCCCGGCGTGAGCACTCCCCGCGAGCGGGCCGACGCGCTTCTCGCCGAGGCCGGCCTGGAGTACGCGGGCGGCTGGGGTGGGGCGGCCGATGCCCTGCCGACCTGGGCGGCACTGCGGCCGATCGTGGCGGGAGAGGCCGTGCCGACCTCGGTCGTACGACTGGACTCCACCGATCCGCTTGCCGCGACCGACGCGGAATGGGTCCGGCTGGCCACGGCGCACGGGCTGTTCGGCGAGGAGGACGGGGGGTTCCTGGTCACGCTCGGGGACGGCGGCTGGTTCCGGGTCCGGCTCGGGGAGGAGTGGCGGCTCGCGGAGGTACTGCGCAACCAGCCCCGCTGCCCGGAGTTCATGACGCTCTCGCCGGACGGGAAGACGCTGATCGGCGTCACGACCGAGGAGTACGAGATCTGGCTGATCGTGGTCGATGACGTCCCTGCGTACCAGGAGAAGCGGGCCGTGAGCCTGGCGCGGGAGGAGAGCGAGGAGGAGCGGGAAGCGGCCTGGGAGGGTCTGTTCAGCCGACTCCGCATTCTGCCGAAGACACGGGCGCATTGGGCGGTCGGTCTCCTCTCCAACCCCTCCCTTCCCGACGACCTCCGCCTCGACCTCGTGGTGCGCACCCGGCGGTTCTACGGCTGCGAACTGCCCGCCGACCTGATCGACCAGCTCCTCGTCCACCCGGACTGGAAGGTACGCAGTGCCTTGGTGGACTTCGGCTCCCCCCAGCTGGCACCTGCCCAGTGGAGCCGCCTCGTCCTCGCCGAGGAGGACGATCACCGTCGCTGGGTCCTGGTCAGCATCGCCGTCGACAACCGTGCGTCATTCACCTCCGCCACGTACGAGCGGCTCGCCTGTGACCCCGCCCCGCGTGTCCGCGCCGAGGCCGCCCTGCTGCCCGGCCTGCCGGTCGCCGTGGCCCGTACGCTCGTCACCGATCCCGAGCCCCGGGTTCGGCAGTCCGCCTGCGCCGCAGCCTGGCCGTCCCTCGATGCCGACGAGCGCCACGCTCTCCTGGACGACCCCACCCCGGGGGTCCGCACCGCCGCCCGCCTGCTGCACCACCGCGAACACCCTGTTCCGCTCGACGTCTTCGAGAGCGGCGAACTCGGCGACGCCACGCGCGTCGTCACCGACTCCGTACTGGAACCGGAACTGGTCCGGCTCCTGACCAGGCACCAGGACGTCCCGCTGCGCTGCGCCCTCGCCGACAACCCCCACCTGCCGGCGGAGGCAATCGCAGTCCTGGCCGTGGACCCCGACCCCGCCGTCCGGAGCGCCGTTGCCCTGCGCCCGGACCTCCCCGAGGCCCAACGGGGCGCCATCGCGTACGAGTTCGACCCGTCGGGCCACCACCACGCGCTCCCCTGGGTCGCCGCCCTTCACGACGACTCCGAAGCCATGCGGCGGCTCTCCGCCTCGCCCCATTTGCTGATCCGCCGCTCCGTCGCCCGCGCCCGCCACCTCCCGTCGGACGTCGTCGACCGGCTCGCCCGCGACGATGACCGCGTCGTCCACCTCTTCCTCGCCGAGTCCTGCGACGACGCCCCGCCCTGGATGCTGCTCCAGGTCTGGCACTGGTGGAACGGCAGCCTCTCCTCCCCCGGCCGCCCCCGCACCCACCTCAACTTCCCGCGCACGGACCTGCTGAAGTACGCCGACGACCTCAACCCCCGCCTGCGCCAACTCGCGCTGGACGACCCGGAGTCCACCCCCGACCTCGTCGAGCGCTTCACCTTGGACCCCCACCACGAAGTCCGCTTCCGTGCCGCGAACGACCCGCGCCTGAGCCGACTGGGCGCGGTCCGCCTGCTCGACGACCCCGACTCCTCCGTACGCCGCGCCGCCTCCCGAAGCCCGCGCCTCCCCGCCCACGTCCTGGTCACACTGCTCCGCCAGCACCACACGGCCGAGGACGCCGCCCAGAACGCGGCGATCCCGCCCGACATCATCCGGAGGATGGCCGAGCGGGACCGGGACGAAGCGAAGTGAGCCCGGCAATCGCCGACAGCACGCCTTTCCTCAGACCGCCACGACATGGACGTCCGGCGGGTTCAGCACCGCCAGGTAGCCGTGGAGGTCGTCCGGGTCGCTGGTGAAGATCACCGCGCTGCCGTGACGGGCCGCGGCGAGCGCGACCCACGCATCCACCGCGTCGGGCCGCTTCTTCGGCGGCAGCGCCGCGTGCCCCAGTGCCGTACCGATGCGCCGCCAGTCGGCGAGGTCGGGTCCCGTCACGCAGGCGATGCACTCGGGGCGCCCGGCTCGGGTCTCGCGCATCGGCGGCTCGGAAGCCTTTACCTGAGGTACGGAGCAGTCCTTGAGCACGCCGGAGAGCAAGTGCACCAGAGCCGGGTGGGGGCGCCAGACCTGTGCGAGCACCGGCCCCAGGACCAGCGCGCGATGCGGGGCCGCGCGGAGCCCTTCGTGCAGAGCCACCGCTTTTGCCTTGCGGTCGGCGAGGGCGATCAGCATTCCGGTGTCGTACACCGGAACGCGCACACTCACGCGGCCCGCCCCCGGTTGCTCCCCGCCCGCTCCGCGCCGAGGACGAGGGCGAGCGCTTCCTCCACTTCCTGCTGCTCCGACCCGGTCATGCCCGCCGACGAAGGCTCCGGCGTCGCCTCCAGGGCCTTCGCCTCTGCCTCCGCCCGCGCGATCAGCCCGTCCACACCGGCGAACTGCTCCTCTATGGCGTCGGTCTCCGCCATCTGCCGGGTCGCCGCGTGCACCAGATACGCCGACACGTCCACGCCCGCTCGCTCGGCGTGCTCCTTGATGCGCTCGGCATGCTGCTGATCGAGACTGATGCTGATCCGGGTCTTGGCCATGGGAGCAGTTTATTACGCGTATTACACGGGCGGTATCGGTCAGCCCGTGTCCGGCGTCAGCCTGAGCGAGATCGAGTTGATGCAGTACCGCTGGTCCGTCGGGGTCGCGTACCCCTCGCCCTCGAAGACGTGGCCCAGGTGGGAGCCGCAGCGGGCGCAGCGGACCTCCGTGCGGACCATGCCGTGGGAGGTGTCGGAGATCAGCTCGACGGCGTCCGAGTCCTTCGGGTCGTAGAAGGACGGCCAGCCGCAGTGGGACTCGAACTTCGTGTCGGAGCGGAACAGCTCGGCGTCGCAGGCGCGGCAGGAGTAGACGCCGGTCGTCTTCGTGTCCGTGTACTCGCCGACGAAGGCGGGCTCGGTGCCGGCCTGGCGCAGGACGGCGTACTCGGCCGGGGTCAGTTCCTCGCGCCACTGCTCGTCGGGCTTCTCGATGTCGTACGACATGGCAGGTGTCCCCTTCTTGCTTGCTGCTGCGCGCGTACTACTTCTGCGCGAGCCGGTCCAGGATGAGCGGGCCGAGGTCCGTCACGTCGCCCGCTCCCATGGTGAGAACCAGGTCGCCGGGGCGGGACATTCCCGCGATCACGTCGGGGACGGTGGAGGCGTCGGAGACGGCCGTCACGTCGGCTCCCGCGCTCTTCGCCGCGTCGATGATCAGGGCGCTGGTGACGCCCTCGATCGGGTCCTCGCGGGCCGGGTAGATGTCCAGGACCACCGAGGCGTCGGCGAGGGCGAGGGCGTCGCCCATCTCCTTGCCGAGCTCCTGGGTGCGGGAGAAGAGGTGGGGCTGGAAGACCACGAGGAGGCGGGGGCCTTCGGTGGATCCGGACTCCGAATCGGACCCGGAATCGGACCCGGACGCGGAATCGGACGCAGGTGCAGGTGCGGGTGCGGGCTGGGTCCCCGAAGCAGAACCGGACGCCGCGAGTGCGCCCCGCATCGCCTCCAGGTCGGCCGTCATCTCGGTCGGGTGGTGCGCGTAGGAGTCGATCACCTGGACGCCCTGCTCCTCGCCCTTGAGCTGGAGGCGGCGCTTGACGCCGGTGTACTTGCCGAGGGCGGAGGCCAGGTTGTGGGCGGGCAGGCCGAGAGCGACGCCCGCCGCGAGGGCGGCGACCGCGTTGTGCGCGTAGTGCGCGCCGGGGACCGAGACCGTGAAGGTGAGGAACTTGCCGTTCATGAGCACGGTGACCTCGCTGGTCAGGCCGCGCGGGGTGATCTTGTGCACGCGTACGTCGGCCTGGGCGGAGTCGCCGTAGGTGACGATGTTGAGCATGTCGTTGCCGCGCAGCCGGGTGGCGAGTTCGACCGCGCCCTCCTGGTCGGAGTTGATCACCAGGGTGCCGCCGGGGACGATCTTGCCGGCGAAGGTCTCGAAGGACTCGTAGATCTCGTCCATCGAGGCGTAGTTGGCGTGGTGGTCCAGCTCGACGTTGAGGACGATGGCGACCTGGGGGTCGTACTTCTGGAAGCTGCGGTCGCTCTCGTCGGCCTCGGCGACGAAGATGTCGCCCTCGCCGTGCAGGGCGTTGGTGCCGGGGCCCGCGAGGTCGCCGCCGATGGCGTACGAGGGGTCCAGGCCCAGCTCGGTCAGGGCGACCGCGAGCATGGAGGTGGTGGTCGTCTTGCCGTGCGTGCCGGCGACGGCGATCGCGCGGGTGCCGTCCATCAGGGAGGCGAGCGCGTCCGCGCGGTGGACCACCGGGATGTTCAGCTCGGCGGCGCGCACCAGCTCCGGGTTGTCCTCGCGGATCGCGGACGACACGACGACGCTGGTGGCGTCCTCGGCGAGGTGGGCGGCCGCGTGTCCGATGTGGACCGTGGCGCCCAGGGCGCGCAGGGACTCCGCGACCGGCGACTCCTTGGCGTCGCTGCCCGCCACCTTCGCACCCCGCTGGGCGAGGATCTTGGCGATGCCCGACATTCCGGCGCCGCCGATGCCGATGAAGTGCGGTCGGTCCAGGGCGGTGGGGATACCGGGTGCCATGCGTCTGTCTCCAGGTGGTGCGGCGGGCGGGCGGACGGGCTGCTGGGGGAGGGAAAGATCCCTCCCCCGGGAGGTGCCCCAGCCTATTCGCTGTGCGAGAAGAGCTTGAGCACCGGTACGCCGACCTTGTGGCGCGCCCGCGAGGCCCAGTCGCGGTGGAAGAACTCCTCGACGTAGTGCGGGGCCGTCAGGACGATCACCTCGTCCGCGCCGGTCTCGTCGACCACGGACCTCAGGAGGTCGAGCGGGTGCTCCTCGACGACCTGGCCGACCGCTTCGCAGCCCGCCTGCCGCAGCGCGGCCAGGGACACCGCGAGCCCCTTCTCGGCCGGGAGCCTGGCCTGGGCGCCCTCGGGTTCGTCGCCCTCCCGCACGGCTTCCTCCAGCTCCCCCAGGGCCACGTCGTCGATGGCTCTGAGCAGAACGTCCGCCTGATCGCCGCGCGGCTGCATCAGCACCACGAACGAAACGGCCTCATCACCGTGCAGGGTCGTCACGAACTCCACGTCAGCCGCAGTGAGGGGCTTCTCGATCATCAATACGCTCGTGAACACGTCGGGCACCCTTTCTCCATTCACCGACCGGTGCGTCTGCACGCCCCGGTCACCGGCCGGGACACCCCGTGCGCCCCGGCCGCCGCACAACGCTGCGGAAACCATCCTTCCCCGTGCCTGCACGAGGCCCGCGAGGTAAGTGTGCCCAGCGGAAGCTAAGCGGAACGGCAAATTCCACTCTTTGCGGCCCCGGATCTGCGACCCGGGGCCTACCGGGGCCAATGATCCACTACGGGGTCAATTCCGACGGTACTGGGTGAACAGGAACCCGGCCTCCTCCAGCACCGACGCCAGCGCGAAGCGGTCCGGAACCGCCGGCCCCGGCCCGTCCGCGATCCGCTGGGCCCGTCCCGCGGTGAGCATCGGGGACACCGTCAGGCACAGCTCGTCGAGCACGCCCTCGGCGATGAACTGGGCCAGCAGCCGGGGGCCGCCCTCGGTGAGCTGCCGCGTCAGGCCCCGCTCCGCCAGCGCGCGCACCGCCTTGTCCATCTCCACCCGCCCGCCGTCCCCGGCGACCACCACCTCGGCCCCGGCCTCCCTGGCCGCGCGGATGCGGTCCAGCGGAGCGGTGGCCCCGGTCAGCACGAGCGTCGGCACCAGGGGCGAGACAAAAAGCGGAAGCGAGAAATCCAGGTCCAGGCTCGCACTGACGACGGCGATCGCGGGCGCCGGGCCCTGCCCCGCGGCCGCGCGTCGCGCCGCGAAGGCCTCGCGGGCCCTGGCCGGGCGGTAGCCCTCCAGGCGTACCGTTTCGGCACCGACCACGACGACGTCGGCGAGCGCCCGCAGCGTGCCGAAGACGCGCATGTCGGTGTCGCTGGAGATCGGCTGGGAACGGCCGTCGTGCTGGGCTGCCCCGTCCAGCGTGGAGACCATGTTGGCGCGCAGCCAGACCTCGGCCTCCGAGGGGTAGGCATAGGCCTCGGCCAGCTCGTCGAACCCCCACTCGTGGCCACTGTCGGCGGATGTCTCTTCGGTCACAGGGAACAGGCGTCGCATGGAACGCAGTCTGGCACGGCCCTTATGGTGGACCGTTGTGTCGTCCTCCACCGCTGCTCAGGGGCCCAGCCCCATATCCGAAGCGGCTCCGCTGTCCCTGTGCGCCCGCGAGCCGCACGTCCCCGCCGACCGGCTGGTCGCCGAGATGGTGCCGCCGCCGCGTTTCGACGCCGTGCGCTTCGACACGTACATCCCGGACCCGAACCAGCCCAGCCAGCCCGAGGCCGTGAGGGTGCTCAGCGACTTCGCCGCGGGGCTCGGCGCTCCGGCGGAGGGCCACAAGCGCCGCTGGTTCGGCAAGCGGCCGGAGAAGAAGCCGGCCGGGCCGCGCGGGGTCTATCTCGACGGCGGCTACGGCGTCGGCAAGACCCACCTGCTGGCCTCTCTCTGGCACGCGACACCTGCCGAACCCTCCCTCAAGGCCTTCGGCACGTTCGTGGAGCTGACCAATCTGGTCGGCGCGCTCGGCTTCCAGCAGACGGTGGCCACCCTCTCCGGGCACCGGCTGCTGTGCATCGACGAATTCGAACTGGACGACCCGGGTGACACCGTGCTGGTGTCGTCCCTGCTCAGCAGGCTGGTGGAGCACGGGGTCGCGCTGGCGGCGACCTCCAACACGCTGCCAGGCAAGCTGGGCGAGGGCCGGTTCGCCTCCGCCGACTTCCTCCGTGAGATCCAGGGCCTGTCCGCACACTTCCGGCCGCTGCGCATCGACGGCGAGGACTACCGCCACCGAGGGCTGCCGGAAGCGCCGCCGCCGTACGGCGACGAGCAGGTGCAGCGGGCGGCCCACGCGACACCGGGCGCCAGCCTGGACGCCTTCCCGGCGCTCCTGGATCACCTGGCGAAAGTCCATCCGAGCCGGTACGGGGCGCTCACCGACGACCTGAAGGCGGTCTGCCTGACCGGGGTGACGGCGGTGCCCGACCAGTCGACGGCGCTGCGCCTGGTCGTACTCGCCGACCGGCTGTACGACCGGGAGGTGCCGGTCCTCGCGTCCGGGCTGCCTTTCGACCGGCTGTTCAGTGACGACATGCTGAACGGCGGCTACCGGAAGAAGTACTTCCGGGCGATCTCCCGGCTGACGGCCCTGGCACGGGACGCGAAGGGTCTGGTCGCACAGTAGGTTGGAGCGGTCGACGGCCGGGGAATCCGCCCCGGTCCGCGGCCGGGGCATGCGCCTCGGCCCGTGACCGGGTCGCTCCGGTCCGGTGCCGGGTCGCTCCGTCCGTGACCGGGTCGCCCCGGTCCGGTGCCGGGTTGCCCCGGTCCGTCGTCTCCACCCGAGCGTCTGCTGAAGGGACCGCCGTCATGGCCACCGTCCGTACCGCGCACACCGTCTGGGAAGGCGAGCTCCTCAAGGGCTCCGGCACCGTCTCCTTCGACTCCTCCGGCATCGGCGACCAGGCCGTTTCCTGGCCGTCGCGCGCCGAGGCCGCGAACGGGAAGACCAGCCCCGAGGAACTGATCGCCGCCGCGCACTCCAGCTGCTTCTCGATGGCGCTGTCGCACGGTCTGACCGGCGCGGGCACCCCGCCCACCCGGCTGGAGACCAAGGCCGACGTCACCTTCCAGCCCGGCGAGGGCATCAAGGGCATCCACCTCACCGTGCGCGGCGAGGTCCCGGGCCTGGACGCAGCCGGTTTCCGGGCGGCCGCCGAGGACGCCAAGAAGAACTGCCCGGTGAGCCAGGCACTGACGGGCACGACGATCACCCTGACGGTCGAATCCGCCTGATTTCTGGTGCTGTTGGGGCCCGTTGGGTGAGGTGACCCGCCTGTTTCGTGCGCGACTGGTTCACGTGTCACCAGTTGCGTGCTACACACGTGCGGGTCACATTCCTGTCCGCCAGCAGGGAGTTACCCATGTCCACGAACGACACGTCCCCGACCAGCAACGACACGTCCCCGACCGGCGCCGTTTCGGCCAGCACCGTTCCGGCCGGTACGGCTGCGGCCGATCCGGCAGGCAGTGCGTCCCCCGGCGGTGCCTCCCGGCGCCAAGTGCTCGCCCGCGCGGGTGCGGTGGGTGCGGGCATCGCCTTCACCGGCGCCCTCTCCGAGATCTTCGCGGGGACGGCCCTGGCCGCACCCCGCGGCGGGGGCCACGGCCGCGCCGGGTACGGGCCTCTGGTGCCCGACCCCAAGGGATTGCTCGACCTTCCCCGGGACTTCCGGTACAAGGTCCTCTCCCGCGAGGGGGATCCGATGCGCTCCGGCGAGGGCCCCGTACCGGGCAACCACGACGGCATGACCGCCCTCAGGGGCCGGCGCGGCCGCGTGCATCTGGTCCGCAACCACGAGAACCGGCACACCGCCGAACTGGGCGTCCCCACGGTCGAGGGCCTCACCTACGACCCGGCCGCCAAGGGCGGTTGCACCACCCTCACCCTGGACGGCCGCAACAACGTCCTGGACGAACGCGTCGGCATCGCCGGCACGGCCGTCAACTGCGCGGGCGGGCCCACCCCTTGGGGCACCTGGCTCACCTGCGAGGAGAACGAGGACAAGGCCGGCAGCAACGGGTACACCAAGGACCACGGTTTCATCTTCGAGGTCGACCCCGCAGACCCGCACCGCACCGGCGCGGTCCCGCTGACCGCGATGGGCCGCTTCCAGCACGAGGCCATCGCCATCGACCCGCAGAGCGGGATCGTGTACGAGACGGAGGACGCGTTCCAGCGTCCCTTCGGCCTCTTCTACCGCTTCCTGCCCAGGAGGCCGCACGGCGGCACCGGGTCGCTGCGGGCCGGGGGCGAGCTGGAGGCGATGCGCGTGCCGGGCGTGCCGGACCTGTCCGCCGTGCACGAGGCCGGCAGGAGCTTCGGCGGCGTGGAGTGGGTGCCGGTCCCCGACCCGCTCGCCACGCAGACCCCCATCCGGCACCAGGACTTCGGCCCCAAGGGCGTCACGCACGCCCAGAAGCTGGAGGGCTGCTACTGGGGTGACGGCTGCGTCTACTTCGTCTCCAGCTTCGCCCGCTCCAAGGAAGGCTCGGCCCGCGACCACTTCGGCCAGGTGTGGAAGTACGAGCCGCGCCGCCGCAGGCTCACCCTGGTCGTCGTCTTCGGCCCGTCGACCGACATCCAGCTGCCGGGCGAGTCCCCGGACAACATCTGCCTGGCGCCCAGCGGCGGCCTGATGGTGTGCGAGGACGGCAACGGGGCGCAGCACGTGTACGGGCTGACCAGGCGCGGCCGGCTGTACGAGATGGCGCGCGGGCGGCAGAACATCGGGACGCCCGAGAAGCCGGAGTGGGGGGAGTTCGCGGGGGTCACCTTCTCGCCGGACGAGTCGACGATGTACGTCAACTGCTACACGCCGGGGACGACGTTCGCGGTGACGGGCCCCTGGGACGACTGACACCGGGCCCCAGGGCTCCCTGGTGGCTGACCGCGCCCGCGGCCCCTGGTGGCTGACGGGCCCGTAGCCCCTGGTGGCTGACCGCGCCCGCGGCCCCTGGTGGCTGACGGGCCCGTAGCCCCTGGTGGCTGACCGGGTCCGTGGCCCCTGGTGGCGGGGCAGCCGTACCGTACGGCTGCCCCGCCCGCACGTGGGCGGACCGCCGCCGCCCCGTCCCGCCCGGACTCCCGCGCCGCCCTCCTCCCGTACCCCGGGCCGCCCCCGCACTCGCGCCAGGGGCGAATCCGGAGCACGATCGGGGGATCCGGGGGACGGACCCGGCGGATTCCGATGGGGTACGCGGTGGCCAAGCAGACGGAGCAGGGGAACGAGCGGCGCGGTACCAGGCGGCCGAAGGAAGCGCGGGTGACCAAGGACTCGCGGGTGCTGAAGGAGTCCCGAGAGACGGGGAAGGGCACGGAGGGGAAGGGCACGGGGGCGCCGCCCGGGCCCCTCGGCGTGTCGGTGAGCGACGCACTCCGGCTGCCCCCGGGCGCCCCCGTGGACCTCTCCTCGTACGCCCCGGACGCCACTCCCGTGGGGCCGCGGGACAAGGCGGCGGGGGTGGCCGACACCGCCCGGACCGGTCCGCTCCTCGGCGAGCTCCAGGAGCGGCTGTACGCGGCGAGCACCGCGGGCGACACCCGGCGGGTGCTGCTGGTCCTCCAGGGCATGGACACCAGCGGCAAGGGCGGCACGGTCAAGCACGTCATCGGCCAGTTCAATCCCTCCGGCTGCCGGATCCGCGCCTTCAAGGCCCCGACCGAGGAGGAGCGCGCGCACTCCTTCCTGTGGCGCATCACCAAGGCGCTGCCCGAGGCCGGTGAGATCGGCATCTTCGACCGCTCGCACTACGAGGACGTGCTGATCGGCAGGGTGCGCGCGCTCGCCCCGCCCGAGGAGATCGCGCGCCGCTACGACCACATCAACAACTTCGAGAGGTCTCTCACCGACAGTGGGGTGAGCGTCGTCAAGGTCTTCCTGCACCTCGGGTACGCGCAGCAGAAGCGCCGCCTGCTGGAGCGCCTGGACAATCCGGCGAAGTACTGGAAGTTCAGCCCGGGCGACATCGAGGAACGCGCCCTGTGGCCCGCCTACCAGCAGGCGTACGAGATCGCCCTCCAGCGCTGTTCGACGCCCGCGGCCCCCTGGTACCTGGTCCCCGCCGACCGCAAGTGGTACCGCAACTGGGCCGTCGGCAACCTGATGCGGGAGCATCTGGAGGCCATGGACCCGCAGTACCCCAAAGCCGGCTTCGACGTGGAGGCGTGCAGGCGGAGGCTGCTGGACAGCCCCTGACCTGTCTCAACTCGCCCGTCCCGGACGGCCCTTCAGTGGGCGCCGCCCCGCCCGGGGCGCCACATCACCAGCACGCTCAGGCCGAACATCAGGACGCCCAGGGGGACATGGAGCGACGGCAGGTGGGCGATGCCGAGCACCACCTGGACGGAGGCGAGCACGAGGAAGCCGGTCGCGTACCAGACCGGCCGGGGCGAGCCGCCGCCCGGCCGCCAGGCCAGGATCGCGGCGAGCAGGTACAGCATCGAGGCGCCGTACATCACGCGCGATCCGGCGTCGTGCAGCACCGCGCCGTGCGCCGAGGTCAGCAGCATTCCGGCAGTGACCGCCTGGAAGAGGACGGCCAGGGTCTGCAGGACCGTCGTGACCTGGAGAAAGGTGGTTCTGCGGTGCTCTGTCATCGTCTGGGTCGCCATGACGTGGCCCCTCTTCTGCCTCGCGGCGGTGGGTCGGTACTGTCTCGGCAACTTGACGACGCAGGCCCGCCCAGTGTGAGGCGCGACGAGAACACCATGAGGACGCCATGAGCACCTTGTCGGAGCCGGTCCACGACCGCGCCGTGCCGGAGCCCGGTGTGGCCGCCGGGGAGCGGCGGCGGCTGGTCAACCTCGCCTACCGGCTGCTCGGTTCACTGGCCGAGGCCGAGGACGCCGTACAGGAGGCCTGCGCACGCTGGTACGCGCTGCCGTCCCCGCAGCGGGCGGCTGTCGATGCGCCGGCCGCGTGGCTGACGACGGTGACCAGCCGCGTCTGCCTGGACCTGCTCGGTTCGGCGCGCGCCCGGCGTGAACGCTACGTCGGCGCGTGGCTTCCCGAGCCACTGCCCGATCACCGGGACCGGTGGGGCGGCGGCGCGGAGTCGGCCGATCCGGCCGACCGGGTCACCCTCGACGAGTCGGTACACATGGCCCTCCTCGTCGTACTGGAGTCGATGACTCCGGCCGAGCGCGTGGCGTTCGTGCTGCACGACGTCTTCCGGTACCCCTTCCCGGAGATCGCGGAGATCGTCGGCCGTTCCGCTGCGGCCTGCCGGCAGCTGGCCTCGTCGGCCCGGCGGCGGGTACGGGAGGCTCGGGCCGGGTCCGCTCCGGCGGCGGGGCAGGCCGCTCTGGTACGGAGCTTCAAGGAGGCGTGGGAGGCCAGGGACATCGAGGCGCTCGTCGGCCTCCTGGACCCCGACGCCTCGATGGTCGCCGACGGCGGCGGTCTCGTCGGCACGGTGCTCCACCCTGTCGAGGGCAGCGAGGCCATCGCCGCGTACCTCGCCCACATCGCCGACCGGGCGCCCGGCCTCACGCTCCTGGAGCGGTCGGTCAACGGCCTCCCGGGCCTGGTCGCGCAGCACACGGGCGTCACCGTGACGGTGGCGGCGTTCCAACTCACCGACGGCCGTGTCTCCCGTATCTGGGCGGTCCGCAATCCGGAGAAGCTCAGGCCGTGGGCGGGACTCGGGGGGAACTGAGCCCGGGCCGGGCTCGGGGATCGCCGACCCCGGGCCGGGCTCGGGAGGCACTGGGCCGGGCTGGGGGCCCTGGGCCTGCGGGTCGCCGGGGCTCAGCTCACACCGGAAGAATGAGCTCCGGACGGTCCCAGCGGACCGCGGGCGGGTTCGCCGGGACCGTGCCGACCGGGAGGGCGCCGACGCCGCGATAGAAGCCCTCCGCCGGAGGGTGGGAGACCACGCGCACCGAGGCGAGCCCGGCCGCCCCCGCGACGTCGCGGAGGTGGGCGACCAGCCGGCGGCCGATGCCCAGGCCCTGGGCGGAGTCCGCGACGAAGAGCAGGTCGAGTTCCGGCGGATCGAGCAGCAGGGCGTAGAAGCCGAGCACCGTGTCCTCGGCGGGCGCGACGGCCACGTGGACCTCGTGGGCCTCGATGTAGTCGGGGCCCACCCGGTAGCCCGCGATCATCGACTCGTACGGCGCCTCGTAGGCACGCGAGGTGCGGACGATACGGGTGAGGCGCTTGGCGTCGCGGGCGGTGGCGCGGCGGATGGAGACGTCCGTGCCGCGCGTAAGAGCTGAGGTCACCCCGAGAGTATTACCTGTCGAACGGGGGTCGCGCCGCTGGCCGACCCTTCGCTCTTGATCGGATACTTTCCGTGAGTGACCATTTCTGTGCGAAGAATGCTCGCGGTGGCGGTGCTGGGTGCGGCCCTGGCGGGCTGCGGTTCGGGGAACCCGGCCGGCGAAGGCGGCGCCGAAGGGCGGGGCACGCCCACCGGCTCCGTACCGTCGAAGCCCGCCGCCGCGCCCGCGCATCCCGTGCCGACCGCTCCGCCGACCGTCGCCGCCGGGCCCGGCGGCCGGACGCCCGTCTTCGAGCGGGCCGGGAAGGGGAGCCGGGAGAAGGTCGTGGCGCTGACCTTCGACGCGGACATGACCGCCGACCAGGGTGCTCGGGCGGCGGGTGGCGAGCGGTTCGACAATCCGGCCCTGATCGCCTCACTGCGCCGCTTCAAGGTGCCCTCGACCGTCTTCATGACCGGCCGGTGGGCCGAGGAGTACCCGGACCAGGCACGCTCGATCGGCACCGATCCGCTCTTCGAGATCGCCAACCACTCCTACAGCCACCACGCCTTCAAGTCCCCCTGCTACGGCCTGCCCACGGTCGCGCCGGAGGCGATGCGCGCGGACGTGGACCGGGCCTTCGCCGCGTTCCGCACGGCGGGCGCGCGCAATGTGGTGCCGTACTTCCGCTTTCCCGGCGGGTGCTACGACGACCGGGCGCTGCGCAACATCGGCCCCGCCAGGGTGACCGCCGTCCAGTGGGACGTGGTCAGCGGTGACGCCTTCGCGACGGACGCGGACGCGGTGGCGGAGCAGGTGCTGGCAGGGGTGCAGCCGGGCTCGGTCGTGGTCATGCACTGTACGCGCAGTGCGGCCCCGACCACGGAGCGGGCGATCCGCCGGATCGTTCCCGAGCTGCGGAAGAAGGGGTACCGGTTCGTGAAGGTGTCGGAGCTGATCGGGAAGGGCTGACCGGGAAGGCCTGAGCAGGAAGGGCTGAGCAGGAAGGGCTGACCGGCTCTGCCGCCCGTGCGGGGCCGGCCGGGCGGGGTGCGGGTTCTGTGCGGGTGCTGTTCAGGGGCGTCGCGAGGAGAGGGCGCAGGCCGTCGCGCCCGCGCCACCGGCCACCAGTACCGCGAGCGCGAGCGGCAGGAACGGGAGGCTCACCGTCCCGGTGTGCGAGCCGGTGACCAGGTCCGTGATGACACTGCGGGCGGGCGACCCGACCGTGACCAGGGCGAGCAGTGCGCCCAGCGCGGTGAGCACGACGCCCCAGCCGGTGCTGCGCAGCAGTGGCCAGTTGCACAGCGCTCCGACCGCCGTACCGAGGAGTGCGCAGACGACCGCGGCGAGAAGTCCGGCTCCCCCGGCCGTCAGGGGTGCGATGCGGACGGCGCCCCCGGTGTCGGTCCACTTGCTGATCACCAGCACGAGCGCGGTGCCCAGCACCCCCAGTGCCGCCGTGCAGCAGAAGGCGGTGAGCAGGGCGGCGAGATGGGCGCGACCCGGGCCGGTGGCAGCCGCGGCGCAGTGCCGGGCCGCCGGGGGCTCGTTGGTGACGCAGACCCGTACGAGCCAGGCGGCGACGGGCAGCAGGACGGCGGAGCCGTAACCGAGCGAGTCGAGCACGGGCTGGCCGCCCTGGACCCCGATGGCGAGGAAGGCCGTGTAGAGGAGAACCGGGGCGAGCCACCGCTGTGACCTTGCCAGCAGGGCGAGTTGATACCGCAGCAGTGCGCTCATGCGTGTTCCTGATCCTGTTGCTGGTGACCGGGCCGCTCACACCCGTCGGGGTTCGGTCGCCGGGTCTCCGGTACGCCGCCCAGCGCCGCCACCGTCGACACGTGCCAGGGCGGGCGCGCGCCCAGCAGGCCGCGCAGCACGCCGTCGGAGTGCACCGCCCCCACGGTCAGCGCGGTGGCTCCGTCGGGTGCGGGTTCCGCCTCCGGCGCCCCGGGCAGCCCGGCGGGCAGCGCGGCGCCGGGCGGACCGAGCGCCACGATACGCACGCGCGGACCCGAAGGTGCCGTCCCGGCAGGGGGGTTGACGGACACGACGCGCATCCCCTCCACCCGGTGCACGGCATCCACCGCGCCCGCGAGCCTCAGTGGGTCGTGGTCCACGAACACCACGGTGGCACCCGCCGCGACCCGCTCGGCGACCACCCTGTCCAGTTCCTCCCTGGCCGCCTCGTCGAGCCCGGTCCACGCCTCGTCCAGTACGAGCAACTCCGGCGCGGCCAGCAGGGCCTGGGCCACGGCCACTTTCTGCGCGGTGCCCTTGGACAGGTCGCCCACCGGTGTCCGCCCGTGTCCCGCTGCCCCGAACCGCTCCAGCCACTCCCCCGCCCGTGCCTTCGCCTCCGTACGCCCGAGACCGTGGATGCGGCCGAGGCGCGTGAGGTAGCCGAGTGCGGTGAAGGGCAGCGCGGCGGGGAAGCGTTCGGGTACGTACGCGACGCGGGCCGGGCGGCCCTCCACCCGCCCCTCGCTCGGCGCGTCGATCCCCGCGATCACGCGCAACAGGGTGGACTTCCCGGTGCCGTTGGCACCCTGGACGCGCGCCAGGGTCCCCGGGGCGAGGGCCAGGTCCACGGAGCGCAGCACCCAGTCCCCGCGCAGCCCGTACCGCCGCCCCACGCCCGCGAGCGTCAGACCTGTGGCGTTCAGCTCGACGCCGCCTTCTGCTGGGTCAGCTCGCTGGGGCGTACGATCACGAACCCCTCGCCCTGGAGCATCAGCTGCACCGCTTCGCCGGAGCCGCCGCGGATCATGGAACCCGCCGACTGAGAACGGTGCAACGAGGTGTTGAGCTGGGCGCTCCAGCCGACCACCGCGTCCGTGTCGACGTACACCGGCAGCGCGCTGGTGACGGGGATGACCAGCGGGGTGCCGTCGCACACCACGGCCAGCTTGCCGTAGCCGGTGAACAGGCTGTTGAACAGGCCGCCGCCGGTCACGCCGACGCCCTTCACCATCTTGATCTCGTAGCTGAGGGTGGAGTCGAAGCAGAGCACGTTGCGGCCGTTGACGGTGAGCGCGTCGCCCTGCTCGATGTCGACGACGAAACAGTTCTGCGCCTCGTGCGCGAACCAGGCCTCGCCCTGTCCGCGCACGGCCATCAGCGGCAGCCCCTCACCCGTGACCGCCCGCTTGAGCATGCCGCCGATGCCCTGGCCCTTGCGTTCGAACTGGAGCTTGCCGCGGTAGGCGATCATCGCGCCCTGCCTGGCGTGCATCTCGCCGTTGACCACGTACTTGACCGACTTGGCGTTCTGAAGGGTCATACCGGGGGCGGTCGCCGGCTGTGCCATGTTCTCCGCTGCAAAAAGATCGCTCTTCATATCGGCCATCCTGGCTTGCCGGCATTCGGTCCCACAAGGAGAGGCCCGGCGGGTCCCGTGCCAAGCCCTGGCAAACTTGACCGGATGAGCAGCCAAGACACCCCCGCCGGCGTGCGCGACGCGGCCCCGCAGTTCGTCATGCCCCTGGTCGTGCACATCGAGAAGACCGACCCTCCGGCCCGTACGGACGCACTGGAGACGGCCGCCCGCGCGGTACTCGTGATGCTGTCCGACGCCCGGTCGCTGGGCGAGGGCGAGTGGGCCGAGGCGGTACGGAACTGGGAGGACGCGCGGATCCGCAAGGTGGTGCGGCGGGCGCGGGGCGCGGAATGGCGCAAGGCGTCGGCGCTGCCGGGCATCACGGTGACCGGCAAGGAGGCCGAGGTACGGGTCTTCCCGCCCATTCCGCTGGACGGCTGGCCCAAGGAGCTGGCCAAGCTCCAGGTGTCGGGGACGGACCTGGACGACCCGCGGGAGCCCGGCGAACCCGGGCCGGCCGGCCCGGTGCTGTGGGTGAATCCGGACCTGGAGATGTCCGCGGGCAAGACGATGGCGCAGGCCGGGCACGCGGCGCAGCTCGCCTGGTGGGACCTGTCGCAGGCGGAACGGGACGCCTGGCAAGCTGCGGGCTTCCCGCTGTCGGTACGGACGGCCCCGGCGGGCAAGTGGCGTGAGGTGTCCGCCGATCCGGGGCTGCCGGTGGTGCGGGACGCGGGCTTCACGGAGATCGCCCCGGGCAAGACGGTCGCGGTCGAAGGGCACCGCTTCACCGGGTGAACCCGTCTCCGACTGAACGCGTCACCGGCTGAGCACGTCACCGGCTGAACATGTCTCCGACTGATCATGCCCTCGGACGATCACGTCCCCGGCCGAATCCGGAACCGGCCGGTCACGCCCCCGGCTGAACACGTCACCTGCGTCACACGTACCAATGAATGCGGCCAAGTACCTGAAGGATCAAGGCACTTGGCGATGGAGTCGACCTGGTACGGCAAACAGGCCGGACACCAACGGCACATCAGGCACTTCGGCTACGTCAGGTACGTCAGCTCGGTCCGCGCGCACCGCGCGGTCAGTACGACGCAGAGGGTCCGGGAGCGATCTTGTCCATGTCCACCTCCATCTCCGGCGCCGCCTTCGCCCTGTTACGGCGTATCAACGGCACCGCACTCATCGTCACGGCCCTGCTCGCCACCCTGGCCGCGCTCGCCTTCCCGATCTGGTCGTACGCCGACCGTTCGGGCACCGGCCAGGCCAACCTCGCGGCCTCCACCGTCACCACCAGGTGGGGGCCGCTGTCGGCCAGTGACCGGGATCTGCTGGTGAAAGTGCGGCTGGCCGGGCTGTGGGAACTCCCTGCCGGGCAGCAGGCGATCGAGCGGGCGCCGAGCCAGTCGGTCAAGGCCGCCGGGGACCATCTCGTCGTCGGTCACACGGACCTGGACGCGCGGGCCCGTTCGGTGGCCGCCCAGCTCGGCATCGAACTGCCGAACCAGCCGACGGAGGAACAGCAGGGCTGGTTGCGGCAGCTGACCGCGGCGAGCGGCCCGACGTACGAGCGGCTCTTCGCGAACCTGCTCCGGCGGGCGCACGGCAAGGTCTTCGCCGTGATCGCCCAGGTCCGCAACAGCACCCGCAACGCCCTGATCCGCCAGCTCGCGGACGCCTCGAACCAGACCGTCCTGGACCACATCACCATGCTGGAGGCGACCGGCCTGGTCGACTTCGACGCGATCGCCAACGAAGCGGCGGGCGGTGCGACCGCCAGCCCCGCTGGCCCTCCCCCGCCGGTCCCCGGCGTCCGGGTGCCGCCTCCGGTGCCGGCCGTGCCCACCGGCACCCAGGACTTCACCTCGCTGCCGTCCGCACCGGCCGCCGGAGAGATCGGCAGCCCGGCCACCCTGCCTGCCCAGCCCTGAGACCCCTGCCCTGGGACCCCTGCGCGGCCGCGGAACCTCAAATCAACCTCTGAACGTCCCCCTCGGTGGGTTCGGCGCGACCCGGCGGGGCCATGACCCCTGCACAGCATGGAGTAGGGGGACGAACATGAACCAGCGCACACAGGGACCAGGAACCCGGGGAAACGGGCTGTCCGGGGCGGCGGGCTCAGGGGTGGGGTCCGGAATGTCCAAGGTGGCTGACGCGTCGCGCACCGCGGGCTGGGCAGGCGGACTGCCGCGGCTCGGGGTCGGGATCGGATGGCGGCCCGAGATCGCGGAATCCGTCGAGGCGCTGCCCGGAGTCGACTGGGTGGAGGTGGTCGCGGAGAACATCTGCCCCGGCCACCTCCCGGAGTCCCTGCTGCGTCTGCGCGCGCGGGGCACCCGGGTGATCCCGCACGGCGTCTCGCTGGGCATCGGCGGCGCGGACCGCCCCGACCCGGCGCGGCTCGCCGACCTGGCTGCGCGGGCCCAGGCGCTGGGTGCGCCGCTGGTCACCGAGCACATCGCGTTCGTCCGGGCCGGTGGTGCGCAGACGGCGTCCCCGGTCCTGGAGGCGGGGCACCTCCTTCCCGTTCCGCGCACCTGGGACGCGCTGCGGGTGCTGTGCGAGAACGTCCGCATCGCGCAGGACCAACTGCCGGTCCCGCTCGCGCTGGAGAACATCGCGGCGCTGATCAACTGGCCCGGTGAGGAGCTGACCGAGGGCCAGTTCCTCGCCGAGCTGGTCGAACGCACCGGCGTGCGGCTCCTCATCGACGTGGCCAACCTCCACACCAACCACGTCAACCGGGGCGAAGACCCCGCCAAGGCCCTCGACGAGCTGCCCGTCGAGGCGATCGCGTACGTGCATGTGGCGGGCGGCGTCGAGCGGGACGGCGTGTGGCACGACACGCACGCGCATCCGGTGACGCGGCCGGTCCTGGATGTGCTCGCCGAGCTGTGCGGGCGGGTTTCGCCGCCGGGGGTGCTGCTGGAGCGGGACGAGGACTTTCCGGGGGTGGGGGGATTGGGGGCGGAGCTGGAGCTGATTCGGGGGGTCGTGGCGGGGTCGGGGTCTCGGCCGGGTGCGGGTGCGGGGTCGGGGTCGGGCGGGGGCGAGGGGTGCGGCTCCGCCGGGGGCCGCCCCCTTGCCCGCCCTTCCCCAAGCTCTCGGCTTCGCTCGAGCAGGGGAGGCCCCACTCGCCCCCGGGGGGCGGCCCCGCCGCCCAAGGAGGCGGCGGTAGGTGGGGCGGACGCGGCGCCCCAGGAGGCGGCGGTCATCGGGGCGGTGGGGGAGGCCGTGCTGGAGGTGGCTCGGCAGCGGGTGGCTTTGGGGCAGGTGGCGTTGTTGGACGCTCTGGTGGCGGGCGGGCCCGTGCCGGAGGGGTTCGACGGGCGGCGGCTGCGGGTACAGAGCCGTGCGCTCACCGCCAAACGGGCCGGCATCGTCGCCAAGGTCGCCCCGGAGCTCCCCGGCATCCTCGGCGACGGGTACCGGCCGGCCTTCTTCGCGTACGCACTGAACCGTCCGCTCCGCTCCGGATACCGCCGTGACGCACTCGACTTCGCCGAGCACGCCCTGTCCCACGGTTCGCTGGATCCGGCGGCCCGGCGTGCCCTCACCCACTGGTGGCAGGACCGGGCGGCGGGCCGCCCGCCGACCCGCGCCGTGCGGTTGCTGCGCGCCGCCCGCGCGGCGGCCGCCCGAAGCGGGCCCCGGCCCGGCAGGACGGGCAAGCGCGCGCAGCCGCCGCCCGCGACAGCGGACAGGGCTTCCGAGCACGCATAACGCCCAGCTCGCCGCACTTCTCCCCGCCCTCGGTCACAGCTCCGCAACACTCCCTCCACCGCGTCTTCCTGACATGGCGTCGGGCACGCACCTGGCATAGATATCGGTCATGTTCTGGGTCCCGCTCCTCCTGTGCACCTGGGTCGCCGCGCTCGCGACCTGCGTCCGGCTCTGTGTCGCCGCGGCCGCGGCCGCCACCGCGGAGAAGGGCGCCGCCGACGGACCGCCCCCGCGCGGCGGGCTCACCCTCCCCGAGGCGGCGTTCCTCTGCGGCGGGCCGTCCCGGGTGGCCGAGCTGACCCTGGTGTCGCTGCACGCCCGCCGCCGGGTGCTGCTCGCCCACACGGGATGGACCAGCGTCGCCGTACCGCACGGCGACGACGACCTGGAGCGGGCCGCGATCGCGGCCGCCGGACGCGAAGGGCAGTGCCGTACGCACGTGGTGCGGGACGCACTGGCCGGCTCCGAGGCGGTGCGGGCCCTCGCGGACCGGCTCGTCGGGGCGGGCCTCGCGATGCCGGCGGACGCCAGGCACGCGGTGACGGGAGCGGTCGCGGCACTGCGCGTCGCGGGCGGCGTCGTCCTGACGCTGGGGCTCTTCGCCGCGCTCGTGCTGCCGCTGGAGACCGCCGAGCGGGGCCGGGTCGCCCTCTGGTTCTCGCTGCCGCTGCTCCTCGTCGTGGGGGCCCTCGCGATCGCTCGCATGGAGGTCCACCCGTACACCCGCTGGGCCACCGACGCGGGTCTGCGGCTGGTGCGCGGCCTGCCGGACGTGACCGGCACCGACGGCTCCCGCACCGGCCCCGACCAGGCACTGCTGGCGGCCGTCGCCGTCTCCGGCACGGCCGCGATACCCGACCTCGGGCTGCGCGCCGCACTCGCGGGAGCCCGTACCGCCTGACCTTCGCCCGGCGCGCGCCCGCACGGCCGGCGTCAGGTCCCCGGCCGCCTTTTCACGCATCGGAGTCAATGACCCCGACACCGCCCGCAGGTGCTTTACATCGTCAACTGCCGTGCCAAGTATCCCTTTTATCCGCAGTGGAGTCCGCCGTGGAGATCTTCCGAGGCGGTAGTCGCCGCCCGAGACCAAGGGATCGCGATGAGAGCACTTGCGCTGTACGGAGCCACCACCCTCGGCTCCCTGGTCCTGACGGCCGCGGCCGCCGTTCCCGCGGCCCCGGCCCCCGCCCCCTCCTTCCACGACGCCCCCGAGGCGCACGGCACCACGATCGCCGCGGCGCGTGCGCTGGCCGCCGGGATCAAGTACGGCGCGTGCCCGGCGTCGGAGGACCTGCCCGCCCCCGTCCAGTGCGGCACCGTCAAGGTCCCGCTCGACTACGCCGACCCGCGGGGCAAGCAGATCGAACTGACCGTCAGCCGCCTGAAGGCGTCCGGCAAGCCCGCCGCCCCGCGCAAGGGCAGGTCGGCGCCGGTACCCCGCCAGGGCGCGCTCGTCTACAACCCGGGCGGGCCCGGCGCCTCCAGCATGTACTTCCCGCTGGCCCACCAGCTCCCCGAGTGGAAGCGCATCGCGGCGGCCTACGACCTGATCGGCTACTCGCCGCGCGGGGTGGCCCGCTCCGCGCCGCTGTCGTGCATGGACCCGGCGGACTTCGGCCGGGCCCCCAGCCAGGCCCCCGTGCACCCCTCCGAGTCGTACAAGAGGGAGCAGATCGCCCGCGCGAAGACCTACGCCCGGGGCTGTGCGCGCACCGCGGGCGAGGCCCTGCGCCATTACCACTCGCTCAACAACGCCCGCGACCTGGAAGTCCTGCGCGCCGCACTCGGCGAGCCGCGGCTGAACTTCATGGGCGCCTCCTACGGCACCTACTTCGGCGCGATCTACGCGACGCTCTACCCCTCGCACGTGCGCCGCATGGTCTTCGACTCGGCGGTCAACCCCGACCCGGAACAGATCTGGTACCGCAACAACCTCGACCAGTCGGCCGCGTTCGAGCGCCGCTGGAGTGACTTCCGCACCTGGGTCGCCAAGCACGACAAGACGTACCACCTCGGCTCCACGGCGGAGGAGGTCGCGCACAGCTACGCGAGGGTGCGCGCCGAGCTGACGCACAAGCCGGCCGGCGGGGTGGTCGGTCCCGGCCAGCTCCAGGCGGCCTTTCTCCAGGCGGGTTACTACGACGACGTGTGGCCGATGCGGGCCACCGCGCTGTCGGAGTACCTGAAGGGCAACCCGAAGCCGCTGACCGACCAGGCCTCGCCCCGCCCCGAGGCGGCAAAGGACAGCGAGAACGGCACCGCCGTGTACACCGCCGTCGAGTGCAACGACGCCCCCTGGCCGACGGACTTCGCCACCTGGGACCGCGACAACACACGGCTGGCCAAGCGCGCCCCGTTCGAGACGTGGGACAACGCGTGGATGAACCTGCCGTGCGCGTACTGGACCGCGCCCCGGCAGCAGCCGGTGGACGTGCGGACCGCGAAGGGGGCGCTGCCGCCGACCCTGATCCTGGCCGCCGAGCGTGACGCGGCGACGCCGTACAAGGGCGCCCTGGAGCTGCAGAAGCGGCTGCCCGGCGCTGCACTGGTCACCGAGAAGGACGCCGGCACGCACGGCATCGGCGGTGGCGCGAACGCCTGCGTCAACCGGCACATGGAGACGTACCTGCTGACCGGGGAAACACCGGTGCGGCGCGCTGCGTGCGCGCCGCACCGGGAGCCGAACCCGGTGTCGCTGGACAGGGCCGTCCCCGAGAGGATGCCGGCCGCCGTCTGATCTTCCGGGCTGGGGTGGCGGGAGGCGAGGACCACGCACCCATGGTCCTCGTCCCCGCCACCAAGTCGTGTCGTACGGGTCACCGTACGAGGCGTACGGAAATCCGTACGCGGGGGCCTGCTTACGCCAGCCCGGCCACCAGGTCCGCCACGCTCTTGCGGCGCCCGGTGTAGAAGGGCACCTCCTCGCGGACGTGCATGCGGGCCTCGGAGGCGCGCAGGTGACGCATCAGGTCGACGATGCGGTAGAGCTCGTCGGCCTCGAAGGCCAGCAGCCACTCGTAGTCGCCCAGGGAGAACGAGGCGACCGTGTTGGCCCGCACGTCGGGGTAGCCGCGCGCCATCTTGCCGTGGTCCGCGAGCATCCGGCGGCGGTCCTCGTCGGGCAGCAGGTACCAGTCGTAGGAGCGCACGAAGGGGTACACGGAGACGTAGTCGCGGGGGTTCTCGTCGGCCAGGAAGGCCGGGATGTGCGACTTGTTGAACTCGGCGGGGCGGTGCAGCGCCATGTTCGACCACACCGGCTCCAGCGCGCGGCCCAGCTTGGTGCGGCGGAAGAGGTTGTACGCGCTCTGGAGCTCGTCGGAGGTCTCCGCGTGCCACCAGATCATCACGTCGGCGTCCGCGCGCAGCCCGGAGACGTCGTAGGTGCCGCGGACGGTGACGTCCTCGGCGGCCAGCTTGTCGAACAGCGCCTGGACCTCGTCGGCGTAGCCGGTGCGGTCCTCCGGCAGCACGTCGCGCAGCTTGAAGACGGACCACAGGGTGTAGCGGATGACCTCGTTGAGGTCCTTGGCCTTCTTGCCGGCGTTCGGGGCCTTGGCGGGGGCCTCGGCGGCGGCGTTCTCCTGAGCAGTCATGTGGCTATTGTCCCGTGCCCTTCGCCGTGCCCTCCACCAGGGTGGGCGTGGCCAAGATCTCGTCGGCGATCTCCGCTGCGGCGCGCTGCCCGCTGCCGACGCAGGCGGGGATCCCGACGCCGTCGTAGGCGGCCCCGCAGACCCGCAGTCCGGGCAGCTCCGCCACGGCCTGCCGGATGCGGGCGACGCGGTCGAGGTGGCCGACGGGGTACTGCGGGAGGCCGCCGATCCAGCGGGTCACCCGGGTCTCGACGGGCCTGGCGGCGAGGCCGGTGGCCTCGCCCAGGTCCCTGAGCGAGACGTCGACGAGGTCGGTGTCCTCGCGGTGGAGGTGCTCCTCCTCGCCGTATCTGCCGACGGAGGTGCGCAGGACGAAGAGGTCGGGGGCGTGCGCGTCGACCCACCCCCACTTGCGGGTGGAGAAGGTGGACGCCTTGATGGTGTGCCCGTCGACTGGCGGCACCAGGAACCCGGACCCGGCCGGCAGTACGGCCTCCACGTCCTTGCGGGCGAAGGCCATGGTCACCAGGGCCATCGACGCGTACTCGACGCCGGACAGTTCGGCGGCGGCGGCCGGGGACTCGTCGGCGAGCAGGGCGGACGCCGACCAGGCGGGCGCGGCGAGCACGACGCCGTCGGCCTCCACCACGCTTTCGTCGGTACGGATCTGCCAGCGGCCGTCCTTCCTGGCCATGCCGAGCACGGGCGTCTCGGTGAGGATCCGCCCGCCGCCCGCACGCACGGCCGCAGCGACGGCGTCGGGGAGGGTGCCGACGCCGCCGTCGATGCCCATGAACACCGGTCCGGTCCGCTGGTTCTCCGCTGCCCGCCGCTGGATCTCCTGGACGCCTTCCAGGAGGGAGTCGTGCCGCGTCGCCGCCTCGTGCAGGGCCGGTACGGCGGCCCGCATCGAGGTGCGGTAGACGTCTCCCGCGTACACCCCGCCGAGCAGGGGTTCCACCAGCCGGTCGACGACCTCGCGGCCGAGCCGGGCGGCCACGTACTCGCCGATCGCCATGTCGTCGCCGACCTCGGTGCGCGGCAGGGTCCGGTCCCGCCCGGCACGGGCGAGCCCGGCCTCGGAGAGCACTCCGGTCAGCACCGACGGGTCACCGGGGACGCCCATCACGTGTCCCTTGGGCATCGGGGTCAGTGCGCCCCTGTTCCACAGGGATGCGGTGGCGGTGGCCGGCGGCTGGAGGCGGTCGGCGAGCCCGACGGCCCGCGCGAGCGCCACCGCTTCGGGCCGGCGGGCCAGCATCGACTCGGCGCCGAAGTCCACCGGGGCACCGGCGATTTCGCCCGCCAGGAGCTTGCCGCCGAGCCGGTCGGTGGCCTCCAGGACGGTCACCGACACGCCGGATCCCACCAGCCGGTGGGCGGCGGCGAGTCCTGCGATCCCGCCGCCGATGACGACGACATGGGGCGGCCTGGGGTCGGTGACGTCCTTACCGTTCATGGCTCCACTGTCTCAAACGCGCGTACGTGCTCCTGCCCGCGCGTCCTCGAACCGCGCACGTACCCGGTCCCCGGGCGCCCCCGGGTCCCGCGCGTCCCCGAGTCCCGACCGTGACCGCTTCGGAGCCGCTTCGGAACCGAAAAGGGCAACCCGCACGCCCGCCCCGTACGTCGAACGGGCAACATCCTTCACCACTTTCGGGGGGACCGAAATGCGTGCAGCAGTACGTACAACAGCTCGTGCGGCAGGGCGTCGGGGGCGCATGTCCTACGTGGGCGCGGCCGTGGTCGCGGCGACTCTCGCGGTGGGCGGGTGCGGGGCGAGCGGCGACAGCGGCTCGAAGCGCGCCGAGGGGGCGGCCGCGCCCGCCCCGCAGAACCCCGGCAACGGCTCGGGCGCGGGCGACATGTCGAAGCCGGACAGCGGGCAGGCCAACGGCCAGAAGCCGCAGGCCCCGAACGCACCCCAGGCCCCGAACGCTCCCCGGGCCCCCGCCCTGCCCCAGCTCCACATCATCAGGACCGCCGAGCTCCAGATCCGGGTGTCGGATGCGACGGAGACGCTCGCCAAGGCCCGTACGACGGCGGAGACGGCGGGCGGCCTCGTCAGCAACGAGTCCACCGCACGCGACTCGGCGGGCCACGTCTCCTCCCGGATGACCCTGCGCGTCCCGCAGGACAGGTACTCGGAGACGCTCACCACCCTGGAGAACAGCGGCGGCAAGCTCCTCGCCCGGAAGGCGGACGCCAAGGACGTCACCGGCGACGTGGTGGACGTGGAGAGCCGGATCAAGTCGCAGCGGGTGAGTGTCGCGCGCGTCCAGGAGTTCATGAACCGTGCGACCAAGCTGAGCGACGTCGTCTCGCTGGAGGCGGAACTCGCCTCCCGGCAGTCCGAGTTGGACGCCCTGCTGGCCCAGCAGTCCTCGCTGAAGGACCGTACCGGCATGGCGACGATCACTCTCGTCGTCTCCGAGACGCCGCCGAAGAAGAAGCCGGCGCCGGTGGAGGACGAGCCGGGCTTCCTCGACGCGCTGGACGGCGGCTGGCAGGCGTTCCTCACGACGGTCCGCTGGATCGCCATGGTCGTGGGCGCGGTGGCCCCCTTCGCGGTCACTCTCGTCCTGCTCTACCTGCTGTGGCGCCACCTGATCGCCCCGCGCCTGGCGCCTCGCCGGACGGGACGGGCCACGGCGTTCCCGGCGTACCCGCCGATCCGCCCGGCCGGGCCTCCGGGCCGCGCCCCGGAGCCGTCCACGCCGCCCGCACCGGCCCCGGCCCCGGAGGCCGACCCGGCGAAAACGCCGGGCACGGCCCCGGGCCAGGACACGGGCAGGGGCACGGCCCCGGGCCAGGACACGGGCAGGGACGCGGACAGGGGCTGACCCCGGAGGGCGGCCGCCCGTCCCCGTGCCCCGCGCCGCCGCGCCCCGTACACGCGGTGGCGCGGGGCACCACGCGCGCAACCAGGGCCTCTCCCGCCACTCGGCCCCCGCGTCTGTCTACCGTGTCCCCCATGACCACCACCCGAGAAACCCTCGTCGTCGTCGGCGGCGACGCCACCGGCATGGCCGCCGCCTCCCAGGCCAGGCGCCTCAAGGGCCCGGACGAGCTGGAGATCGTCGCGTTCGAACGCGGCCACTACACCTCGTACTCCGCCTGTGGCATCCCGTACTGGGTCGGCGGCGAAGTGGATTCCGCCGACGACCTGGTCGCCCGCACCCCCGAGCAGCACCGCGAGCGCGACATCGACCTGCGCATGCGCACCGAGGTCACCGCGATCGACGTCGAGAACCGCCGGGTGCGCTCCCGCGACCTGGCCGACGGGAGCGAGTCGTGGACGTCCTGGGACAAACTCGTCATCGCCACCGGTGCCCGCCCGGTCCGCCCGCCGCTGCCCGGCATCGACGCACCCGGCGTGCACGGTGTGCAGAACCTGGAGGACGGCCATTCCCTGATCGAGACCCTGGAGCGTACGGAGGGCCGGCGCGCGGTCGTCGTCGGAGCGGGCTACATCGGCGTGGAGATGGCCGAGGCCCTGCTGCACCGCGGTTACGAGGTCACCGTCCTCAACCGGGGCGAGCAGCCGATGGCCACCCTCGACCCGGACATGGGCGCCCTCGTCCACGACGCGATGAACGGCATGGGCATCACCACCGTCTCCCGCGCCGAGGTCACCAAGATCCTCACCGGGTCGGACGGCCGGGTCACCGGAGTGGCCACTGAGGAGGCCACCTACCCGGCCGACGTCGTTGTCCTGGGCATCGGCGTCGAACCCGAGGTCACCCTCGCGAAGGCCGCGGGCCTGCCCATCGGCCCGTCCGGCGCTCTCGTCACCGACCTGGCCATGCGGGTGCGCGGCCATGACGACATCTGGGCGGGCGGCGACTGCGTCGAGGTCCTCGACCTGGTGGCGGGCCGCCCCCGCCACATTCCCCTCGGCACGCACGCCAACAAGCACGGCCAGGTCATCGGCTCGGGCGTGGGCGGCGGTTACGCCACCTTCCCCGGAGTCGTGGGCACCGCCGTCAGCAAGGTGTGCGACCTGGAGATCGCCCGCACCGGGCTGCGCGAGAAGGACGCGAAGGCGGAGGGCCTGCAGTTCGTGACCGTACGCATCGAGTCGACGAGCCGGGCCGGTTACTACCCCGGCGCGTCCCTCATGACGGTCAAGATGACCGCGGAGCGCGGCACGGGCCGCCTGCTCGGCGTGCAGATCGTCGGCCGCGAGGGCGCGGGCAAGCGCGTGGACGTCGCGGCCGTCGCGCTCACCGCGCGGATGACGGTCAACGAGATGACCGCTCTCGACCTGGGCTACGCCCCGCCGTTCTCCCCGGTCTGGGACCCGGTCCTGGTGGCCGCCCGCAAGGCGGTGTCAGCGGTCCGCGAAGCGGGCCACTGACAGCGCCCGGCAGACCGTCGGCATCGCCCGCGGGGCCGCCGCCGCCCCGCGGGACCGCCGCCGCCCCGCCGCGGGACCGCCGCCGCCCCGCGAGACCGCCGCCGCCCCGCGAGGCCGCCGGCACCGCCCCGCGGACAGTCGGTTTCCAGTGCCTGCCGTCAGCGCGCGGTCCGCGTGTGGACGTACTCCACGAGCCGGGACAGCGCGTCCGGGTCCATCGAGGGCAGCACCCCGTGCCCGAGGTTGAAGATGTGCCCCTCCAGGCCCTTGGCCGCGGCCAGTACCTCGTCCGTCTTCGCCATGACCGCCTCGGGCGGGGCGAAGAGGACGGCGGGGTCGAGGTTGCCCTGGAGGGCCTTGCCGGGGCCGACGCGGCGGGCGGCCTCGTCGAGCGGGACCCGCCAGTCGACGCCGACGACGTCCGCGCCCGCCTCGCCCATCAGGCCGAGCAGTTCGCCGGTGCCCACACCGAAGTGGATGCGCGGGACGCCGTAGGAGGCGACCGCGTCGAAGACCTTCGCCGAGGCGGGCATCACGGACTTCACGTAGTCGGCGGGTGCCAGGGCGCCCACCCACGAGTCGAAGAGCTGGACGGCACTGGCGCCCGCCTCGATCTGCACCTTCAGGAAGTCGCCGGTGATGGCGGCCAGCCGGTCCACGAGGTCGGCCCACAGCTGCGGGTCGCCGTACATCATGGCCTTGGTGTACTCGTGGTTGCGGGACGGGCCGCCCTCCACGAGGTAACTCGCGAGAGTGAAAGGCGCGCCCGCGAAACCGATCAACGGGGTCTCGCCGAGCTCCTCGACGAGCATGCCGATCGCCTCGGTGACGTACCAGACGTCCTCGGAGGTCAGGTCGCGCAGCCGGTCCAGATCGGCGCGCGTACGGATCGGCTCGGCGACGACGGGGCCGACGCCGGGCTTGATGTCGAGGTCGATGCCGATGGCCTTGAGGGGGACGACGATGTCGCTGAAGTAGATGGCGGCGTCGACCTTGTGCCGGCGCACCGGCTGGAGGGTGATCTCCTTGACCAGCTCGGGCCGCATGCACGACTCCAGCATCGGGATGCCCTCGCGCACCTTCAGGTACTCCGGCAGCGAGCGCCCCGCCTGCCGCATGAACCACACCGGGGTGTGCGGCACCTCCTCGCGCCTGCACGCCTTGAGGAAGGCGGAGTCGTACGTCTTGCTCTGCGCGGGGCCCGCGGGGACCTGGTTGGCACTCACGCCCAGAATCTTCGCACGCGTGCGGAAGCACTCGCCCCGGGCCGGGTGTCCCTCCCGCCGTAGGGGTCCCCTTCCGCCTACCCTTCCCCGCATGGCTCCGGCTCAGGGACGATTTTCAGATGACGCGCACAGTCACCCACACGGCAGAGACGACAGGGAGGGCACCGAGGACAACACCGCCCCGCTCCCTTTTCGCCAGGCGGTGGACGCGCTGCGCGCTGCCCGGCTCCGTCCCGAGGTGGAAGTCGACCCGACCAAGCCCCCCAAGCGCCTCGCCCCGTACGCCTACGCCCTGGAGGCGGCGGCCGTGGAGGGGGACGAGGACCTCGCGGACGGCCGTCTCGTCCTGCTCCACGACCCGGCCGGCCACGACGCCTGGCAGGGCACCTTCCGTCTGGTGACGCTCGTACGGGCGGAACTGGAGCCGGAGATGGCTGCCGACCCGTTGCTGCCCGAGGTCTGCTGGTCGTGGCTGACCGGCGCGATGGACGCTCGCGGTCTCAGCTACGGGGAGGCGAGTGGCACGGTCACCCGGGCCGGTTCGCACTACTTCGGCGGGCTCGCGGACCGGCGCCCGGCCACCCAGATCGAGATCCGGGCCTCCTGGACGCCCCGCGAGGGGCTCGGTGGCGTACCGGACACGGCGTCGTACCTGACCGCCTGGTGCGATCTGCTGTGCCAGGTCGCGGGGCTGCCACCGGCCCCGATGTCCGGGGTGGGCGGCCAGGAGACCGGGATGCAGGCTCTGCCGGGCGTGGTGTCGCTGCCGCAGCGCCGCGGCCCGCAGACGCCCTGACGGGCGGGCGGCGGGCTGTTCCTGGGCGGGCGGCTGGTGAGCCGCGGGCTTGTTCCCGGGCGGCGGGTGAGCGGCGGGCTTGTTCCTGGGCGGGCGACTGGCGGCCGGGGAACGCGGGGCTTGTGGGCGGCGGGTCTGATGGGCCCTCCGTTCACCGCTCTGATCAGCGACTTCATCGATCGCCCGTCCGAATTGCCCGAATTATTCTCATCAATTCGTGATCTTTCTCTAAAGCCGGGCGGGTTTAGTGCCGAAGAGGTCAGTGACCCTTCCAGCACGGTTCGCCCCGGCTTGACCCATCGGCCGGAGCCTTCCCGTCACTTCCCCGGAGGCCTGGTGTCCGTTCTCCTCGAGCAGCCCGCAAGCCTGGTCGGCTACCGGCCGAACAAGCCGACCGCCATGGTCGTCGTGGCCGACCCGCGCGTCCGCTCCACCGTCACCCGTCACCTGTGGGCCCTCGGAGTACGTGACGTCATCGAGGCGTCCTCCATCGCCGAGGCCCGCCCCCGAGTCGGCAACCCGCGCGACATCTGCGTCGCCGACGTCCACCTCCCCGACGGCTCCGGCCTGACCCTGCTGTCCGAAACCCGGGCAGCGGGCTGGCCGAACGGTCTGGCCCTGTCCGCCGCCGACGACATCGGCGCCGTGCGCAACGCCCTCGCGGGCGGCGTGAAGGGCTATGTCGTCACCGGCACCCGCAACGCCGTCGGCCACCACCCCGGCCGTCCCGGCAGCGCCCCCGTCGGGGCAGCGGCCGCCCGCATGCACCGCCGTCCCCCGGGTTCCCCGAGCCACCCGGGCGGCTACCGCGAGCTCTCCGGCCGTGAGGTCGAAGTGCTGAGACTCGTCGCGGAGGGCCAGTCCAACAAGGCCATCGGCGTTTCCATGGGGTTGTCCGCCCTGACCGTCAAGAGCCACCTGGCACGCATCGCCCGCAAGCTGGGTACGGGCGACCGGGCGGGCATGGTCGCGGTGGCACTGCGTACCGGAATCATCCACTGAGTACGGGATTCATCCACTGAGTACCGGAATTTCCCACTGACCGAGCCGCCCACGGCAGCACCGGGAGTGGCGTCCGGGGGTCTTCCCGGCAGCCGGCGGACGCTCGGCACAGGTCCTCCAGCACCAGGAGCCCGGCGACGGAACGTTCCGTCGCCGGGCTCCTGCCATACACAGATACCCTGGGCACGTGACCGACGCCCAAGAGACCGCAGCAGAAGCAGACCTGCGAACCACCGGGGGCGGCCCCCCGGACGACGTCGAACCGGCGCCGATCCCGTTGTTGGAGCCACGCGAGGGCATTCCCCCCGTCGTGGCGACGCAGGAGGCCCTCGACGAAGTGATCGCGGCATTCGCCGCCGGAACCGGCCCCGTGGCCGTCGACGCCGAGCGCGCGTCCGGCTACCGGTACGGACAGAAGGCCTATCTCGTACAGCTGCGCCGCGAGGGCGCCGGCAGCGCGATGATCGACCCGGTCGGCTGCCCCGACCTCTCCGGCCTCGGCGAGGCCATCGCGGACGCGGAGTGGGTACTGCACGCCGCTACCCAGGACCTCCCCTGTCTGCGCGAAATAGGCATGATCCCGACCCGGATCTTCGACACGGAGCTGGCCGGACGCCTCGCGGGCATCCCGCGCGTCGGCCTCGGCGCCATCGTGGAGAACCTCCTCGGGTACGCCCTGGAGAAGGGCCACTCCGCCGTCGACTGGTCCACCCGCCCGCTGCCCGAGCCGTGGCTGCGGTACGCGGCCCTGGACGTGGAACTCCTCGTCGACCTGCGGGACGCCCTGGAGAAGGAGCTCGACAGGCAGGGCAAGCTGGACTGGGCCCTGCAGGAGTTCCGGGCGATCGCCGAGGCGCCCCCGGCCCCGCCGCGCAAGGACCCGTGGCGCCGTACGTCCGGCATGCACAAGGTGCGCGGCCGTCGCCGGCTCGCGGTGGTGCGCGAGCTGTGGAACGCCCGGGACGCGATCGCCCAGCGGCGTGACGTGTCGCCGGGGAAGGTGCTGAGCGACGCGGCCATCGTCGAGGCCTCCCTGGCCGTCCCGCTGAACGTGAACGTGCTGGCCGCGCTGCCCGGGTTCGGGCACCGGATGGGCCGGCGTCAGCTGGAACAGTGGCAGGCGGCCATCGACCGGGCCAAGGCGCTGCCCGACATCGAGCTGCCGCAGCCGGGCCAGGCGGTGGCGGGCCCTCCGCCGCCCCGGTCCTGGGCCGACAAGGACCCCGCGGCGGCCGCCCGGCTGTCCGCGGCGCGGGCGGCGGTCTCGGCACAGGCCGAGGAGATCAACATGCCGCAGGAGAACCTGATCACCCCGGACACGGTGCGGCGGGTCTGCTGGGAGCCGCCGAAGCCGCCGACCGCGGAGACGGTGGCCGAGGCGCTGACCGGATACGGGGCGCGGCAGTGGCAGATCGAGCTGGTGACGCCGCTGCTGGTGGAGGCGCTGCAGGCGACCGCGACGACGGCCGCGGCGCCCGCGGCCGCGGAGTGATCGGTGGAGTGAGCCGTCCGGGGCGGGCGGGCCCGCCCCGGACGGGCCCGCGCCGTGTCCGGCGGCGCGGGTCGCCGACGTAGCCCGGGCGCGCCTCTCGTGACGGGCCTTTCGGTCCGTGCTCCCGTTGGTGGCTCAGGAGTAGCGGGTCACCAGGCCCCGCTTGCGGAAGGTGCGCAGCATACGGCGCAGGGCGAGCAGGCTGAGCAGGATCAGTACGGCGGTACCGGCGGCCGCGACCGCGAGTTCTCCCCAGGGCATCGCGCCGCCGGAGGCCAGGGTCCTGCCGACGGCGAAGACATGTGTGGTCGGCAGGATCTGGGCGACCGGCTGCAGCACCCCCGGCAGGGTGGTGACCGGGTAGAAGACCCCGGACAGCGGCATCACCACGGACAGCGCACCCCAGACCAGGGCCTCGGCCCCGCTGCCGTACCGGAGCACCAGACCGACGACCAGGAGCGCCACCGCCCATCCCGAGGCGAGCAGCAGGGCGGCCACCGGGATCAGGCCGAGACCGAGCCGGGTGACGTCGAAGGCGTACGCGGCGAAGGCGAGCGCGGCCACCGCGAAGGTGCTGGCGGCCGTGCGTGCGAGGGCGAAGAGGCCGACGCCGGCGAGGTACTCCCAGTCGCGCATCGGGGTGGCCAGCAGGCTCAGCACGTTGCGGGACCAGGTCTCCTCCAGGAAGCCGGTGGCGAGTGAGATCTGCGTCTGGTGGACCAGGTGCCACAGGACGGTGCCGCTGAGCAGGTAGACGGCGACCGTGGTCGTGGCGGACGGCCCTTCGCCCGCGGCCTCGGCTGCGAACAGGCCGATCGACCCGTAGAGCAGGGTGTCGACGAGGGGCCAGACCAGGACGTCGAAGAAGCGGTGCGGGCTGCGTCTGAGCACCAGCCAGTGGCGTCGGGCGACGGCCAGCACCCGGTGGGCGGAGGCGCTGGCGGGGGTGCGCAGGGCGGGGCCCTCGTAGGGGTGCGGCTCGGTGGGGCTCTCGTACGGGTGCGGCTCGGTGGGGCTCTCGTACGGGTGCGGCTCGGTGGGGGTGCCGGGGCTGGTCACGGGGTGGAGGCCCTTTCTCGGTCGCGCTCGCGGTCGGTCTCCGGGTCGCGCCCGCGGTCACTCTCCCGGGCGCGTTCTCGGTCGCGCTCGGCTGCCAGGTGGAGGAAGACCCCTTCCAGGTCCTTGCGGCCGAAGGTGCGCGCCACTTCGGCGGGTGCGCCGTCGGCCGCGATGCGACCGCCGTGCAGGAAGACGACGCGTTCGCAGAGCCGCTCCACCTCGGTCATGTCGTGACTGGTGACCAGGAGCGCGGTGCCGCGTTCCGCGGACAGGGCGAGCAGGGCGGTACGGACGCGCAGGGCGATGTCCGGGTCCAGGGAGGCGGTGGGTTCGTCGAGGATCAGCAGCCTGGGCCGGTGCAGGGCCGCCTTGGCGATGCCCACCAGGGTGCGCTGGCCGCTGGAGAGCTGCGTGCCGATGGCCGCGGCGAGGTGCCCGATGCCGAACCTCTCCAGTGCCTCGGCGACCGCGGCGTGCGGGTCCCGCAGGCCGTACAGGTCCGCGTACAGCCGCAGGTACTCGCTGACCCGTATCCGGTCGGGCAGCGGCAGGTATCCGGCGACGAAGCCGACGCCCTGCATGGCGCGGGCCCTGCTGCCGGGCAGTTGATGGCCAAGGATCCGCACGCTGCCCGCGTCCGGTTCGACCGCACCGAGACACATCAGGAGGGTGGTGGTCTTGCCCGCCCCGTTCGGGCCGAGCAGGCCGAGGCGTTCGCCGGCCCGGACGCTCAGCGTGACGCCGTCGACGGCTCGGCCGCGCGCGTACTCCTTGACGAGGGCGTCCGCCACGAGCACCGGGGGGCGGGAGTCGTGGGGGCCTTCGCTCCCCGCGCCCGGCCCGGAGCCGTCGGCCGGGCTCAGCACGCCGGTTCCAGCGACCAGACGAGCTCGGCGCGCAGGGGGCCTGTACGGGCCAGGAAGTTGCCGTGGTCGGCGGCGAGCGGGGCGAGCTGGGAGGCGTAGCACTGGACGGCCTCGCGCTTGGCGGACCACTGGGCGTCGGTCAGCCGGAGGTCGTGGCGGACGGTGGTGCGGTGGGTGCGCAGCATCTCCTGGTAGGCGAGGCCGCACATCGGGCTCCGGGCGAGGGCTCCGCTCGCGGCGTCGGTGGCCCACTCGGGGAGGTGCCCGGTGTACGGGAGGTCCGCGTAGACGCAGGGCAGCGGGGCGCCGAGCCCGGCGAGCACGCTCATGGCACGCAGCCGTACCTTCTCGTGGTCGGGCTGGTTGCTGCCGAGCGGCACCCACACCTGCGTGGTGGCGGGGAGTTCCTTGAGGAAGGCGTCCAGGCCGGTGAGTTCGCCGCCGTCGGCGTAGGGGCCGTCGGGGTGGTCAAGCACCACGGGGGTGACGCCGAGCCGGGCGCACGCCGCGGCGTCCTCGGCCACCCGGGCCCGGTGGGCCTCCTGCGCGGAGGAGAACCCGCAGATGCCGTCCCACCAGGAAACGGGCGCCTCGGACGCGGGCGCGCCCCCGTGCACGGTGACGACCGCGACGGGGCCGGGGAGTGTGGTGAGCAGGCCGCCGAGCGAGAAGACGGCGTCGTCGAAGTGGGGGGAGAGGACGACGGTGTGCCAGGGGCGGTGCGGGGATTCGGGCATGCGGGGTCCCTTCGGGGGCGGTGGTGGTTGCTGGTTGCTGGTTGCTGGGCAGGTGATCAGGTGGTCAGGAAGGGGAGGCGGGCCACAGGGTTTGCGGGTCCAGGGCGGCGAAGGCGCGGTCCCATGCCTCGTCGGACCCCTCCCAGCGCCCCGGTACCTCCGGGACCGTGTCCCACACGACGCCCGGTGGGAGCGCGGTGACGCTTGCGGGCGGGGTGCGGCGCAGCCAGAGCACCGCGAACCGCTGGTACGGGTGGCGGCGCTCCAACACTTCTCGCAGCCGGCCGAGATCGGTGTCCGCCAGTTCGTCGAAGGCGTCGTGGTGCACGTACAGCACCCGGGCCGGTGAGCGGCCCAGTTCCCGCCAGCGTTCCGCCAGGTGCAGGAACTTGGCCCGCACAGAGGCAATCTGGCGCTCGATGTCGGCCTGTGTGAGCGGATCGCCCTCGGCGGCCGAGCGGAACTCGTGGAAGAAGCGGATGCCTGTCCCCCGGTCGTGTGCGCAGAGGCCGTCGCTGAAGGGCTCCGTGCTGCCGGGCAGCAGTACGTCCCTGAAGTCGGTGTCCAGGAGCGTGAGGACGGACTCGAAGTCGAGGTCGAGCCAGTCGAAGAAGTGGGCACGGTGGTTGCGGGTGAGGCGGCGGATCTGGTGGGTGGACTCGCAGTGGTAGCCGAGGCCGAGGCAGGTGTCGTACGGGGGTGGGGTGGGGGTGCGGGGCGGCGTGGGGGCGGGGGGCATGCGGTCTCCGGTGTGGGTGGGGCGGGAGTTGGGGGTGGCGGGTCAGGTGCGGAGGGGGGTGGTGCAGGGGTGGCCGGTGAGGGCTTCTGCTGCGGCCATGGCGTTGGCCAGGCCGGCGCCTCGGGTCAGCAGGGTCGGGTGTTCGGGTGGCGGTACGGGGGTCAGTCCCATTTCGACCGTGATCAGGCCCGGTCGCCGCGCCCGCAGGGCCGCCAGCACCTCCTGTTGCCAGGGGTCGCGCACGGCGTCCCGTACGACCACGACCAGGGACGCGCTCCCCGCGCCGTCGCCGTCGGGCAGCGGGATGCGGTCGGGGTCGGTGCCCGGCTCCACCTCGGTCGCGGAGGCGAGGCGGCCGAGGCGCTCCAGGCTCGGGGCGAGCCCCCACGGGGCCTCCCCCACCGCCATGTTGGTCCCCGCCCCGAGCCGCAGGACATGTGCGGGGCCGGCGAGCGGCAGTGCGGGCAACGCCACCCCGGCCAGCGCACGCCGGGCAGCGGCGAGTCCGATGCCCTCGACGGCGGGCGGGCGCGGAGGAGGGGTGGTGGCGGGGGTGGCCCAGGCGCGCAGGGCGGCGATGCGGGCGGCGGCCTCCTCCAGGCGGTCGACCGTCAATTCCCCAACGAGCAGGGCGCGTTCGACCGCGTCGTACACCTCCGGGAGAAGCTTCTCCCCGTCCGTCGCGCCGAGCAGGACCAGGTCCACGCCCGCCGTCCAGGCGAGCACGGCGGCCCCGCCGAAGCCCCAGCGGTCCCGGACGGGGGCCATCTCCAGCGCGTCGCTGATGACCACACCGTCGTAACCGAGTTCCTCACGCAGCAGTCCGGTGACGACGCGGCGGCTGAGGGTGGCGGGCAGGTCGTCGAGCTGGGGAAGCCGGATGTGTCCGGTCATCACGGCCTTGGCTCCCGCCGTACCGCCCGCCGCGAACGGCGGCAGTTCCTGGACGCGCAGCGCGTCGAGCGAGCGGGGGATGTCGGGCAGCCAGTCGTGCGAGTCGGTGCCGGTGTCGCCATGTCCGGGGAAGTGCTTGAGGGTGGCGGCCACGCCGCGCCCCTGGAGTCCCTCGACGAAGGCCCGGGTGTGCCGGGCGACCAGGTCGGGGGTCGCACCGAAGGAACGTACGCCGATGATCGGGTTGGCGGGCCGGGAATTGACGTCCGCACACGGTCCGAGGCAGAGATTGATGCCGGTGGCCAGCAGGTCGTCGGCGATGGCTTCGGCGACCTGCCGGGTCAGCGCGGTGTCATCCACGGCCCCGAGGGCGTGGTTTCCGGGGTAGATGCTGCCCCGGTGGTAGTCGAGCCGGGTGACGTCGCCACCCTCCTCGTCGAGGGCGATCAGCGCGTCGGGCCGTACCGCGCGCAACGGGTCGACGATGTCCTCGCGCAGGGGGCCGCCGGCCGGAAGCAGATTGGTCCCGAAGAGGCCCACCCCGGCGAGGCCCCGGTCGAGGGCACGCTTGATCCAGTCGGGTGGGGTCCGCCCGTCGTACGCGGGCATCAGGCATGCGTTCACCAGGGACACGAGTGAATCGGCAGAGCTCACGGTCACGGCAGGTACACCTTCGGGGATTTGGGGGTTCGGGGTTTCTGGAGTTCGGGAGGAGGGTTGACGTCGGCACGGGGCCCGTCCGGCGGGGCCGGTTGCGGAAGCGGTCAGTGGCCCGGTGCCGGGTCGGCCGGACCGGGGTCGGCCGCGCTCAGGCCGCGGCCCGGCGCGTCGGTGCAGGCGCCATGTCGCCACCAACTGGCCTCGGTATTGCCGTTCTTCGCACCGGCCGGGCTCGGTACCACGCCTGCGCCCCGGCACATGTCCGTCTCGGAACCGCCGGCCCCGGCGCATGCCGGAAGGGCGCTCCGGCGGGCGACCGGCTCGGGTTGAGGTGGGGTGGGACGGTGGATGGCTGCGGGTTCGGAGGGGGGCGGAATGGTCGCGCGGGCTCCGGGCCGGTGTGCAGAGGGGCCGGACGCCCACTCCGGGCGCGGGACGCGAGTACGGGACGCGGGTGCCCGGCACGAAGGGGCCCGCTTGCACGGACGGCCTGCGAGGGGGGCGCGCGAACCCGCGAAGGTGGTGGCGAAAGGCGAGAAGGCGCCGGACGGAGCGCATCCGGCACGCGAGGGCCATGTGATCCCGGGCCCTGGGACTGGCCAGGCGCAGGGCCCCACGCGCAGCCCCGGACCCTGAGCCCCGGGCCTGACCCGGCAAGCCCACCTGCGGACCCGGCAAGCGCGGCTGCGGTCTCGAGCCCGGCGGCGGGCCCCGGCCCCGGCGGTCGGCCCGGATCCGAGCCGACCCCCCACCCCGTTCAGCCCCCCAGCCGGACACCCGCCGGCCCCCGCCCCTCCCCCCTCAGCCCTCCCTGCGGCGCAGGGCCAGGCCGATGCTGCCCCGTTTGCTCAGGTAGGCGCGGCCGCCGCACACCGGTTCCAGTGCGGGGGCGACCAGGACGGTCTCCTCGGCGACTTCCCAGCGGGACGTGGTGGCCAGCCACGGGCGTACCCGTTCGGCCAGTGCCGCGGGCTCCAGGGCGAGGAGGACGAGGCCGGTGGGCAGGTCGTCCAGCAGGGCGAGGTCCTGGCCGTAGTAGAGCATCTCGATCAGCAGGTACGCGGCTCCCGGCAGGCCCTGCGCCCCGGTCCCCACGGCGAGGTCGGCCAGGTCGTGCGGGTGGACCCGTACGCCTTCCGAGCCGGTCTCGACCCGCTGGGCGAGCCGTTCCCTGAAGAGGGCGTTGGGTTCGGTCGCGTCGACCGCGTACCCCTTGGCGGCGAGCCGGGCGGTGAGGGCACCCTCGCAGGCACCCACCTCGACCAGGGGTCCGTCGCCGGGCAGACGGTGCCCGGCGACCCAGGCGGTGGTGGCGTCGAGCCGGGCGCGTTCGTAGGCGGAGCTGTCGAACTCCCACGGGTCGGCGACCGTCGCGGCCTCCTCGTCGAGGCTGGCCAGCAGGGCGTACAGGCCTTCCCGCTCGCGGGGGTCGCCCGCCGCGAAGAAGCGCTCGGTGGCCGGGACCCGCGCGGTGTAGATCATGAAGTCGGGCGAGTCGCTGTCCAGCAGCGCCCCGCAGTGCCGGTTGACGAAGTCCAGCTTGGCGGCGACCAGGGACCTGTCCAGCGGGCGGTCCTCGTCGCTGACGAACTGGAGGAACGGCGAGTAGCCGACGGCGTGCCGCACGGGAAGTCCGTGACCGGCGGCGGCGACGTCCCTGCCGAGGCTGCCCCTGCTGCGGCGGTTGTCCGCGGGCGAGTGGGTCCAGATCCGGGCCGGGCCACCTCCCGCTGCCTCGGCCGCCTCGGCGAGGAGCGCGGTCAGCGCCTCTTCCCCGGGCGACTGGGCGGGTGCGTCCGGACGGCGTACGTGCGGGGCGAGAGCGTGCAGTCGTTCGTGCGGGGTGCCGCCGGGCGGCAGGGTGATCCAGTGGCCGGTGTCGCAGCACAGCACCCGGGTCTCGCGGGGCTGCTCACCGCTCTGGCCGGTGAGTACGGAGAGGAAGTCGAGGACCGCGTCCTCGGCCCTCAGAACCACCACTAAGTCGAGCATGGTCATTTCCCATCAGCAGGCACGGCACAGCGGAAATGGGCAGGTGAGGGGGGCTTCGCGGCCGTAGGGCGCACGATCTTGTGGCGAGCCTAAGGGCTACCGGGGAGTATGGTCCAGACCAATTTTCCGGCCGCGAAAGGGAACCGAAAGGGCCGGAATTCCGTACGGGGCGAGGCGGCCGGTGACCGCGAACCCGCTGACCGGCGACCGCCCGGACCGCCCGGCGCGGCCACCCGATGCCACACCGCGGCCCGGCACCACCGCACGCTTTCCGCCATCCGGGCGCACTTCGTACGCCGACTGCCGAGTGTGACCTTCGCCGCTCCGGACGAGAAGGGTGGGCAGCTTGGTTACTCGTAAGTAGCATGGGGTCGTGCGGTACGCCCACTCGGTGTCTCCGCACGTGCAGCAGTGCCACCCCGCACCTGGAGGAGAGCCATCGTGCCTCGTACCGTCAGGGACGTCGTCTTCGTCGACGGCGTCCGCACCCCGTTCGGCAAGGCGGGCCCGAAGGGCATCTACCACGAGACCCGGGCCGACGATCTCGTTGTCAAGGCGATCCGGGAGCTGCTGCGCCGCAACCCGGACCTGGACCCCGCACTCGTGGACGAGGTCGCGATCGCCGCGACCACCCAGATCGGCGACCAGGGCCTGACGCTGGGCCGTACCGCAGGGATCCTGGCGGGACTGCCGACCAGCGTCCCCGGCTTCTCGATCGACCGCATGTGCGCCGGCGCGATGACCGCCGTGACGTCCGTCGCGGGCGGCGTGGCCTTCGGTGCGTACGACATCGCCCTCGCGGGCGGCGTCGAGCACATGGGCCGCCACCCCATGGGTGAGGGCGTGGACCCCAACCCGCGCTTTGTCTCCGACAAGCTGGTCGACGAGTCCGCCCTCTTCATGGGCATGACCGCCGAGAACCTGCACGACCGCTACCCGGGCATCTCCAAGCAGCGCGCCGACGAGTACGCCGTGCGCTCGCAGGAGAAGGCCGCCAAGGCGTACGCGGACGGCAAGATCCAGGCCGACCTGGTCCCCGTCTCGGTGCGTCGTACGAACGCCGAGGCCGGCGAGACCGGCTGGGGCCTGGCCACCGTCGACGAGCCGATGCGCCCGGGCACCACGCTGGAGTCCCTCGCGGGCCTCAAGACGCCGTTCCGCCCGCACGGCCGCGTCACCGCCGGTAACGCCGCAGGCCTCAACGACGGCGCCACCGCCTCCCTGATCGCCGCCGAGGACGTCGCGCGCGAGCTGGGCCTGCCGGTCAAGATGCGCCTGGTCTCCTACGCCTTCGCGGGCGTCGAGCCCGAGGTCATGGGCATCGGCCCGGTCCCGGCGACCGAGAAGGCGCTCGCCAAGGCGGGCCTGTCCATCGGCGACATCGGCCTGTTCGAGATCAACGAGGCCTTCGCCGTCCAGGTGCTGGCCATGCTCGACCACTTCGGCATCCCCGAGGACGACGCCCGGGTGAACCAGTACGGCGGCGCCATCGCCTTCGGTCACCCGCTGGCCTCCTCCGGCGTGCGTCTGATGACGCAGCTGGCCCGCCAGTTCGAGGACCAGCCGCACGTCCGCTACGGCCTGACGAGCATGTGCGTCGGCTTCGGCATGGGCGGAACGGTCATCTGGGAGAACCCGCACTTCAACGGAGGCGACAACAAGTGAGCACCACCACTGAGCTCCTGAAGGGCGCGGCCGAGCTGTTCCCGGACGAGGTCGTCACCCAGGCGCACGTACGGCACCTGGCGCTCCCGGGCGGCGTGGGCAACTTCGCCCTCATCACCCTGGACAACGGCCTGGACCACACCAAGCCGACCACCTTCGGACCGCAGTCGCTGGCGAACCTGAACGCCGCCGTCGACCAGGTCGAGAAGGAGGCCGCCGAGGGCTCCATCGTCGGCATCGGCCTCACCGGCAAGCCGTTCATCTTCGCGGTCGGCGCCGACCTCAAGGGCGTGGAGCTGCTGAAGCGCCACGAGGACGCGCTGGCCATCGGCAAGGGCGGCCACGACGTCTTCCGCCGTCTTTCGGGCCTCGCGGTCCCCACCTTCGCGTACTACAACGGTGCGGCGATGGGCGGCGGCGTCGAGGTCGGTCTGCACTGCACCTACCGCACGGTGTCGCAGTCGCTGCCCGCCTTCTCGCTCCCCGAGGTCTTCCTCGGCCTGGTCCCGGGCTGGGGCGGCTGCGCGCTGCTTCCCAACCTGATCGGCGCCGACAAGGCCGTCTCGGTCATCATCGAGAACTCGCTGAACCAGAACCGTCAGCTCAAGGGCCAGCAGGTCTTCGAGCTCGGCATCGCCGACGCGATCTTCGAGGGCGCCGACTTCCTGGAGCAGTCGCTGCTGTGGACCTCCGCGATCCTGCGCGGCGAACTCCAGGTGCAGCGCCCGGAGATCGACCGCGGCGAGGGCTGGGACGCCGCCGTCGCCCGCGGCCGCGCCATCGCCGACTCCAAGGTGCACGGTGCGGCCCCGGCCGCCTACCGCGCGCTGGAGATCATCGAGGCCGCCAAGTCCGGTGACCTGTCCGCCGGCTTCGACGCCGAGGACCAGGCCCTCGCGGACCTGATCATGGGCGGCGAGCTCCGCTCCGGCATCTACGCCTTCAACCTGGTCCAGAAGCGCGCCAAGCGCCCGGCCGGTGCCCCGGACAAGAACCTGGCACGCCCGGTCACCAAGGTCGGCGTGGTCGGCGCGGGCCTGATGGCCTCGCAGCTCGCCCTGCTGTTCCTGCGTCGCCTCGAAGTCCCGGTCGTCCTCACGGACATCGACCAGGAGCGGATCGACAAGGGTGTGGGCTACGTCCACATGGAGATCGAGAAGCTGCGCGGCAAGGGCCGCATCAACCAGGACAAGGCCAACCGTCTCAAGGCCCTGGTGTCCGGCGTCCTCGACAAGGCGGAGGGCTTCTCCGACGCCGACTTCATCATCGAGGCCGTCTTCGAGGAGATGTCGGTCAAGCAGACCGTCTTCGCCGAGGTCGAGGCGGTCGCCCCCGCCCACGCGATCCTGGCCACCAACACCTCGTCGCTCTCGGTCACCGAGATGGCGTCGAAGCTGAAGAACCCCGAGCGGGTCGTCGGCTTCCACTTCTTCAACCCGGTCGCGATCCTCCCCCTCCTGGAGATCGTCCGCGGCGAGAAGACGGACGACGCGTCGCTGGCCACCGCCTTCGGCGTGGCCCGCAAGCTCAAGAAGACGGCCGTGCTGGTGAAGGACGCCCCGGCGTTCGTCGTCAACCGCATCCTGACCCGCTTCATGGGCGAGATCCAGAACGTCATCGACGAGGGCACCCCGGTCGCCGTCGCCGAGAAGGCCGTCGAGCCGCTCGGCCTGCCGATGTCGCCGCTGGTCCTGCTGGAGCTGGTCGGCCCGGCCATCGGTCTGCACGTCTCGGAGACCCTGAACCGCGCGTTCCCGGACCGCTTCACGGTCTCGCCGAACCTGGCCGCCGTGGTCAAGGCCGGCAAGCGCGGCTTCTACCTCTACGACTCGGGCGCCCCGGTGCTCGACCCCGAGGTGGCCGCACTCCTCAAGCAGGGCGACTCCGTCCTGACCGAGGAGCAGGTCCGTGACCGCGTGATGAGCGCGGTCGCCCAGGAGATCGGCCTGATGCTCGACGAGGGCGTCGTCGCCGAGGCCCAGGACATCGACCTCTGCCTGATCACGGGCGCGGGCTGGCCCTTCCACCTGGGCGGCATCACGCCGTACCTGGACCGCGAGGGCTACTCCGAGCGCGTCACCGGGAAGAAGTTCCTGGCTGCGGGCGTGGCGAGCGTACCGGCGTAACCGCTGGACAGTGCGAGGGGCCGTGCGGAGTTCGACTCCGCACGGCCCCTTTGCCGTGCCCCGCCGAGCCCCGCCCGCCGCGCCCTGCCCCGCCCCCTCACCGTGCCCCGCCCCGCCCTCCGCCGTGCCCTGCCCCGATCCTTCGCTGTCCGGTGCCGCAGGCGTGGGACGCTGGCTCCATGACGCTCACGCCCCCGCCGCTCCCCCTCCTCGTCGTGGACGCCGCCAATGTCGTCGGGTCCGTGCCCGACGGCTGGTGGAAGGACCGGCACGGCGCGGCCGAGCGGCTGCGGGACCGGCTGCCGGCGTACGCGGCCCAGGGGATCGACGGGCTGCCGGGGCCGCTCGACCTCGTGCTGGTCGTGGAGGGCGCAGCGCGCGGCGTGGAATCGGTGCCCGGGGTACGGGTGGTCTCCGCGCCCGGCAGTGGTGACGACCGCATCGTCGAGCTTGTCGCGGAGCGCGGGCACGAGGAGTGCGTGGTGGTCACCGCCGACCGCGAACTGCGCCGACGGGTCGAGGAGTACGGGGCACGGTGTGTCGGCCCCCGCACCGTGCGGGGCAGGGACTGAACCGCCCCCCTCGCGGCCACTGCGGCGTGCGGGGTTGTCCCCCGTGGGTCCCGCTCCCGCCCGGCTCGGCCCGGCTCGGCGGGGCTCGGCCCGGCTCGGCGGGGCGCGTTCAGCCCTGGGTGCCCCGGCGCACGTAGAGGTCCGTGCCCTCGACCGTCTCCACCCGGTCGTACCCCTCCCGCAGCACCTCGCGCAGCGTCGGTATCCGCTCCGGTGCGTACGGTTTGCCGCGCGAGTCGTCGACGATGAGCTTCGGGGGGCGGGCGGCGAGTTCGGCGCGGAACTGGGTCCAGCTGCCCTCGACCCCGTACTGCTCGCCCACCAGCGAGCCGTTCCGGCCGCCGCTGAAGTTCGTGAGCAGGCCCGCGGTGAGGTAGCGGCTCGCCGGGGTGCGGTCGGCGAGCCAGTATGTCTCCGGGTGCATGCCCCAGATCAGGACCGGGTCGGCCGGGGCGGTGCGCGCCCGGACGGCTTCGGCGACGCGCTGCGCGTGCGCCAGTTCGGGGCGTGGGGCCGCCGATCCCCAGGTGAGGAAGGCCGTACAGGTGACCGCGGTAACGGTGAGGGCCGCGGTGGTCCAGCGGCGCGGCAGGGCGTGCAGGGCAGCCGTGGCCAAGAGGGCCAGGGGCGGCATGAGTTGCAGGTAGTAGTGGCCGAAGAAGTGGAAGCCGGTGGCCACGGCCACGGCGGAGGCCGCCAGCCAGAGCCACAGGTCCGCCCCCGGCGCCTTCGGGCGGCGCAGCAGCGGGACGAGGAGTCCGAGGCAGGCGCCCGCCAGGATCAGCGTGTTGCCCAGGCCGCGGCCGAGTGCGTGCAGACCGGAACCCGTGAGGTCCGCGTACGCACCGGAGCCCGTGACGACCCAGAAGAGGAAGCGGGACGGGCCGGTGGCCAGCGCCACCGCGGCCACCGGGACGGCGAAGCCGAGGGCGGTGCGGAGCAGGGCCAGGGACCGCGCCGTCGTCCACCCCGGCGCCCGGGCCGCCGGCCGCACGGCTCCGGTCTCCGGCAGGCCACCGGGCCGGGTCCCGGACGCCGGTGTCCCCGCGGTCGTCCAGAGGAGCCACAGCACCGGCAGCAGCACCGCCCCACCCGTCTGCTTCGTCAGGAACGCGAAGGCGACCGCCGCACCTGCCGCGGTCCAGGCCCGGCGGTCCGCGCACCACACGGCCAGTGCCGTGCAGGGCAGCATGAAGAGGCCGAAGGAGGCCGCCTGGGTGTCCTCCGGGGGCATGCCGACCGAGATCAGCAGGAAGAGGATGCCCGCCACGGCCCCCGCGCGGTCGCCCCAGCGGCGGCGGGCGAGCGAGGCGAGCAGGGCGGCGGTGACGAGGAGCGCCAGGATCGCGAGGACCTTGAGCGGGACGAGCGAGTCGTCGCCGAAAAGCGCGAAGGAGGCTTCGTAGAGCCAGGGCAGGAAGGGGGGCTTCCGGTCGACGACCGTGTCGTAGAGCGTGCCGCCCGCGGCCAGTTGCCGTGCCTGGACGGCGAGGAAGCCCTCGTCCGGGTTCCAGAGGGGGTGCAGGAAGGACGGAATGCGGGTGAGCACTGCCGTCAGCGCGAGCAGGGGCAGGAGCCGCAGCCAGTAGGCGGCCCGGGAGGCCCCGGCGGCGGGCTCCTCGGCCGCGCTCCCGGTCCGGGTCGTCACAGGCTGGGTGGTGTTCATGTCCCCCAACGTATCCGGCCCCGCGGAACGCCGTCGGGGCGCATCCACAGGGCCGGAACGATGGTCGTACTAATGGCTTCCTCGCGGCTCCGCGTGCTTCGCCGCAGACCTGGACGCACGCCGGGGGCGGCGCACGCCTGGGCGCCCCGCGCCGCGCGATGCGCGCCGGGGTGCCTGATGAGGGCCGAGCGGCATCCTCAGCGCGTGTCCCCAGCCGGCGGGAGTGTGCCGCTCCCCCGGCCCGCCTGTCCCCGGCCCGCCTGTCCGAGGCCCAGCTTGCTGTGCTTCTTCCCGTACACGAAGTACACGACGACGCCGATCAGCATCCACACGCCGAACCGCAGCCAGGTCTCCGTCGGCAGATTGAGCATCAGCCACAGGGAGGCCAGCACCGACAGCGCCGGCACCAGCGGTACCAGCGGGGTCCTGAAGGAGCGCGGCAGGTCGGGGCGCTGGCGGCGCAGGATGACGACGCCGATCGCGACCACGACGAACGCGAAGAGCGTGCCGATGTTGACCAGTTCGGCGAGCTCGTCGATGGAGGTGAAACCGGCGACGACGGCGACGACCGCACCGAGCAGGATCGTCGAGCGGTACGGGGTCCCGAAGCGCGGGTGGACGTGCGAGAACGTCCTCGGGAGCAGGCCGTCGCGGCTCATCGCGAAGAAGACCCGGGACTGGCCGAGGAGCAGGATCATGCAGACCGAGGTGAGACCGACGGCCGCACCGAAACTGATCACGCCGGCCCAGAAGGGGTGACCCACCGACTTGAAGGCGTCGGCGAGCGGTGCGTCCGTCGACAGACTGCTGTATTTCTGCATGCCGGTCACCACGACGGAGACGGCCACGTAGAGGAGCGTGCAGATGATCAGCGAGCCGAGGATGCCGCGCGGCACGTCGCGCTGCGGGTTGCGGGTCTCTTCCGCCGCGGTGGCGACGATGTCGAAGCCGATGAACGCGAAGAAGACGACGGCCGCCGCCGTGAAGATGCCCATCACGCCGAAGGTCGTCGGGGTGAAGCCGAAGAGCACCTGGACGAGCGGGGCGGTGAGCCCGGTGCCGCCTTCGGTGTCCTGGGACGGCGGGATGAACGGCTTGTAGTTCGAGCCGGTGATGAAGAAGGCGCCGACGATGATGACGAGCAGCACGACCGTCACCTTGATGCCGACGATGACGCTGGTCACCCGGGAGGACAGCTTCATTCCGGCGACCAGGACCGCGGTGATCACCAGCACCAGGATGCAGGCCAGCAGGTCGAAACCGAACTTTCCGTCCTGGGTGCCGGCCAGGAAGTCCGGAAGGTGGAATCCGGCGGTGTCGAGCAGTGAGCGCATGTAGCCGGACCAGCCGACCGCGACCACCGCGCAGCCGAGCGCCAGCTCCAGGATCAGGTCCCAGCCGATGATCCAGGCCGGCAGCTCACCGAGGGAGGCGTACGAGAAGGTGTACGCGGAGCCGGCGACCGGGACGGTCGAGGCGAACTCGGCGTAACAGAGAGCCGCGAGTCCGCAGACGACGCCCGCGGCGACGAAGGCCAGCGCGACGGAGGGTCCCGCCGTCTCCTTGGCGATCTTGCCGGTCAGGACGAAGATGCCGGTGCCGATGATGACACCGACACCGAAGACCGTGAGATCGAGGGCCGAAAGGGACTTCTTGAGTGAGTGTTCCGGTTCCTCGGTGTCCTGGATCGACTGTTCGACCGTTTTGGTCCGGAACAGTCCGTTCGGATTCCTGCTGCTGTTCTTGCTGGTGGGACCTTGTGCTGTGCTCACCGGCGCACCTCCGCCTGTCGGCTGTCGCCCAACTCTTGAGTGAGCGAGTCTCCGCAATGATGGTGATCACTCATCCAGGACCACGAGAGGTGCGTTCGGGTTTCACCCAATAGGACGAAGCCGTACGAAAAGGCCCTGACCGGGTTTTATTGCCGGTCAGGGCCTCTTTCGCAGGTCATGCGGTGCACGCTGGTCATGCGGTGCACGCTGGTCATGCGGTGGACGCTGCCAGTACCGCGGCGGGTACCGCCGGGCACGCTGCGGTCGGTGGGTCAGTCGCGCACGGCGTTCGCCGTCGCCTTCTCCAGCCGGCCGTCGATCTTCGCGACCAGACCGGTGACCTGGCGGGCGATGTCAGGAGCGGTCAGCCCGATCTCGGCCATGACCTCCTTGCGGGACGCGTGGTCCAGGAAGACCGGCGGAATGCCGAAGTCGCGGAGCGGTACGTCGACGTCGGCATCGCGCAGCGCCTGGGCGACGGCCGACCCGACTCCGCCGACACGGGAGTTGTCCTCGACGGTGACGACCACGCGGTGCTGCTCGGCGAGCGGGGCCATCGCCTCGTCGACCGGCTTGACCCAGCGCGGGTCGACGACGGTGGAGGAGATGCCCTGCGCGTCCAGCAGCTCGGCGATCTCCAGGCACATCGGCGCCAGTGCGCCGACCGACACCAGGAGGACGTCGGGGCGGGCCACGTCGGTGGTGGGCTTGCGCAGCACGTCCATCCCGCCGACCTTGCCGACGGCCTTGACCGCCGGGCCGACCGCACCCTTGGAGAAGCGGACGACGGTCGGGGCGTCCTCGACCTGGACGGCCTCGCGCAGCTGGGCGCGGACCTGGTCGGCGTCGCGCGGCGCGGCGATCCGCAGGGTCGGGACGACCTGGAGGATCGACATGTCCCACATGCCGTTGTGCGAGGCGCCGTCGGTACCGGTGACGCCCGCGCGGTCCAGTACGAAGGTCACCCCGCACTTGTGGAGGGCCACGTCCATGAGGACCTGGTCGAAGGCACGGTTGAGGAAGGTCGCGTAGACGGCGAAGACCGGGTGCAGTCCCCCGGTCGCCAGGCCCGCCGCCGAGACTGCACCGTGCTGCTCGGCGATGCCCACGTCGTAGACCCGGTCCGGGAACGCCTTGGCGAACCTGTCCAGGCCGACCGGCTGGAGCATGGCCGCGGTGATCGCGACGATGTCCTTCCGCTCCTTGCCGAGCTTGACCATCTCCTCGCCGAAGACCGAGGTCCAGTCGACGCCGGAGGAGGCGATGGGCAGGCCGGTGTCCGGGTGGATCTTGCCGACGGCGTGGAAGCGGTCGGCCTCGTCCGCGAGGGCGGGCTGGTAGCCGCGGCCCTTCTCGGTGAGGCAGTGCACGATGACCGGCCCGCCGAAGCGCTTGGCGCGCTGCAGGGCGGACTCCAGGGCCTCGATGTCGTGGCCGTCGATCGGGCCGACGTACTTGAGCCCCAGGTCCTCGAACATGCCCTGCGGGGCGATGAAGTCCTTGAGGCCCTTCTTCGCGCCGTGCAGCGTCTCGTAGAGCGGCCTGCCGACCACGGGGGTGCGCTCCAGCAGGTCCTTGCCCTTGGCCAGGAAGCGCTCGTAACCGTCGGTGGTGCGCAGCGTGGCCAGGTGGTTGGCGAGGCCGCCGATGGTGGGCGCGTAGGAGCGCTCGTTGTCGTTGACGACGATGACCAGCGGGCGGTCCTTGGCGACGGCGATGTTGTTCAGCGCCTCCCAGGCCATACCGCCGGTCAGGGCGCCGTCACCGATGACGGCGACGACCGCGTCGTCCTTGCCGAGCACCTCATTGGCCTTGGCGAGCCCGTCGGCCCAGCCCAGCACGGTGGAGGCGTGGCTGTTCTCGATGATGTCGTGCTCGGACTCGGCACGCGCCGGGTAGCCGGAGAGACCGCCCTTCATCTTCAGCCGGGTGAAGTCCTGCCGACCGGTGAGCAGCTTGTGCACATAGCTCTGGTGGCCGGTGTCCCAGAGGACCTTGTCCTTCGGGGACTCGAAGACACGGTGCAGGGCGATGGTCAGCTCGACCACGCCCAGGTTCGGCCCCAGGTGGCCGCCGGTCTTGGACACCTCGCCGACGAGGAAGGTCCGGATCTCCGCAGCCAGCTGATCCAGCTGCTCCGGGGACAGCCGGTCCAGATCGCGCGGTCCCTCGATGCGGGTCAGCAGGTCCCGCCCGTCGCCCGCCACCACCCCTGCCTGACGCGCTTCGCGCGGCACCTGCATCTCTGTGCCTCCTTGCGGTTGATCCGGCGTGCTTGGACATTCGTGCCGATCTGCCGAGTCTAATGTTCCTCGCGCGGCGACGGTCGGCGGGTTGTGCGACGTGCATCACTCGTTTGGATCAATGAGCGCACGGATGTGCCCGGCACCTGGGTGTCGGTGCCGGGCACATCCGGGTTTGGCTGCTAAGCGGCGCTAAGCGCGACCTGCGGATTTCTGCGTACGGCGGGACACCGAGTCGATGACGACGGCGGCCAGCAGGACGGCACCGGTGATCATGTACTGGATCTCGCTCGCCATGCCGAGCATGTTCAGGCCCTGCTGAATGGCCTGAATCACGATCATGCCGAGCAACGCGGACCAGACCTTGCCGCGGCCGCCGAAGAGACTCGTACCGCCGATGACGGCGGCGGCGATGACGAGCATCAGGGTGTTGCCCGCACCGAGGCTCTTGGTGGCGCCGCCGGAGAGGCTCGCGACGAAGAGGCCGCCGAAGGCGGCCAGCAGGCCCGACATGCCGAACACGATGATCCGGATGCGGTCGACGCTGATGCCCGCGCGGCGGGCTGCCTCGGCGTTACCGCCGACCGCGAAGACCTGGCGGCCGAAGGTGGTACGGCGGGCCACGAAGTCCGCGATGAGCAGGACCGCGAGGAAGAGCACCAGGGCGAGCGGCAGGCCGCGGGCGCCTACCGGCTCGTTCAGGACGTACGCGACGAGCAGGCACAGCACCGCGACCACGAGGGTGCGCAGGGCGATCTCGCTGTTCGGGCGGGACGGCAGGGCGGCGGCCCTGCGGCGCTTGCTGTCGAGCAGCAGGGACCCCGCGTAGGCCAGGATCGCCGCGATGGCGAGGCCGTAGGCGGCGAACTTGTCCTCGAAGTAGTAGCCCGTCAGGTTCTCGACGATGCTGCCGGTCGGCGCGTTGATCGAGCCTTCCTTGCCCATCAGCCAGATCTGCAGACCGCTCCAGCCGAGGAAGCCGGCCAGGGTGACGACGAAGGCGGGGACGCCGATCTTGGCGAAGAAGAAGCCGTGCACCAGGCCGAGGGCGAGGCCCGAGAGCAGGGCGACGATGATGGCGAGCCAGTCGTTCCAGCCGTTGGAGACGTTGAGCACCGCCCATATCGCGGCGCCGACGCCCGCGACCGAGCCGACCGAGAGGTCGATCTCGCCGAGGATCAGCACGAAGACGATGCCGACCGCCATGATGCCGAGGCCGGAGGTGTAGACGGCGATGTTGGCGATCGAGCTGGCGGAGAGGAAGTTGCTGTTCTGGAGCTGGAAGACGACCGCGATCACGACCAGTCCCAGGAACACCGGCAGCGAGCCCAGCTCACCGCCGCGCACCTTGCGGCCGAACTCGCTCAGGTAGCCCTTGAAGCCTTCCTCGCGGACGAGGAGGCGGGGGTCGACGGCCGGGGCGGCCGGCGCGCTCTGAGTCTCGGGGGCGGAACCACCGGAGGCACCGGAGCCGCCGGACTTTTCGGGGGTCTTGGCGAGGTCGCTCACTTCGCGTCCTCCTTCGTTGCCGTGGCCGCGGCCGAAGCCTGGGCGGTCCGCGCCTTGCGGCGGGTCACGGCGTTGTCCGTGGCGCCGGTGATGGCCGAGATGATCACTTCGTGGGAGGTCGTCTTCACGTCGAAGACGCCGTTGTTGCGGCCCAGACGCAGTACCGCGACCGTGTCCGCGACGGCGCGCACGTCCTCCATGTTGTGGCTGATGAGGATGACGCCGTGGCCGCGCTCGCGCAGCCGCTCGACCAGGTCGAGGACCTGCGCGGTCTGCTCGACGCCCAGGGCTGCGGTCGGCTCGTCGAGGATGACCACCTTGGGGTCGCCGACCAGCGCGCGGGCGATGGCCACGACCTGGCGCTGACCGCCGGAGAGCGAAGCGACCGGGATGCGGACGCTCGGAATCCGGATGGACAGGGTGTCCAGGAGTTCCTTGGCGCGCTTCTCCATCGCGATCTCGTCGAGGATCGAGCCACGCCGGATCTCGCTGCCGAGGAAGAGGTTGGCGACGACGTCGAGGTTGTCGCAGAGCGCCAGGTCCTGGTAGACGGTGGCGATGCCGAGGTTCTGGGCGTCCTGCGGCCGGTTGACGTGGACGGGCCTGCCGTCCCATTCGATGGTGCCCTCGTCGATCGGGTGGACTCCCGAGATCGTCTTGACGAGGGTGGACTTTCCGGCGCCGTTGTCGCCGACGAGGGCGACCACCTCGCCGGGCTGGATCTCCAGGTCTACGTCGGTGAGCGCCTGGACGGCGCCGAACCGCTTGGAGACTCCGCGCAACGCCAGCACGGGCGTAGCGGACACGTGAATCATCTCCTTCGCCGCCTGACCGGCGGGGATGGTGGTGCGTGGTGCACGGGGGGGCACAAAGGAAGGGGCCGGCCGGGGGCCGGCCGGCGCCCCGCCTGTAGGGGGAAGGCGGGGCGCCGACTCTGCCGGGTACGGGTCGGCTCGGTCGTGCGGAGCTCTTCGACGCACGTACCGGAAGGGGGAGTTACTTGATGCCCGCCGCGTCGCAGGCGGCCTTGAACTCGGGCGTGCAGATGTCCGAGGCCTTGTAGACCTCGTCCTTGACGACCGTGCCGGCGATCTCGCCCTTGGTCACGATCTGCGCGTCGTAGAGCTTGGAGGGGGTGCCCGTGAACTCGCCCGAGATGCTGTCGACCTTGGTGGGGGCCAGGTCGTCGAACTTCTCGCCCTTGAGGATCTTCACCGCGATCTCGGCGGTCGTCTCGGCCTCCGGCTTGATCTGCTTGTAGATCGTGAAGGCCTGCTCGCCCTTCAGGATGCGCTGCAGTCCGGCCAGCTCGGCGTCCTGGCCGCCGACGGGAACCTTGATGCCCTGCTTGGAGAGCGCGGTGATGATGCCGCCCGCCATGCCGTCGTTGGCGGAGTACACGCCCTGGAAGCCGGTCTTGCCGAGGGAGTCGATGGCGGCGCCCATCTTCTTGTTCGCCTCGTCGGGCGACCAGTCCGGGATGTCCTGGGTGTAGACGATCTTCTTCGTCTCCTTCTTCAGGACGTCCTCGGCTCCCTTCTTGAAGAACCCGGCATTCGGGTCGGTCGGGGAACCGTTGATCATGACGACATTGGATTCCTTGGCCTTGGCGCCCAGCGCCTTGACCAGCGCCTGGCCCTGCAGGTTGCCGATCTTCTCGTTGTCGTACGACACGTACGCGGCGATCGGGCCCTCGGCGAGGCGGTCGTACGCGACGACCTTGACGCCCTGCTTCGCGGCCGTGGTGACCCAGGACTTCGTGGCCTTGAAGTCGACCGCGTCCAGGATGATCACCTTGACGCCCTGCGTGACCAGCGCGTCGAACTGCTTCTTCTGCGTCTCGACATCCTGCGCGGCGTTGTTGTACTTGACCTCGCAGTCCGAGCAGAGAGCCTTGATCTTCGCCTCCATGATGGGGCGGTCGAAGGTCTCGTAGCGCGTGGTCTTGTTCTCCGGCAGCAGCAGACCGATGGACTTGCCGAGGTCGCCGCCGCCCTTCGTGGCACCGCCGTCGGCCTTGTCGCCCTCGCCCGCCTTGCCACAGGCGGAGAGCGAGACGGCCATCGAGATCGCGGCCGTGGCTATGACGACGCGACGCGTCATTGCGTTCATGTGGATTGCCTCCCTGACGAGGCCGCGTCGTTGCGGCCGAGGTGTCGAGAAGTCAACTCGCGCGCCGCCATAGCGTCAAGGAGTAAACCCTTAACGAGATGACAACGGTGCCATTCGTTATCTAAGTGAAGGCGGGGGTGGAATGCTGGTCCGTACCAAAGGAATTGGGGGTGCGCGACCCGTCCAGAAGTGTCGAATCCCCCATTTCGCTCAGTACGAGCGCGAGGGCGCCGAGCACCTCCGCGCGGCCGCCCAGCGCCCCCGGCAGCACGCTCAGCTGCCGGGCCGCGCTCGGGATCGCGTACCGGGAGACCGAGTCGCGGATCGGGCCGAGCACCAGCTCACCGGCCTCCGCGAGGTCGCCGCCCAGGACGACCCGGCGGGGATTGAGCAGGTTGCAGAGGTTGGCGACGCCACTGCCGATGTGCCGTCCGACGTCCGCGATCACCCGGCGGCAGCCGGGGTCTCCGTCCCGCGCGAGCCGCACGACGCGCTCCATGGTGAGGTCGGGGCCGTGCCCCGGCATCAGCAGCGGAAGTACGTAACGGGCGGCCGCGAAGGTCTCCAGGCAGCCGCGGTTGCCGCAGCGGCAGACCGGTCCTGACTCATCGAGCGTGATGTGCCCGATCTCCCCCGCCGTACCGCCGGGGCCCCGGTAGACCCGGCCGTCGATCACCAGGCCGGCGCCGACACCGCTGGCGACCTTGATGTACGCGAGGTCCTTCACCCCGCGCCCGGCGCCCCAGACGAGTTCGCCGAGCGCACCGAGGTTGGCGTCGTTGTCGACGTACACCGGGACGCCCAGCCGCCCCGACAGCTCCTCGCTCGGGTTGATGCCCTGCCAGCCCGGCAGGATCGCGGTGGAACCCAGACGTCCGGATTCCACGTCGATGGGTCCCGGGACGCCGAGACCGACCCCGATGACCTTGCCCTGGCTGATGCCGGTGGCCTCGATCAGCCGCTTGACCAGCTGTTCCGCCCGATCGAAGCCCTGGGCGGCGGAGGCGTCGACGTCCAGCGGCTCGGCCTCCTCGGCCAGTACCTGGTGGGCCAGGTTGCCGACCGCGACGCGCAGATGCGTATGGCCGAAGTCGACGCCGATGACCACGCCGGCGTCCCCGCTCAGGGAGACGCTGCGGGCCCGGCGCCCACCCGCCGAGGTCGGGGTGACCTCGACCGTGCCGCCGTCCTTCAGCTCCCGCACGATGTTGGAGACCGTGGCGGCGGAGAGACCGGTGCTTCTCGCGATCTCCGCCTGGGTCAGCGAGCCCGCCATGCGCACCGCGCGCACGACCCGCTCCAGGTTGGCCCGGTGCAAAGAGGTCTGCGACCCCGGAGTCTCCATCGACTCATCCACTCCTGATCCCGTCGGACGGCACGACGGCCGTCCGCTCCGGGGCCGCGACTGTGAGGCCCCCGCCGTTCTTCCAACATGTGAACCCTAAGCAGAGACTTTGCCGCCTGCTCCCGTCAAGACCTTGAGCGAGGGGCTTGCGCCACGCGTCTCCGTTCACCTCCCGCACGCAAGAGGGCCGTCCACCGTACGCACGAGAACCGCACCCCGAACGCGCGAAAGCGCCCGCCGACCGTGGCCGACGGGCGCTTTCGTACCGTATGCGCCCTGCCTGGAGCGCTACTTGACCTGGAGCCCCTACTTGACGGAACCCGCCGTCAGTCCGGAGACCACGTGCCGCTCGATGAACGCGAACAGGATGATCACCGGCACGATCGCCACGACGGACGCCGCGAACAGGTAGTTCCACTGCACCGTGTAGGCACCGATGAAGTTGTTGATGCCGACCGTCAGCGGCTGGCTCGCCGGGTCGGTGGTCAGCGTCAGGCCCATCGCGAACTCGTTCCAGGTCGTGATGAACGTGAAGATGAGCGCGGTGACCACACCGGGCAGCGCCAGCGGCAGCGTCACCTTGATCATGGCGCCGAAGCGGCTGGTGCCGTCCACCATCGCCGCCTCCTCCAGCTCCGCCGGAATGGAGCCGATGTACGCCGTGAGGATCCACACCGCGAACGCCAGGTTGAACGCCGCGTTGGTGAGGATCAGCGTCCAGACCGAGTTGAGCATCCCCAGCTGGTAGAACTCGCGGTACAGACCGATCAGCAGCGCGGTCGGCTGGAACATCTGGGTGACCAGCACCAGCAGCAGGAAGATCTTCCGCCCGCGGAACCTCATCCGCGCCGTGTAGTACGCGGCGGGCAGCGCCACCAGCAGCACCAGCAGCGTCGCCCCGCCCGCGACCACCAGCGTCACCTGCAGGTTCTGCCCGAGCGTGGACTCCTTCCAGACGTCGATGAAGTTCGACCACTCGAAGGAGCTGGGCAGATAGGTGCGGTCGCGCAGTTCCGACTTCGGCCGCAGCGCGGTGATGATCATTTCCAGGTACGGGGCGAGGAAGAGCGCCGCGAGCCCCCAGGCCACTACGGCGATCACCAGGGTGCGCGGCCGGAAGGCCCGCTTCGGGGGCTTGGGAGAGGGGCCCTTCGTCTTCGGCCGGGCGGCCGTCGCGGTGGCCATCAGTCCTCCTCGTTCCAGCGGCTGACCTTCAGGAAGATCAGCACGAGCACCACGACCAGGGCGAAGTTGACGACCGACATCGCGGCCGACTCCCCGATGTCCGTCTCCTTCAGCTTGTACATGAACACCATCGACGTGGAGGTGTCGTAGCCCGGACCGCCCTGGGTCATGGCCCAGATGATCGGGAAGGAGTTGAAGACGTTGATCAGGTTGATCACGACGCCGATCAGGAACGCCGGACGCAGCATCGGCAGGGTGATGTGCCGGTACGTCTGCCAGGTCCCGGCACCGTCGATGCGCGAAGCCTCGTAGACCTCGCCGGGGATCGTCTGGAGCCCGGCGAGCAGGGTGTACGTGGTGAAGGGCAGCGAGACGAACACGGCGACGGCCATCATCCAGGGCCACGCGGTGGACGCGGTGCCCAGCCAGTCCTCCGGCGCGTCGATGAGACCGAGGTCCATCATCACCGTGTTGAGCACACCGGCCGTCTGGTTGAGCATCCACTTGAAGCCGATGGCCGTCATCAGCACGGAGGCGGCCCAGGGGGCGATCAGCGCCCAGCGCGTCAGGGTGCGGCCTGGGAACTGCTGGTTGAACAGCTGGGCGAGGGCCAGCGAGATCAGCATCGTGAAGGTCACGACGACGATCGTCCAGATCACCGTCCAGACCAGAACGGCACCGAGGTCGCTCTCCTCGAAGAGCTTCGTGTACTTGTCGGTACCGGCGCTGCCGCGCACCTTGCCGGAGATGGAGATGTTGAGGAACGAGGTGCGGATCAGCTCGAGGACCGGCCAGACGACCACGAAGAGGATCAACAGAATGACGGGCGCAATCCAGGGCAGTGGGCCGAGCCTGGCCAGTCCGCTGCGGCGGCTCACCGGCCTGGGGGCGCGCCCGCCCCGTCCCCCGCCGGTACCGGCGGGGGACGGAGGGGCCTTGAGTGACACGGGTTTCTCCTGGGACAGGGAGCGAGGTTCGGAAGGAACGAGCCGGTGAAGCGCGTTACTTGGCCGCTGCCGCCTCGTCGTCGGCCTTCTTCTGCAGGTCGTCCAGGACCGCCTTCGGGTCGTCGGACGCGGCCTTGCCGCCGGTCTTCTTGATCTCGGCGGAGATGACGTCCCAGGCGGTGTCGTTGACGGGGTAGAACTTCGCCGTCGGCAGCGCCTCGAAGAACGGCTTCAGGGACTCGTGCTTCGGGTTGCCCTGCATCTCGGCGACCGCGTCGGTGGTGACCGGCATGAAGTTGTACATCTCGGCGAACGCCACCAGATTCTTCTTGGTGTACGTGAAGTCGAGGAACTTCTTCACGGCGTCCTTCTCGGCGCCGCCGTCCTTGAAGGCCATGGTCCAGTCGGCCACGCCCAGGGTGTTCTGCAGCGGTCCGGTCTTGCCGGGGATGGTGGTGACGCCGTACTCGACCTTGCCGTCCTTGGCCATCTGCACGACGCTCGGGTGGCCGTTCATCATGCCGACCTTGCCGGCGGCGAAGTCGGCGAAGGCCGTCTTGCGGTCGGTGGAGGCGGGGTTGGGGTACGTGAGGCCGGGCTTGACCAGGTTGTCCTGGAGCCACTTGAAGGTCTCGATGTTCTGCGGGCTGTTCAGGGTGTACTTGCCGCCCGCGTCGGTGTACCCGCCGCCGTTGCCCATCTCCCACATCATGGTCTCGCCCTGGGCCTCCTCGGGGCCGAGGGGGAGGGCGTAGGGGGTGTCCGCGGCCTTCTTGTCCTTGATCTTCTTGGCGGCGTCGGCGACCTCGGCCCAGGTGGTGGGCGGCTTGGTGACGCCCGCGGCGGAGAAGACCTTCTTGTTGTAGAAGAGCACCCGACTGGAGGACACCCACGGGATGCCGTAGGCCGCGCCCTTGACCTCTCCGGCCTTGGCGAAGGCGGGGACGATGTTGGCCTTGGTGGCGGGCGAGAGCACGTCGTCGACCTTGTAGAGCAGGTCGTCGGCCACCTTGTCGGCGTAACCGCCGGTCTGCAGGATGTCCGGCTCGTTGCCGGCCGCGATCATGTTTTTGACGTTCTTGTCGATGTCGTTCCAGTTGATGACCTGAACATCGACCTGGTAACCGGAGTTGGCGGCCTCGAAGTCCTTGGCGACCTTGTCCCAGAAGATCTTCGAGGCGTTGGAGGCCTTGTCGCCGTAGTCGGCGGCGACGACCTTGATGGTCTTGCCCTTGCCTTCGCCGCCGCCACTGCCGTCGCCGTCGCCGCCGCACGCGGTGAGCCCGAGTGCCATCACGAGCGTCGCCGCTCCGGTGGCGATCATCCGATTCCTCATACTGTCCAACCCTTCGACATCAGCGTCGACTTGCTGCCACTTCCCGGGGTCGGCCCCGGACCACCGGCCCGGGTGAAGATCTCCCCGCCGCGCCGTGGCGCAGACACTACTCAGCCTCCGCGAAGACGCAACAGGCCTAGACCACTTTCGTGTCCAAGCCGAAATGAGGCTTCAAAAGTGTTCCTGCACAAGTCACTTGAGGGCCCTCCCGGACGTCCGCCCAGGGGCCTGCTCCGGTGTCCCCCGGGTGTCTACTTGAGGGCACCCGCCGTGAGTCCCGCCTGCACCTGGCGCTGGAAGACCGCGTACACCACGAGCACCGGCACCATGGCGATCGTCAGACCCGCGAAGAGCGCACCCCAGTCGCCCCGGTAGCCCTGGGCGATGGCGAGGGAGGCGAGGCCCTGCGGCAGCACGTAACTGGTCTCGTCCTCGCTGTTGAGCAGCAGTGGCAGCAGGTACTGGTTCCACTGGCCGAGGAAGTTGAAGATGCCGATGCTGACCAGGCCCGGCTTGGCCATCGGCAGCATGATCTGGAAGAACGTACGGGTGTGCGACGCGCCGTCCACCATGGCCGCCTCCTGCACCCCCGTGGGCAGCGTGCGGAAGAAGGACGTCAGGAAGAAGGTGGTGAAGGGCAGTGAGTAGGCAATGTACGAGATGATCAGGCCCAGCTTGGTGTCGAGCAGCTGGAGGTTCTCCATCACCGCGAACAGCGGGATCAGCGCCAGGATCACCGGGAACATCATCCCGCCCGCGAAGAGCATGAACACGAACCGGTTGCCGGGGAAGGTGAAGCGGGCGATCACATAGGCGGCCATCGACCCGAGCAGCATGGTCCCGGTCAGCGAGCCGGCCAGGACGACCAGCGAGTTGATGGCGTACTGCCCGATGTGTGCCTTGGTCCAGGCGTTGGTGAAGTTCTCCCAGTGCAGCGAGGAGGGCAGTCCCATCGGGTCGCCCAGGATCTCGCCCGAGGTGCGGAAGGCGGTCAGCGCGACCCAGATCAGTGGTCCCGCCGCCATCACCACCCACAGGACGAGGAAGGCGTGCGAGAAGACGTTGAGGGTGGTGCCCTCGCGGACCGGCTTCGGTGGTGCGGCCGAGGGGGCGGGCGCGGCGGTTCCGTCGGTCCTGGCCCCTGCGTCGAGTGTCGTCATGGTGCGGTGGCTCCCAGGTCTTCGCGCTTCAGTATTCGATCCGGTCGCGGTTCCCGACCCGCATGATGATCAGGGAGAACACCACGCTGAGGACCAGGAGCACGACGCCGATGGCGGTGGCGTAGCCGAACTGGCCGTCCCGGAACCGCTCGTAGAGGAAGACCGGGGTCACCTTCATGGCGTGCTTGGGCATCATGACGAGGACGATGGCGAAGGAGTCCAGGGCCTGGATGCCCATGTAGATCCAGCCCGTGCGTACGGTGTCCCAGATCAGCGGCAGCGTGACCTTGAAGAAGGTGGTGCCGCGGCCGGCTCCGTCGAGCAGTGCGGCTTCGTAGATGTCCTTGGGGACGGCGCCCATCGCGGCTGAGAACAGCACCACGTAGAAGCCGACGAAGCTCCAGCAGATGACGGTGAGGGTGGCGATCAGGGCGAGGCTGTACTCGCCGCCGAGCCAGGCGGGGCCCTTGATGCCGACCGAGTTCAGACCGCCGTTGAGCAGCCCGCTGTTGGTGTTGAAGACGCGCCCCCAGACCACCGCGATGATCGCGACGGACAGGACCTGCGGAAAGAAGTAGACGACCTTGTAGAGGGAGGAGCCCGCCACCCCCGCGATCGCCTGGCCCTTACGGTGCCGGCCGCCCGCGGTGATCATGTAGGCGAAGAACATGCCGAGGACCAGGGTGATGAGCGGGGCGATCACCAGCAGCGTGAGGCTGGTGGTCGTGGACTCCCAGAACCGCTCGTCGTTCCACATTTTGACGTAGTTGTCGAAGCCGACGAAATTCGCGATCGGCCCGCCCGCCCAGTCGGTGAACGAGTAATAGATCGCCTGCAGGAAGGGCGAGATGACGAATACGGCGTAGAAGGCCAGCGGGACCGCGAGAAAGCCCGCGATGAAGCGGTACTTGTCGAGCGTGCGGTACCTGCGGTCGTACCGCACCCGCTCCGGGGTGAATCGGGGCGGCAGGAGAACTGCCAACAGGAACAACAGCCGGTGGGGGGGCTTTTCGGCCCGTGTCTCAGTGCTCATGCCGCTCCGATTTCACCCGTTCATTCACGCATTTCACCCGTTCGTCCACGCACGCCCGCCGGGGCGCGTACCGCGTACCTCGCTGCGGGCCCGCCGGCATCCGGGCCCGCGCCGGCCGTGGTGGTCCCTCAGCCCTTCTGGATCTTGGTCACGTCGGGGTCCTTGGCGACCCGGTCGGCGGCCTTCTGCATGGTGTCCAGGGCCTCCTTCGTCGACATGTCGCCCATCATGAACTTGCCCATCACCGCGTTGAAGTCCTCGGTGAACAACTCGCCGTACCACTCCTTGAAGAAGGGGATGACGATGTTGTCGCCGGCCGCGGTGATGGCCTTCTGCGCGCTGTCGGTGCCGGGCGGCAGCTGGACGCCCTCGATGGCGCCGGTGACGGCGGGGATCGAGCCGACCTCCTTGAAGAAGTTCTTGGCGGCTTCCTTGCTGTACATCATCCGCATCCACTCCAGGCCGCCCTGGAGGTTGGCCGCCTTGGCCGGGACGATGAAGGGCTCGCCGGGCGGGGCGTACAGCGTGCCGAACGGCATGACGTCGCTCTTGCCGAGCGCCGGGGTGGCGCCGACCCGCATCTCGAAGCCCTTGGGCGTGGTGTCCTTGGCCTCGTTCTCCACCCAGGAGCCGTTGGGCACGAAGACGCACTTGCCCTTGGTCCAGGCGGTCTGCATCTCGGTGTGGCCCTCGGTGCCGTCGAAGCCGGTGAGGACGTACTTCTTGGCGACGAGTTCCTCGAAGGCCTCGAAGACGGACTTCACGGCGTCGTGCTTCCAGGCGTTCGGCTCCAGGTAGTCCATGGCGTCCAGCACGGGGCGCCCGCCGGCCTGGGCGAACATGCCGTACATGGAGAAGAGCATGTAGCGGGGGTGGCCGCCCGGGTAGCTCCAGCCGTGGATTCCCTTGGCCTTGGCCTTCTTGCAGACCTCGATCATCGCGTCCCAGGTCGTGGGGTACTCGGCCTCCAGGGTCTCCTTGAGCATCCGCTCGGAGTACCAGTTGCCGTACGCCGTCATGGCGATGTTCAGCTGGAAGCAGCCCTTGGTGCCGAAGGCGCCCATCGCCTGCATGGCGGGCGAGAGGGTGTCGCGGACCTTGACCTTGGGGTCGTCCCAGGAGGGGGCGTCCAGGAGCTCGGTGAAGTCGGCGACCTGCTTGTTGTGGACCAGCTTGCTGATGTTCATCTGGTCGGCGCCGGAGTTGTTGATCACGTCGGCCGACGGGTTGCCCCGGACGATCTTCGGCTGGAGCTGGGTGGCGATCTTCTCCGTGGACTTCTGCGCGGCCTTCGACCTGGGGTAGTGCTTCTGGTACATGTCGGTGACGTACTGGGCGTACTTGTCACCGTAGCCACCGTTGAAGATGTACACCGAAAGCGCGGCGTCCTCCTTGACGGCCAGCGGGTTCTTGTCGGACTTCGTGCCCTTCTCGGCTTCCTTTTCGGCTCCGCCGCCGCTCGCGCAGGAGCTGAGGGCACCGACTCCGGGCACCGCGAGCAGACCGGCGGCCGCCGTCCTCTTCAGTACGTCACGACGGTTGACGTGGGTGGGTCCCATGCTCAAGTCCTCGCCCTCTTCAGGACTCAGGCGGTGTACCGGAGTTGCCCCGCACAAGCCCGCACCGGAATGCGTCTCGGGCGAAGGCCCCGCCACCGCGGTCGGTCGACTCGAATGATTCAGCGGAATTCCGGAGTGCGCGAGGGGCTTCCCGTACCGCCCCCGTGGTCCCCGTTCCCCCTGGTCCGCAGCCGGTTTCAAGAGCACTGCGGACGCCGATAGGTATAGTCCACTTCCCGTCAACTGGGCAAGATCGAAAGCAGGGTTGCGCGGCCTTCTTTCCCTAGTTGAGACCTCTTGGATATCTAGGCCCACTTTTGTCCAACGTGTTCTGCCACAACACCCTTGACACCACTGGCAACTTGACTCCCTACTGGGGGTACGTACGCTCATGACAACGTTGTCCGAGTAGAGGGAGCCTGCGGGATGCCGCCCAGTGGGAGAACCGGATCCAGATCTGGCAGGGGCGCCCCGGCGCCCCTCGCGAGCCTCGCGGCGGGTGCTCTGGCGCTCGCCGTCATGGCGCCGACGGCCGCCGTCGCCGTACCGGCGGCGCCGGGCCAACCCCCGCCCGTCAGCCGGGGTTTCCATTCCTCCTTCGAGGCGGACGAGCCCGCACCCAGCTGGCGCAACACGGTCGAGACGGACGCCAAGGGGCGCAAGCGGGCCTCCGGCGTCGACGGCGGTGACGTGGCAGGCATCCCGGGCAACGTCACCGACCGGGTGACCGCGCTGCGGGCCAGCGCCGAGAACCCGGCGGGCGGCGAGGTCAAGGAGAACCTCGTCGACATCACCCCGGGCAGCAAGTGGCTGACCTTCCTGCCGGTGGGCTGGGTCGAGTTCGACCTGGAGGAGCCGGTCAAGGTCGTCTCGTACGCGCTGACTTCGGCCAACGACGCCGCCGAGCGCGACCCGAAGGACTGGACCCTCCAGGGTTCCGCCGACGGCAAGACCTGGAAGACGCTGGACACCCGCAAGGACGAGACCTTCACGTCCCGCTTCCAGACGAAGTCGTACAGTTTCGCCAACGACGCGGCCTACCCGCACTACCGGCTGGAGATCACCCGAAACGGTGGGGCTCCACTGCTCCAGCTGGCGGACGTGCAGTTCTCGAACGGGGACACCTCCACTCCCACCCCCGAGGACATGCGCAGCCAGGTGGACCGCGGCCCCTCCGGCTCCCCCACCGCCAAGTCGGGTGCCGGTTTCACGGGCAAGCGGGCGCTGCGGTACGCGGGCACGCACAAGGCGGCGGGCCGGGCGTACTCGTACAACAAGGTCTTCGACGTGAACACGCGGATCGGCCGCAACACCGAGCTCTCCTACCGCGTCTTCCCGTCGCTGCCCACGGACGAGAAGGGCGCCGACCTCAGTTACCCGGCCACGAACGTGGCGGTGGACCTGGCATTCACCGACGGCACCTATCTGAGTGACCTGCGCGCCCTCGACCAGCACGGTGCGGTGCTCTCCCCGCAGGGGCAGGGCGCCTCCAAGACGCTGTACGCCAACCAGTGGAACCACAAGGCGTCCCGGATCGGCTCGGTGGCTGCCGGAAAGACGGTCGACCGCATCCTGGTGGCGTACGACAACCCGAAGGGCCCGGCCGCCTTCCGCGGCTGGCTCGACGACGTGAGGATCGCGGAGAAGGCCCCCGAGAAGCGGCTCGCCCGCCTGTCCGACTACGCGAACACCACCCGGGGGACCAACTCCAGCGGCTCGTACTCGCGCGGCAACAACATCCCGGCCACCGCCGTCCCGCACGGCTTCAACTTCTGGACGCCGGTCACCAACGCGGGCTCCACCAGCTGGCTGTACGACTACGCGCGCGGCAACAACAGCGACAACCTGCCCACCCTCCAGGCCTTCAGCGCGAGCCACGAGCCGAGCCCCTGGATGGGCGACCGGCAGACCTTCCAGGTGATGCCCTCCGCGGCGGCGGGCACCCCGGACGCCTCCCGCACCGCCCGCGCGCTGCCCTTCCGCCACGAGAACGAGACCGCGAAGCCGCACTACTACGGCGTGACCTTCGAGAACGGTCTGCGCACCGAGATGACGCCGACCGACCACGCGGCGATGATGCGCTTCACCTATCCGGGTGAGGACGCCAGCATCGTCTTCGACAACGTCTCCAACGACGGCGGTCTCACCCTCGATCCGGCGACCCGCTCCTTCACCGGCTTCTCCGATGTGAAGAGCGGTCTGTCCACCGGCGCCACCAGGCTCTTCGTGTACGGAGTCTTCGACGCGCCGGTCACCGCGAGCGGCAAGCTCAGCGGCGGCGGGGGCGCGGACGTCACCGGCTACCTCCGTTTCAAGCCGTCCGCGGACAGGCAGGTCACCCTGCGCCTGGCCACCTCGCTGATCAGCGTGGACCAGGCCAAGGAGAACCTGGCGCAGGAGATCCCGGCGGGCTCCCGCTTCGAGCGGATCCGCGACCGCGCCCAGGACGCCTGGGACGGTCTCCTGGGCCGGGTCGAGGTGGAGGGCGCGAGCCACGACCAGCTGACCACCCTCTACTCCAGTCTCTACCGCCTCTACCTCTACCCCAATGCCGGGCACGAGAAGGTGGGCGGGAAGACCAGGTACGCGAGCCCCTTCTCCCCGCAGACCGGGCCCGACACCCCCACCCACACCGGCGCGAAGATCGTCGACGGTGAGGTGTTCGTCAACAACGGCTTCTGGGACACCTACCGCACGACCTGGCCCGCGTACTCCTTCCTCACACCGAAGAAGGCGGGGAAGCTGGTCGACGGTTTCGTGCAGCAGTACAAGGACGGCGGCTGGATCTCCCGCTGGTCGTCGCCGGGTTACGCGGACCTGATGACCGGTACCTCCTCGGACGTCGCGTTCGCCGACGCGTTCGTCAAGGGTGTGGACTTCGACGCGACCGCCGCGTACGAGGCGGCGCTCAAGAACGCCACCGTCCTGCCGCCGTTCTCCGGGGTCGGCCGCAAGGGCATGGACACCTCCCCGTTCCTCGGGTACGCCTCCACCAAGACCCATGAGGGCCTGTCCTGGTCGCTGGAGGGATACCTCAACGACTACGGACTCGCCAAGATGGGCGAGGCCCTCCACAAGAAGACGAAGAAGGCCCGCTACAAGGAGGAGTCGGCCTACTTCCTCAACCGGGCGCAGAACTACGTGAAGCTCTTCGACTCCAGGGCCGGCTTCTTCCAGGGCCGTGACCTGAAGGGCGACTGGCGGGTCCCGTCCGAGAAGTTCGACCCGCGCGTCTGGGGTCACGACTACACCGAAACGAACGGCTGGGGTTACGCGTTCACCGCCCCGCAGGACAGCCGCGGCCTCGCCAACCTCTACGGCGGCCGCCCGGGCCTGGGCAAGAAACTGGACACGTACTTCGCCACCCCGGAGACCGCGTCCCCCGAGTTCACCGGTTCGTACGGCAGCGTCATCCACGAGATGACCGAGGCCCGTGACGTGCGGATGGGCATGTACGGGCACTCCAACCAGGTCGCCCACCACGCCACCTACATGTACAACGCGGCAGCCCAGCCCTGGAAGACCCAGGCCAAGGTCCGCGAGGTGCTCTCCCGCCTCTACACGGGCAGCGAGATCGGCCAGGGCTATCACGGCGACGAGGACAACGGCGAGCAGTCCGCCTGGTTCCTCTTCTCCGCGCTCGGCTTCTATCCGCTGGTGATGGGCAGCGGGGAGTACGCGGTCGGCTCGCCGCTCTTCACCAAGGCGACCGTGCACCTGGAGAACGGCCGCGACCTGGTGGTCCGCGCGCCGAAGAACAACGCGAAGAACGTCTACGTCCAGTCCCTGCGGGTGAACGGCAAGCCATGGAACTCCACGGCGCTGCCGCACAGCCTCCTCGCGCGCGGCGCCACCCTGGACTTCGCGATGGGCGAGCGGCCCACCGCCTGGGGCTCAGGCCGTGGCGGTGCCCCGGTCTCCCTCACCCAGGACGACAGGGCCCCGGCCCCGCGCGCCGACGCCCTCACCGGCTCAGGACCGCTCTTCGACAACTCCTCCACCACCGAGGCACCGCTCACGGCCACGACGGACCTGTCCGTCGCCGCGCCGACCCGCGCCCTCCAGTACACCCTCACCTCGGCCGACCACCGCAAGGCCCCGGCCGGCTGGGTGCTGCAGGGCTCCGCGGACGGCAAGAAGTGGGACGTACTGGACGAGCGCAAGCGGGAGGAGTTCGCCTGGGACCGCCAGACCCGGGTCTTCATGGTGGCCGCCCCCGGCGAGTACCGGCACTACCGGCTGGTGACGGATGTTCAGGGCGCGGACGGAGGGACGCTGGCAGAGCTGGAACTGCTGTCTTGATCACGCCCCCAAGTGATCACCAATTGCCCCACAATGATCATTCTCGCGCTCCATATACCAATTCCGTGAAGGTAATTGGCATGTGAAGATGAAGTGGATAGATCCTGCCGGAGCCGTGACGCCCCCACGAGGACGCGTCACGGCTCCTTCATGCCCCTGGAGTCATACCGTGGCCGAACTCTCTGGCCCCCAGCGCGGACGCTTCCTGTCCCGCGTCACCGTTGCGGCGATCGCCGCGGCACTCGTGGCCACCACGACCGGTGCCCACGCAGCGGAGAACCCGCAGCGCGACAAGGCGGCCGACGCGGCCGTCGCCGTCAAGAAGGCGGACCGCGCCGCCGCCCCGAAGCAGTCGCGCGCGGCTGCCGCCGCCGCTCCCGCCGTGGTCAAGGGCACGTTCGGCGTGGTCGGCTCGGACCTGTACATGCACAAGCCGAACGGTGTCGGCGGCCTCGCAGCCCGTGAGTTCGTCACCGACGGATACACGTTCCCGAACGCCGCACAGGCGGACACCGACGGCGACGGCGCCGTGGACGGCATCTGGACGTGGACGCCCGAGGGCGAGCTGCACTTCTCCGACGGCGAGCTCAGCTACTCGGTCGGTCCGGGCTGGAACACCTACAACCGGTCGTTCTCCCCCGGCGACCTGGGCGGCTCGACCTCGGGCTACGACCTCATCGGCCGTGACGCCACCGGTGCGCTCTGGGTGCACGACGGCACGGCCATCGGCACCACCACCGGCCGCACCAAGGTCGGCACGGGCTGGGGCCAGTACACGCAGATCGCAGGTCTGGGCGACATCAGCGGTGACGGCAACGCAGACATCGTGGCCCGGGACTCCTCCGGCACGCTGTGGCTGCACGCCGGCACCGGCGACATCGCCAAGCCGTTCAAGTACCCGACCAAGATCGGTACCGGCTGGAACCAGTACAACCTCATCCAGGGCGCGGGCGACCTGGACAACGACGGCATCGTCGACATCATCGCGCGCGACACCTCGGGCACGCTGTGGCGCCACTCGGGCACCGGCGACGCCGCCGCCCCGGTCGCCGCGCGCGGCAAGGTCGGCACGGGCTACCAGCAGTACGGCCTGATGTTCTGATCCGCTGCCGGGCCGGCGCGCTTGCGGGCCGGCCCGGTGCACGGCGAAGGGCCGCACTCCCGGATTTAGGGGGTGCGGCCCTTCGTCATGGACCTGCCGGTACTAGCTGCGGATCAGCGAACGCAGCACGTACTGGAGGATGCCGCCGTTGCGGTAGTAGTCCGCCTCGCCGGGGGTGTCGATGCGCAGCTTGGCGTCGAACTCCACGTCGCCTGCCTTGACCTTCAGCGTGTCCGGGATGCCGCCGTCGTTGAGACCGGTGACGCCCGTGATCGAGAAGGTCTCCTCGCCGGTCAGGCCCAGCGACTCGGCCGAGGCGCCCTCCGGGTACTGGAGCGGAAGGACGCCCATGCCGATGAGGTTCGAGCGGTGGATGCGCTCGTACGACTCGGCGATGACGGCCTTGACGCCCAGGAGCGCGGTGCCCTTGGCCGCCCAGTCGCGGGACGAGCCCGAGCCGTACTCCTTGCCCGCCAGGATGACCAGCGGGGTGCCGGCGGCCTGGTAGTTCTGCGAGGCGTCGTAGATGTACGAGACGGGGGCGTCGGCCTGCGTGAAGTCACGCGTGAAGCCGCCCTCGGTGCCCGGCGCGATCTGGTTGCGCAGGCGGATGTTGGCGAACGTGCCACGGATCATGACCTCGTGGTTGCCGCGGCGCGAGCCGTACGAGTTGAACTCGCGGCGCTCGACGCCGTGCTCCGTGAGGTACTTGCCGGCCGGGGTGTCGGCCTTGATCGCACCGGCCGGGGAGATGTGGTCGGTGGTGACCGAGTCGCCCAGCTTGGCCAGCACACGGGCGCCCGCGATGTCCTCGACCGGGGTCGTCTCCATCGTCATGCCCTCGAAGTACGGGGGCTTGCGCACGTAGGTGGACTCGTTGTCCCACTCGAAGGTGTTGCCGGTGGGGATCGAGAGGGCCTGCCACTGGGCGTCGCCCGCGAAGACGTCCTGGTAGGACTTGTTGAACATGTCCTCACCGATGGAGTTGGCGACGACGTCGTTCACCTCGGCCTCGGTCGGCCAGATGTCGGCCAGGTAGACCGGCTTGCCCTCCTGGTCGGTGCCCAGGGCTTCGGTGGTGATGTCGACCTTCATCGAACCGGCGAGGGCGTACGCGACGACCAGCGGCGGGGAGGCCAGGTAGTTCATCTTGACGTCGGGGTTGATGCGGCCCTCGAAGTTCCGGTTGCCGGAGAGGACCGACGTGACCGCGAGGTCGTTGTCGTTGACGGCCTTGGAGACCTCCTCGGGCAGCGGGCCCGAGTTGCCGATGCAGGTCGTGCAGCCGTAACCGACCAGGTTGAAGCCGACCTTGTCGAGGTAGGGGGTGAGCCCGGCCTTGTCGAAGTAGTCGGTGACGACCTTGGAGCCCGGGGCGAGCGTGGTCTTGACCCACGGCTTGCGGGTCAGGCCCTTCTCGACGGCCTTCTTCGCGACGAGCGCGGCGGCGACCATCACGTACGGGTTCGAGGTGTTGGTGCAGGAGGTGATGGCCGCGACCGTCACCGCACCGTGGTCCAGCTCGTAGGTGGAACCGTCGGCGGCGGTCACGGTGACCGGGTTGGACGGTACCGGGACGCCCGTGGAGGAACCGTGCTCGGGCGCGCCGGCGCCGTTGTCGTCGCTGCCGTAGGCCGGGGCGTCACTGGCCGGGAAGGACTCGTCGCTGGCCTCGTCGACCGGGGAGCCCTGCGCCTTGGCCGGCTGCGGGACGGGCGCGTCGACGTAGTTGAGGACGTCCACGGCGAACTGCTCGGCGGCGTTGGCGAGGACGATGCGGTCCTGCGGGCGCTTGGGACCGGCGATGGAGGGGACGACCGTGGAGAGGTCGAGCTCCAGCTTCTCGGAGAAGTCGGGCTCGGCGGCCGGGTCGAGCCAGAGGCCCTGCTCCTTGGCGTACGCCTCGACGAGCGCGACCTGCTGCTTGTCGCGGCCGGTCAGACGCAGGTACTTGAGCGTCTCGTCGTCGATCGGGAAGATCGCCGCGGTGGAACCGAACTCCGGCGACATGTTGCCGATGGTGGCGCGGTTGGCGAGCGAGGTGGCGGCGACGCCCTCACCGTAGAACTCGACGAACTTGCCGACGACACCGTGCTTGCGCAGCATCTCGGTGATCGTGAGGACCAGGTCGGTGGCGGTGGTGCCGGCCGGCAGCTCGCCGGTCAGCTTGAAGCCGACGACGCGCGGGATCAGCATGGAGACCGGCTGGCCGAGCATCGCGGCCTCGGCCTCGATGCCGCCGACGCCCCAGCCCAGCACGCCCAGGCCGTTGACCATGGTGGTGTGCGAGTCGGTGCCGACGAGGGTGTCGGGGTACGCCTGGCCACCCCGGACCATGACGGTGCGGGCCAGGTGCTCGATGTTGACCTGGTGGACGATGCCGGTGCCCGGGGGGACGACCTTGAACTCGTCGAAGGCGGTCTGGCCCCAGCGCAGGAACTGGTAGCGCTCCTTGTTGCGGCCGTACTCCAGCTCCACGTTCTGCTGGAAGGCGTTGGCGGTGCCGAACTTGTCGGCGATGACGGAGTGGTCGATGACCAGCTCGGCCGGGGCCAGCGGGTTGATCTTCGCCGGGTCGCCGCCCAGCTCCTTCACGGCCTCACGCATCGTGGCGAGGTCCACGACGCAGGGCACGCCCGTGAAGTCCTGCATGATCACGCGGGCCGGCGTGAACTGGATCTCCTGGCTGGGCTGGGCCTGGGAGTCCCAGCTGCCGATCGCCCGGATGTGGTCGGCGGTGATGTTCGCGCCGTCCTCCGTACGCAGCAGGTTCTCCAGCAGGACCTTCAGGCTGTAAGGGAGGCGCGCGGAGCCCTCGACCTTGTCCAGCTTGAAGATCTCGTACGACTCGTCACCCACGCGCAGCGTGCTGCGGGCGTCGAAGCTGTTCGCCGACACGACAGTCTCCTTCAGTCAAAAAAGTGCGCGTTCTACCGCAATACAGCAATCCTGCCGCCACGACTCCGGGCCGACCCGCTAAGGTAAGGCTTAGTTAGGTAACCCTTACCGAGAAGTGGCGACTGCGGCGCGCTGGGCAGATATCTCGATGTCGAGATAACTCTAGTACATGGCCGCAGCGCGGTCATGCCCGGGCGCGGCCGTGCGGCGCGCCCGGGCATGAGCCGTGCGTCACTTTCCTGTCCTCGTCAGCGGACCCGGGGCGGCCCGGCGGGAGGTGCTAGAGCCGCGGCGGCCCCTGTTCGACCCTGCGCAGAATGGGGCCGAGCCGGTCGATGTCCTCGTGGCGCTCGTACTGCCGCTCGTCCCACCAGGTCGCCCCGGCGTCCGCGAGCGGGCCGATCAGGTCACGGGCCGCCGCCGGGTCTCCGGGGCTCGCCCCGCCGGCGACGAACTCGAAGGGGTGGGCGGCCGGTGGGTCCTGCCCGCGGTGCTTGCGTACGTAGGCGACCAGCTCGCGGAACTCCTGCGGGTCAGGTGCGTGGCCGTGCTTGGCGGAATCGAAGAGCGGGACGGCGCCGTCCCAGCGGGCGGCCCGGCGCATCGGGGGCCTGGCCGGCCAGAACCCGGCGATCCAGACCGGCGGGCGGGGGCGCTGCACCGTCGCGGGCAGCAGGGTCACGTCGTGGGCCGTGTAGTGGCGGCCCTCGTGGTCGACGGGCTCGCCCGTCCAGAACCGCTGGATCAGGCCCAGGCCCTCGTCGAGACGCTCGGCGAGCTCGACGGGGCGCGCCGTGTCGCCGAAGCTCTCGTACTCGTCCTCGATGGGGCCGCCGAGGCCCGCGCCGAGGACGAGCCTGCCGTTGCTGAGCGAGTCGAGCGTGGCGCTCTGGCGGGCGAGTTCCTGCGGCCGCCGGCGTGGGACCGCGGTCACCAGGGTGCCCAGCTTGATGCGGCTCGTCGCCAGGGCGGCGGCGGTCAGCAGCATCCAGGGGTCCGCGAAGGGGCGGTCGCCGTGGGCGCGGTGCTGGACGTGGTCCCAGACGAAGAGACCGTCCCAGCCCGCCTCCTCGGCGGCACGGGCCAGTTCGGCGACCGTGCGGGGGTCGGCGAAATCACCGAAGCACGGGATGTTCACGGAGAAGCGCATCCCGGCATGGTGCATGTCCGGCGGCCGAGGGGCAACAACTAACATGCGCCGGAGCCCGGTTGCAGGGCCCCGGCCCACCACCCCCCGATGCGAGGAGCCGCACGTCATGTCACCCACCGGACCGTCCCCGCGCCCGCGCGTGACGATCACCGAGATCCCCGTCTCCGGCCCCGAGGCCGGGCCGTACGGGGTGACCTCGGGGCCGGACGGGGCCCTCTGGTTCACCAAGGTGCACGAGGGGGCCGTCGGCCGGGTGCCCGTGACGGGCGGTGAGGTGTCCTCGTACCCGCTGCCCAAGGCCGACGGCGGCCCCACCGTGATCGTGCCGGGACCGGACGGGGCGCTGTGGTTCACCGAGTACAAGGGGGACCGGATCGGGCGGATGGCCCTGGACGGCACGGTCAGCAGCTTCTCGCCGGGCGCTGGGTCCGGGCCGTACGGGATCGCGGTGGGCGGGGACGGCGCCCTGTGGTTCACGCAGATGAACCACGACCGGATCGGGCGGATCACGCCTGCCGGTGCGATGACGGAGTTCGATCTGCCGGTCACCGGCAGCTTCCCGTCGGCCATCGCCGCGGACCCGGGCGGCGGCCGGATGTGGTTCACGCTGAACCAGGCCAACGCGGTCGGCGTGATCGGTCTCGACGGCGACGGCATCGTGATCCACCGGCTGCCGACGCCCGACGCCGGTCCTGTGGGTATCGCAGCGGGGCCGGACGGGGCGATGTGGTGGGTGGAGATCGGGGCCGGGCAGCTCGGCCGGATCACCGCCGACGGCACCATCGACGAGTTCCCGCTGCCGGACCGGGGCGCACGCCCGCACGCCCTGGTGACGGGTGCGGACGGCGCGCTGTGGTTCACCGAGTGGGGCGCCAACCGGGTCGGCCGGATCACCGCAGACGGCGGCAGGATCGACTCCTACGACCTTCCCTCCCCCGCCTCCGAGCCGCACGGCATCACGCTCGGCGGCGACGGCGCGCTGTGGGTGGCGCTGGAGACGGGGAAGCTGGCGCGGATCGCACCTGAGTAACGGCAGCCGTCTGCTGGGCACCCGCAGGGAGTTGACGTGCCGCCAGGGCCGTCACCCCTTTGGCCCATCCGAGTGAGTTGTCATCTCATATCTGAGATAGCCTTCCCCCATGGCAGACGACTACCTCGTACGCATCGGCAAGCTCATCCGTGACGCGCGTCAGCACCGTGGCTGGACCCAGACGCAGCTCGCGGACGCCCTGGGCACCAGCCAGAGTGCGGTGAACCGCATCGAGCGCGGCAATCAAAACATCAGCCTTGAGATGATCGCCCGAATCGGTGAAGCCCTCGACAGTGAGATCGTGTCGTTGGGGTACTCGGGTCCGATGCATCTGCGAGTGGTGGGCGGCCGGCGCCTGTCCGGCGCCATCGACGTCAAGACCAGCAAGAACGCGTGTGTGGCACTGCTGTGCGCCACCCTCCTCAACAAGGGCCGCACGGTGCTGCGGAAGGTCGCGAGGATCGAGGAGGTGTACCGCCTTCTGGAGGTACTGAGCTCCATCGGCGTGCGGACCCGCTGGATCAACGACGGCAAGGACCTGGAGATCGTCCCGCCCGCGGACCTGGACATGGCGTCGATGGACGCGGACGCGGCCCGCCGCACCCGCTCCATCATCATGTTCCTGGGCCCGCTGCTGCACCGGATGGACCGCTTCAAGCTGCCGTACGCGGGCGGTTGCGACCTCGGCACCCGCACCATCGAGCCGCACATGATCGCGCTGCGCCGGTTCGGCCTGGACATCACGGCCACCGAGGGCATCTACCACGCGCAGGTCGAGAAGGCGGGCCCGGACCGTCCGATCGTGCTGACCGAGCGCGGCGACACCGTCACCGAGAACGCGCTGCTGGCGGCCGCCCGTTACGACGGCAGGACCGTCATCCGCAACGCCTCCTCCAACTACATGGTCCAGGACCTGTGTTTCTTCCTCGAAGCGCTGGGCGTCAGGGTCGACGGCGTCGGCACGACCACGCTGACCGTGCACGGGGTGCCGGAGATCGACGTGGACGTCGACTACTCCCCCTCCGAGGACCCGGTCGAGGCGATGAGCCTGCTGGCCGCGGCCGTCGTGACGGAGTCGGAACTGACGATCCGCCGGGTCCCGATCGAGTTCCTGGAGATCGAGCTGGCGGTCCTGGAGGAGATGGGACTCGACCACGACCGTTCCGCCGAGTACTGCGCGGACAACGGCCGCACCCGGCTGGTCGACCTGACGGTCCGGCCCTCCAAGCTCGAAGCACCGATCGACAAGATCCACCCGATGCCCTTCCCGGGCCTGAACATCGACAACGTCCCCTTCTTCGCGGCCATCGCCGCCACCGCCCAGGGCCAGACGCTGATCCACGACTGGGTCTACGACAACCGGGCGATCTACCTCACCGACCTCAACCGCCTCGGCGGTCGCCTCCAGCTCCTGGACCCCCACCGGGTACTGGTCGAGGGCCCGACCCGCTGGCGCGCGGCGGAGATGATGTGCCCGCCGGCCCTGCGCCCGGCCGTGGTCGTCCTGCTGGCCATGATGGCCGCCGAGGGCACGTCGGTGCTGCGCAATGTGTATGTCATCAACCGCGGTTACGAGGACCTGGCCGAGCGCCTGAACTCGGTGGGCGCGCAGATCGAGATCTTCCGCGACATCTAGGGCCGCTCCTGCCCTTCGGGGCCGGCCCCGCCGCCGGGCTCCGGGTACACCGCGTGCAGCAGGTCCCGGACGAAGCGGTCCAGGTCGTGCAGGCCGGCGGCCTCCAGCGTGGCGGGGCCGCCGGCCAGCAGGTGCGGGATGGCGGCGTGCAGCGCGAGCGTGACGGTGGCCGCGCGCTGCGGCGTGACCGGCAGGCCGGCGGCGCGCTGCGCCGCTTCCAGGCGCGCGAAGTCGGCCGCGGCGATGGGGTCGAGAATGGCCGAGAGCCAGGGGCGGCGGGCCGCCTCGGCCTGCAGCTCCAGCACCGCGAGGAGCCGGTCTCGGCCCGGCCCCGCGACATCCCGCAGCAGGGCGGCGGCCATCGCCGCCAGGGCTTCGCGGTCCTGCGGCGGCTCTCCGCCCGCCGCCCGGGCGGAGAGCTCGCGGTACTGCTCCAGGCAGCGTTCGGCCACCGCGCGCAGCAGGGCGTCGCGGGAGGGGAAGTAGTTCTTGGCGGTACCCGACGGTACGTCGGCTGCCGCGTCGACGGCCCGGTGCGTCAGCCCGCGCCCGCCCGTTCCGGCCAGTACTGCCAGGGCCGCGTCGCGCAGCCGGTCCCGCCTTTCCTGATTCACCTGGCCAAGACTACCCCACCCGTGGTACCACAGTTGTGGTAGACCGGTGCACGGCGATGAGCGGGGTACGTCATGGCGGGAACGGCAGTGGTCGTGGGCGCGGGGATCGGCGGGCTGAGCACGGCGATCGGGCTGCGCCGCGCGGGATGGAGCGTCTCGGTCCTGGAGCGGCGGGCGGATCTGGAGCAGTACGGCGCCGCGTTCGGCATCCACCCGAACGCACAGGGCGCGCTCGGCCGCCTCGGGCTCGGCGAGGTACTGGAGCGCCGCGCGGTGCCCTACCGGAACGCACAGATCCGCGATCCCCGGGGCAAGGTCCTGGCGAGCCTGCCGCTGGAGCGCATCGAGAAGAAGGCCGGGCGGCCCGAACTGCTCATCTCCCGGCCGTACTTGATCCAGTCGCTGCTGGCCGAGCTGGAGGGTTTCGGTGACGTTCCGCTGAAGTTCGGCGAGAACGCAGCGGACGGCAGCGGCGTGGACGCGCTGGTGGCCGGGCACGACCTGGTGGTCGGCGCCGACGGCATCCGCAGCGCGGTGCGCACCGCCACGTTCGGCGGACGCAGCGGCCCCCGGGAGATCGGGTCCGTCGCGTGGATCGGCATCGCGGACTTCGAGAGCGGGGTGTACGGGGAGACCTGGGGCCGGGGCAGGTTCTTCGGGATGACCCCGGTCGAGCCGGGCCGGACCAACTGGTACGCCACCGTGCCGGGGGCCACCACCGCCGACGAGCTGCGCGGCTGCTTCGAGGGATGGCACGACCCGATCCCCCGCCTGCTGGCGGAGACCGACCCCGCGCACTGGATCCGGTACGAGATGCGGCACCTCCACCCCGCGCTGCCCACCTTCGTGCGGGGCGGCAAGGTGGCCCTGGTCGGCGACGCGGCGCATGCCATGACGCCCAATCTGGGGCAGGGCGCGTGTACGGCGATCCTGGACGCGGATGCCCTGACGCGGGCCGTCGCCGAGCGGCCGGACCTGCCCACCGCGCTCCGCGCCTACGACACGGAGCGGCGCCGCAGCGCACAGCGGGTCGCCTTCGGCTCGCGCACGCTGCACCGCTTCATGTCGACGGAGCGGGCCGGTCTCCGCGACGCGGTGGTCGGACTGCTGCCGTAGGGGGCGGCGGAGGAGCTGCCGCCCTGCGGTGTCGCGCCCGCCTGCCCCCCAGGGAGAGAGGCCTGTGACCAGGCAGTAAACCCCGTCAAATGCGGTGGAGACGGTCATCGAGCTTGCGTTCGAGGGTGGTGCACATGGTGGGATGAGCCGATGCGACCCCCCACACGCATGAATGCCGACAGCACGTCCCCCCACGAACCGGTCAGGCCCAGGAACCCGTACGAGGAGCTCGCCAAACTCGCCCCGCCGGAGCCCGACTACGGCTCCTACGAGCCCGATGCCCGGATTCTCGGCCTCGGGCTGAAGTCGGAGAAGGACGACGAGGACGAGCCGTGGCAGCCGCCCAACCACCGCGGGCGCAGCCGGCTTGCCGCCGTTCCCGCGCTCTTCAAGGTGGCCGTGGCCGCGCTGGTCTGCGCGGTGTTCCTGCTGCTCACCGACCGGTTCGCCGTGCTGTACGCGCAGGACAAGGCCGAGGAGCAGCTGAAGAAGTCGATGAAGCTGGCCACCGCGCCCGAGGTCGACATCCACGGCTTCCCCTTCCTCACCCAGGTCTTCGACAAGCGCCTCGACCGCGTCGAGGTTGCGGTTCCCGACGTGGCCGCCGACCGCGTATCCATCGCCGAAGTGCGGGCCACCGCGCGGGACATCAGCATCGTCGGCAGCCTGCCGACGTCGATCCAGGGTGCCGTCATCGGCAGCGTGGAGGGCGACGTACTGCTGTCCTTCGACGACCTGAACCGTGAACTCGGTTCGTCCCAGGCCAAGTTCAGTAAGGACGGCGACAACAGGGTCAAGGTGACGGGGGAACTGCCGGTCGCCGGAACGAAGGTGCTGATCGGGGCGGAGGCGCACATCCGGCGCGACGGCGACCAGGCGGTCTCCACCACCATCGACCACATGCGGGTGGACGTCCCGGGACTGGTGACCTACCGGCCGGGCAAGGACCGGGCCACCTCGGGCCTGCGGCTGCACCCGCAGGCGGCGGCGCAGCTCGCCCAGCAGGCGACGCGCGTCAAGGAGATGCTGGCCGTTCCCGCGGTGGTGGACCGGCTGGGCATTCCGAAGGAGTGGGTGCGCAAGGCGCTCAGCAGCGAGACCGAACTGCACCGGCTGACCGGTTCTCCGCGGTTCGTGAAGCAATTGATGGGCCTCAATCTGATGGATGTGGTGGTCGACCACCCGTGGCTGCTGGAGAAGGTGGGCATCGACCCGAAGATGATCGCCTCCCTGCTGGCGATGCGGCCGCCGGAACTGTCGGAGAAGCTGTCGCTGTCGTTCAGACTGCCGAAGACTCCCGGCGAGCTGCGACTCCGCGAGGTCAAGGTGGAGCCGGAGGGCATCCGGGCAGACCTGGCGGGGACGGGACTGTCGTTCGGCAACGTGACCGGCGGGGCCAAGCAGGGCGCGGCCGAGTAGGGCGTGGCCAGGTGGGGTGGGACCGGGTAGGGCAGGACCAGGCAGGGCAGGACCGGTCCGAGTAGCGCGAGCGGGCCCCGACTGCGCGGAACGAGGTGCAGTTGTGCCATTTCATATGTCACATCCTTGACCATGATCGTGCGGGCGGAGACGATGACCGCATGTCACCAGAGCCTCTCGCCGATCCGTTCCTCGCCCTGTCCGCCCGCACCGGCCGGTTCTCCTACGGCGCACCACGTGCCGCCGCCTTCGCCGACGGCGGGCGGCTGCTCTGTTTCCTCCGCTCGTCCGGACCGGCCGACCCGTACGACGCCCTGTGGGTGCTCGACACCGTCACGGGTGAGGAACGGCAGCTCGCGGACCCCCGTGCGCTCGCGCCCGAGGGGGGCGAACCCCCTCTGGCCGAGCGGCAGTTGCGCGAGCGCATCCGGCTGACGGCGCCCGGCATCGGCTCCTACTCCCTCTCCGCCGACGGCCGCTTCGCCGTCTTCGCGCTGTACGGGCGGCTGTTCAGGACCAGCACCGGGCCGAAGGCCGAAACGGAGGAGATCCCCTCCCCCGGCCCGGTCTTCGACCCCCGGCCGGACGGTGAAGGCTCGCGCATCGCCTACGTCTGCGAGGACCGGCTGTACGTTTCCGGGTGCGCCGGGTCCGGTCCGGCCTCGGCCGCCCCCCGAAGCGGCCCGGTCGCGGTGTCGCCCGACGACGGCGCCCGCTGGGGCATCGCGGAGTTCGCGGCGGCCGAGGAGCTGGGCCGCTCGCGCGGCCACTGGTGGAGCCCCGGCGGCCGGATGCTGCTCGCCGCCAGGGTCGACGAGTCGGCGCTCCCCCGCTTCGACTACGGCGGCGAGTTCGCCTACCCGAGGGCGGGCGGGCCGAACGCGGACGTCCAGCTGTGGGTGCTGGACGCCGGGGCGGCGGACGAAGGCGGGGCCGGGGGTGTCCGCCTGGACTGGGACACGACGGCGTACCCCTATGTCACGGACGCCGGCTGGGACACGGACGGCGAAATCCTGCTGACCGTGCAGGACCGCCTCCAGCACGAGGCACTGCTGCTGGCGGCGGACCCGGCGACCGGCAGCACCCGGCTGCTGTCGAGCACCTCGCACCCCCTGTGGGTCGATCCGCTCCCCGGCACTCCGGCCCGGCTCGCGGACGGCCGGATGCTGACCTCCGCGGACACTCCGCAGGGCGAGGCCCGCGGCCTTGCCCTGGACGGGCACCTGCTGACCGGCACCGATCTGCAAGTACGTTCATTCGAGAGGGAGTTCGCGGGCGGGTTGCTCGTCACGGCGGCCCGGGACGAACCCGCCGACCAGCACGTCGTCCTCATCGACCCGGACACCGGTGCGCTCCGCCCCCTCACGGACGGATCCGGGGTGCACAGCGTCACCGCGTCGACGGGCACCCTCCTGATCACGGCCGCGCGTCCCGGCGAGGGCGTGCGGCGCACCGTACACACGGAGGACGGCCGGGAGTTGATGCTGCGGGACCTCTCCGAGCCGCTGCCGTACCGGGTCGCTCCCCGGCTCGCCAGGGTGACCGGGCACCGGTTGCCGACGGCGGTGGTCCTGCCGCGCGGACACGCACCCGGGCGGCGGCTGCCGGTCCTGCTCGACGTGTACGGCGGGCCCGGCGCGCAGGCCGTGACGAACGACCCGCGCGCGCAGCAGCACCGGCAGTGGTGGGCCGACCAGGGCTTCGCCGTGGTGACGGTCGACAACCGCGGCACGTCGAACGTCTCGCCCGCCTTCACCCACGCCATGTACCGCGGATTCTCCCGGGTCACCCTCGACGACCAGGTGGCCGCCCTCCACGAACTCGCTTCACTCAACCCCGAGTTGGACCTCGGAAGAGTGGCGGTGCGGGGCTGGTCGTACGGCGGCTACCTGGCCGCGCTCGCGGTGCTGCGCCGGCCCGACGTGTTCCACGTGGGCATCGCGGGCGCCCCGCCGACCGACTTCCGCGCGTACGACACCGCCTACACCGAGCGCTACCTCGGTCTCCCCGACGAGAACCCCGGGGTGTACGAGGAGGACTGCCTGGTGAAGGACGCCGCGGCGCTGCGCAGGCCCCTGCTGCTGATCCACGGTCTCGCCGACGACAACGTGCACCCCTCGCACAGCCTCCGTCTCTCCGAGGCGCTGACCCGGGCGGGACGGGAACACGAGCTGCTCACCCTCCCCGGCGTCAGCCACATGACCCCGGGCGGTGTGCGGGAGCGGCTGATGGTGCGCGAGCTCGCCTACCTGCGGAAGGTGTGGGGAGAGTAGGACAGCAGGTGCGGGGCCGCAGAGAGGTTCTCCGGCCCCGCACCTTCCTGTCTGCCGGGGAGAAGTCCCGGCACCGTCAGTACGGGAAGTGGCAGGCCGCCTCCTGTGCTTCACCCGGGGCCCCGATCCGCAGCAGCGGGCGCTCCGTGCGGCAGATGTCCTGCACCTTCGGGCACCTCGGGTGGAAGGTGCACCCCGGCGGCGGGGCGGCCGGGCTCGGCGGGTCGCCGATCAGGGTGATGCGTTCGCGGGAGCGTTCGGCCGCCGGGTCGGGCAGGGGCACGGCGGAGAGCAGGGCCTTGGTGTAGGGGTGCGCGGGGTTGCCGTACACCTCGTGCTTGTCGCCGATCTCGACGATCCGGCCGAGGTACATCACCGCGACGCGGTCGCAGACCCGCTTGACCACCGAGAGGTCGTGCGCGATGAAGACGTACCCCAGGCCGAGTTCGCGCCCGAGGCGCTCCATCAGGTTGACCACCTGCGCCTGTACGGAGACGTCGAGTGCGGAGACGGGTTCGTCGGCCACCACCAGGCGGGGTTCGGTGGCGAGGGCGCGGGCGATGCCGATGCGCTGTGCCTGGCCGCCGGAGAACTCGTGCGGGTAGCGGTCGATGTGCTCGGGGATGAGTCCGACCAGGTCCATCAGCTCCGCCGCCCTGGCACGGGCCCGGTCGGCACTCCGGCCCTGCACGAGCAGGGGGTCGGCGATGATGCGGGCCACGGTCTGGCGCGGGTTGAGGGAGGAGTGCGGGTCCTGGAAGACCATCTGGAGGTGTTTGCGGTACGGGCGCATGGCGCCGGGCGAGAGGTGGGTGAGGTCCGTGCCCTCGAAGGCGACCGTGCCGGAGGTCGGCTCGAGGAGCCGTACGATCATCCGCCCGGTGGTGGACTTGCCGCAGCCCGACTCGCCGACCAGACCGAGGGTCTCCCCCGGTGCGACGTCGAAGCTGATGCCATCGACCGCTTTGACGGGCGGGCCCTTGCGTCCCGACCTGGTGCGCCGGCCGGGGAAGTGCATGCTCAGGTCCCGTACGGACAGCAGGGGGGCGGTGGGCCGATCGGTGGCCGGTGTGTCCGGTGCGGTGCGGGGCGGAGCGCTCATCGGGCGGCCTCCTGTGCTCGGGGGGCGGTCAGATGGCAGGCGGCCCGGTGGCGGGGGCCGTCGAGGGGCAGCAGGGCGGGCCGTTCACTCTCGCAGCGTTCACCCAGGCCGCTGGGCACCCGGTCCGCGGTCCGGGCCGTGCAGCGGGGGGCGAACGCGCAGCCCGCCGTGGGGGTGAGCAGTGACGGCGGGGAGCCGGGGATGGCCCGCAGGGGTGCGTCGTCGGTGTCGTCGAGCCGGGGCAACGAGTCGAGCAGGCCCCGGGTGTAGGGGTGGGCGGGTGCGGTGAACAGGGCGTCCACCGGGGCCTGTTCGGCCGCCCGGCCGCCGTACATGACCAGGACGTCGTGGGCGACCCGGGCGACCACTCCCAGATCGTGGGTGATCATGACGACGCCCAGACCCCGGTCCTGCTGGAGGCGGGCGATCAGGTCCAGGATCTGCGCCTGGACGGTGACGTCGAGCGCAGTGGTGGGCTCGTCGGCGATGAGCAGGTCGGGTTCGCAGGCGAGTGCCATCGCGATCATGGCGCGTTGCCGCATGCCGCCGGAGAACTGGTGGGGGTACTCCCCCGCCCTGCGGGCCGGTTCCGGGATGCCGACCTCGCCGAGCATGTTGAGCGCTTGCCTGCGGGCTGCTGCCCGGCCGGTGCGGAAGTGCACCCGGTGGTGTTCGGCGATCTGCTCACCGACGGTGTAGTAGGGGTGCAGGCTGGACAGCGGGTCCTGGAAGATCATCGCCATCCGGCGGCCGCGCAGCCTGCCGAGTTCCTGGTCGGCGAGAGTGGTCAGTTCCCTCCCGTCGAGCCTGATGGAGCCCTCGACGCGGGCGCCCCGGTGCAGGCCCATCACGGCCAGCGAAGTGACGGACTTGCCCGATCCGGACTCGCCGACGATGCCGAGGGTGCGTCCGGCCCCGACGGTGAAGCCGATGCCGTCCACGGCGCGCACGGGACCCGCCGGGGTGTCGAAGTCGACGCCCAGGCCGCTGACTTGGAGAAGCGGTGTGTCGGTCATCAGTACCTCACCCTCGGGTCGACAACGGCGTAGAGGAGGTCGACGACCAGGTTGGCGACAACGATGAAGAAGGCGGCCATCAGTGTCACGCCGAGCACGACCGGCTGGTCCGCGGTGCTGAGCGCGCCGTAGAAGAGCCGTCCCACGCCGGGCAGGCCGAAGATGGATTCGGTGATGACGGCGCCGGCGAGCAGCCCGCCGAGGTCCATGCCGAACAGGGTCAGGATCGGGGTCATGCCGGAGCGCAGTCCGTGTTTGACGACGACGGTGCGCTCGGGCATGCCCTTGGCGCGTGCGGTACGGATGTACGGCTCGGCCATCGCTTCGATCATGGAGCCCCGGCTCTGTCTGGCGTACATCGCGGCGTACAGCAGGGCGAGTGCGGTCCACGGCAGCAGCAGGTTGAGCGCCCAGGTCAGTGGGCCCGCCGTGAAGTCGTGGTATTCGGGGTAGGGCAGGATTCCGGCGATCCTGATCACCCCGTAGATGAGCATGATCGAGGTGAAGTAGACGGGCAGTGAGGCGGCGGCGACCGCGCCGACCATGAGGGTGCGGTCGGTGAGGGTGTTCTTGCGCAGTGCGGCGGTGACGCCCGCGCCGAGGCCGAGCACCAGCCACAGGGCGGCGGCGCCGACGGCCAGCGAGGCGGAGACGGGCAGCCGGTCCAGGAGCAGGTCCCAGACGGGCAGCGAGTTCTCGTAGGAGTAGCCGAGGCAGGGGAAGTCGCACTGGAGGGCGTACTGGCCGGTGCCCAGGGTGCGCCCGGTGAAGATGCCGGTGAGGAAGTCGGCGAACTGCCGCCACAGCGGAAGGTCGAGCCCGAGGTGGTGGCGTACCGCCGCCAGGCGTTCGGGGCTGCACGTCTTGCCGCACGCGGCGGCGGCGGGGTCGGCGGGCAGGACGTAGAAGATGACGAAGGTGACGGCCGCGATCGCGAGCAGCACCCCGAGGACGCCGGCCAGGCGGCGCAGCAGGTAGAGGGTCATGCGCTGCGGGCTCCTCTCGGGTCGAGGATGTCGCGCAGGGCGTCGCCGAGGAGGGTGAAGGCCAGCACCGCGAGGAAGAGGAAGGTGCTGGGGATGAGGAAGTAGGTGGGGTCGGTCTCGTAGAAGGTGACGCTCTCGGCGATCATCTGGCCCCAGGAGGCGGTCGGTGGGCGCACGCCGACGCCCAGGTAGCTGAGGGCCGCCTCGGTGCTGATCATGCCGGGGACCAGCAGGGTGGTGTACGCGATGACCGGGCCGAGGACGCCGGGGAGGACGTCGCGGGTGAGGATGCGCCAGGGGCCGGCCCCGGCGACGCGGGCGGCGTCGACGTACTCGCGGTGTTTGAGGGAGAGGGTCTGGCCGCGGACGACGCGGGCGATGCCGGGCCAGCCGAAGATGCCGATGACCGCGGTCATCAGCACGATCCGGTTGACGTCCCTGGCCACCGACATCATCGCGATCATGAAGATGAGGGACGGGAAGGACATGGTGAGGTCCATCAGGCGGCTGAGGAGCGAGTCGACGCGGCCGCCGAAGTAGCCTGCGGCGATTCCCGCGGCGGTGCCGACGAGAACGACGATGGCGGTGGCGGTGAACGCGATGAGCAGGGAGACCTGCGCGCCGTGCACGACCCGGGCGAACAGGTCGCGGCCGGTGACGGGCTCCACGCCGAGCCAGTGCTCGGAGCTGATCCCGCCGAACGGTCCAAGGGGCAGACCGCCGAGGTACGGGTCGACGGCGGACTTGTCGAACTCGTCGGGGGTCCAGCCGCCGAGGGCGGCCAGCCAGGGCGCGGTGAGCGCCATCAGGACGAACAAGACGACGACGCCGAGGCTGATCTTCACGGCGGGGCGGTCGCGCAGCTCGCACCGGGCGAGCTGCCAGGGGCTGCTGCCGGGCGGCACGGCGGCCGTGGCCGGCCGGGGGACTTCGGGCCCCCGCGGCACGGCGGAAGGAGGGGTGACGGTCATGGTCCGGCGAACCTCAGCCCTGGCTCTTCGACGGGTCCTTGAGGCCGATCGTGGCGTAGTCGAGCTGACCGGCCCACACGGGGTGGCCGAAGGCGCCCGCGACGTTGGTGCCGATCAGCAGGGGCTTGCGCTCGATGAGCATCGGCACGGCGGGGTGCTTGGCGAGGATCTGGGTGTCCAGTTCCTGCCATGCCTTGTCGGCCCGGGCGACGTCGCTCATGGCAGCGATCTCGTCCATCCGCTTCATGGTCGGCTCGTCGCGGAACTGGCTGTTGTTGCCGGAGTTGCCGGTCTCCTTGATGTAGCGGCCGTCGAAGACGAACGGCAGGAAGGAGGAGCCGTTGGGGTAGTCGGGGCACCAGCCGCTGACGACCATGTCGGGAGCGGACTTGATCTCGCCGATGGCGTCGTTGTACGCGGCCGGATCGACGGTGTCGATCTTCACCTTGATGCCGGCCCTGCCCAGGCCCTGCTGGATGGCCTCGGCCTTGGTCTTGTCGCCGGTCGACACCGTGAGGGTGGCGTCCACGGCGGTCCTGCCCGCGTCCTTGAGGAGCTGCTTGGCCTTGTCCGGGTCGCCGGCCGGGGCGATCTTCAGGGGGTCTGGCTGCTTGCCGTCGGTCATGGAGGGCGGCATGTAGGCGGTGGCGATCTCGTTGAGGGCGGGTCCGCCGCCGGAGGTGACGACGGCTTCCTTGTCCAGCGCGTACTGGACGGCCTCGCGCACCTTGGGGTCGTTGAAGGGCGCTCGGGAGGTGTTGAGCTGGAGCATGTCGGTGCAGCCGCTCAGCTCGGCGACCAGCCGCTTCTTGATGTCGGGCTTGGGCAGCACCTTGGGGGCGCTGGGCGGGCTCATGTCGGACCACTGCACGGCGGAGGCGTCGGCGCCGCCCGAGGCGATGATGCGGTCGTCGATCTGGCCGCCCTTGAGTCCCATGACGACCACGAACTTGTCCGGGTACGCCTTGCGCACCTGGTCGCTCGAGGGGTCCCAGTGCGGGTTGCGCACCAGGACGAGCTTCTTGTCCCGTGCGTAGGACTCGATCTTGTACGGGCCCGAGGAGAACGGGCGGGCGTCGTACTGGGCGCCTTTCTCCTGGGACCGGGGCACCGGCGCGAAGGTGGTGAGGGTGGCGATGGAGGAGAACTCGGCGACGGGCCGGTTGAGTTCGAAGACGAGGGTGTGGTCGTCGGGGGTCTTCACGGAGTCCAGGTGTTTGCCCTGGAGGGGTCCTGTGTAGCCCTTGGTGCCGGCCAGCAGGCGGGCGGCGTAGTCGGGGCCGCCGGTGAGGTCGGGGGCGAAGGAGCGCTCGACGTTGTACTTGACGTCCTGCGCCGTGATCGGTGAGCCGTCCTCGTACTTCAGGCCCTTCTTCAGGGTGAAGGTCCAGGTCCTGCCGCCGTTCGAGGACTTGCCGAGGTCGGTGGCGAGGTCGGGGACGAGTTCGCTGCCGCCCTTTCCGGGCTCGGCCTTGAAGGTGACGAGGGTGCGGTAGAGCAGCCGGGTGCCGAAGTCCATGGCGGGCATGACCCAGTTGCGCGCCGGGTCGAGGTGGGCGAAGTCCTGGTTGGACAGGATGGTGAGGGTGCCGCCCTTGGCCGGGGTGCCGCCGAGGACCTTGCCCTCGTTGGCGGCGGCCGGGTTGTTCCCGCCCTGCCCCTGGCCCTTGCCTCCCTCGCCCTTGGTGGCTCCGCCGCAGGCGGTGGCGCCGAGGGCGAGGGCTGTCACGAGGGAGGTGGCGAGGGCGATGCGGGTGCGCTGGGTCATGGCTACTCCACTTGGTGCGGGCATGCCGGGGCCCGGCCCGGCTGAGCGGGCCGGGCCCCGGTCGAGGGTGAGAGGTGGTGCTGTTCCGGTGCGCCGGCCGCGGTGGTGCTGTTCTGCGGCCGGCTCCTGCCGGTGCTGTTAGCGGCGCAGCGGGCCTTCGCACACGTAGTCCGCGCTGCCGGCCTTGCCGTTGGTCCAGATGTCGACCTTGCCGAAGGAGCAGTTCATGTCGCCGAGGTTGTTCGCGGCGGGCTTGGAGCGGTCGAGGAGGAAGTAGTCGACGCTCTCCGACATGTCCTTGAAGACCGTGCTGGGGTCGGCGGAGTTGGCGAGGTTCGCGGTGAAGCGGCCCTTGCAGACGAACCGGCCCAGTTCCTTGCCGCCGTCGTCGGTGCAGGTGGGGTCGTAGTACGTGGAGGCCTTGAAGGCGGCTTTCACCTCGGCGGCGCTCGCGAACTGGAGCTGGGCGTTGGGGGTGTACTTGGTGTCGGGCACGAAGAGCGTGTCGACGATGGCGATCTGCTGGTCGAGGAAGGTGTCGTAGCCGCGCTGGAGGTTCGCGTCCGAGCCCTGCTGCTTGCGCCAGGCGTCGAAGGCCGCCGGGTCGTTGGCCCGCAGGTGCCTGTACATCTCCTGGAGCTTGCCCGGGTGGTCGCGCCACAGGTACTCGAAGAAGGTTCCCGCGTACGAGTAGAAGCGGAAGCCGTCGCCGTCGTAGGTGGCGTGCAGGAGCTGGTTGACGCTCATGCGCGGCTTGCCGCCCGCGGTGTCGGCGATGATGCTCTTCACCAGGGACTTGCGGACGGCGACGCCGTCGTCGCGGGTGGCTCCGTCGAAGAACTCGCCGGTTCCCTCGTCCATGGCGGTGGTGCGGTCGTCTCGGTACCAGGGGCCCTCGCCGAAGGAGCCGTGCACGGCGAAGCGGCCGTTGAGGTAGTGCACGTACTCGTGGCGGAAGAGCTCCTCGAGGGTGAGCGAGGAGTCCTGGGGGACGCGGCGCTGGTAGGTGTAGAAGGTGGCGCCGCGCTCGATGTAGATGCCGCCGTTGTTGGTGTCCATGCCGGTGAGCAGCGGGTGGTAGGTCTCGTAATCGGCGCGCGAGCCGTACAGGACGATGTTGAGGCTGGTGTTGGTGTCGCCCGCGAGGGGTTCGGTGCTGCCGATCACCCGGTGGAACTGTGCCTTGACCTGCTTGGACGCGTGGTAGAGCTGGTCGACGGTGGCGCGGGCGAGCCCGGTGCGGACCTTGATGGCGCCGTTGTCATAGACGTAGGTGTACGGGAAGATCTTCTTCTCGATGTCCTCCTTGCACACCCCGTACTGCTTGCACGCCCCGTACGTGTTGAGCCAGGAGGCGACCTTGGCCCAGGGCTGGCTGCCCTCGCCGAAGTTCTGCTTCGTGGTGGCGAGCAGGGTGCCGAGGTCGGCGACGACGGAGTCCTTGAGCCCGTCGATCTGGCCGAAGCGGCCGTACTCGCCGAGCGCGTCGCGCACCACCCACTCGTTGGGGGTGCCCTTGAGGTGGGTGTAGCCGGCGAACTTCTTGAAGGACTCGCGGTACTGGGCGTTCTGCCTGACGACGTTGTGGAACGCGGTGTCCTGGTTGCCGGGGTAGACCCCGAGGTAGTTCGTCGACAGCGCGGCCAGCGCGGCGCCGCCCCAGGCCGGGTCCGCGTACTGGGTGTTGTGGTACTGGTCCATGGTGGCCAGCACCTTGCGGATCAGGCCCAGCTGCGAGTGGCGCAGGCCGGGACCCGCGGCGTAGAGCGCCTCGCGCAGGGTGTTGGCGTTGGCCTTGGTGACGTCGAAGGTGCGGGCGGCGGTGCCGAAGGCGTTGATCGCGCGGCGCACGCTCTCCACGGTCGGTGTGTCGGTGGTGTCGATCTCGTCGCGTGAGAAGTCGTGGTAGGCCACCGCGTGGAGGTAGGTGAACATCTCGTACAGATGGCTGCTGTTCTTGCCGTCGTGCGAGGCCGCCAGGCTGGTGATGCGGCGTGCGACGGCCTGCACGTGGGCGTCGGACATGACCGGTGCGAGGCGGGCGTCCCAGGTCCAGATGAGGTCGCGCATGCAGCCGTCGGCGGTGACGGCCGGGTCGGTGAGGAAGTCGGCGAACTGCTCGGGGCCGAGGCGGGTGATGCCGTCGAGGGTGCAGGGAACGCCCGCGGCTTGCAGGGATCTCTGTGCCGCGGCCCTCTTGGCGGCGGGGAGTGCCTCGGTCTGGGCGCCGGGTATGCGCCCTTCCTTGGTGATGGCGCGCGGCGCCGGGACGTTGTTCGTCCTCTTCGGTGCGGTCGCGAGGCGTTCCACCTCGTCGAAGGGGTTGGCGCCGGGCTCGGCCGCACGGGGCTGCGGCGGGCGGGCGGCGTCGGAGGAGGCGTTCGCTGCGGGCGGCAGGGGAGCGGCCTGGGCGGACTGGATGACCGGCAGTACGAGGGCGGTGGAGAGAGTGGCGGCCAGCAGAATCCTGCGCGGCATACGCGGGTGTGACACCTGGATCTCCGGATCTGTGTGGGGAGTTGAGGGGCCGGGCACGACGGCTTCCGTCGGCTTCCGCACCCCGAGGTGTGACCCGTAACATAGTAATGTGAAATTGCACTGACAAGGCTTCGGCCAACACTCCTGCCCCCGGAGGCGAAAACGTGACCTCGCAGCCCCCTCAACTCCGCACCGTCAGCCATGATTTGCCGGTTTCGCCCGCCCTCGACGCCTTCATGGGCGGCCACTGGGCGCCGACTCCCGCCCCGTCCGGCGACCGGGTGCCGGGCTACGCACACTTCGCGGACCGCCGCGCCCGGCTGGCCGCGCGCTTCCCCGGCGATCAACTTGTCATTCCGGCAGGAGAGTTGAAGGTCCGCTCCAATGACTGCGACTACCGGTTCCGGCCGCACAGCGCGTATGCCTGGCTGACCGGCCTGACCGGCGAGGACCAGCCGGGGCATGTGCTGGTGATCGAGCCGGACGGCGAAGCGGTGCTCTACGTGCGTCCGCGCTCACCGCGCGAGGGGGGACGCGGGGAGGGCGGCGGCGAGTTCTTCAGGGACCGCAGGTACGGGGAGTTCTGGGTGGGCCGCCGGCCCGACCTGACGGAAGCCGCGCAGTTGACCGGCATCCGGTGCGCCCGCCTGGACGGCTTCACCCCGGCCGCGGGTGCGCGCCGGGCGGGCCGTGACACCGAACTGACCACGTTCCTCAGTGAGGTGCGGCTGGTGAAGGACGCCTGGGAGGTGGAGCAGATTCAGCTCGCGGTGGACCACACGGTGGCCGGATTCGAGGATGTCGTCCGCGCGCTGCCCGCGGCTCTTCGCCATCCGCGCGGCGAGCGCTGGATCGAGGGCGTCTTCGGGCTGCGCGCCCGCGCCGAGGGCAACGGCACCGCGTACGACACGATCGCCGCCTCCGGCGCGCACGCCTGCGTACTGCACTGGATACGCAACGACGGGCCGCTGGACCCCGGCAGGCTCCTGCTGCTGGACGCGGGCGTCGAGACCGACAGCCTGTACGCCGCCGACATCACGCGGACCCTGCCGCTGTCCGGGCGGTTCTCCCCCGTCCAGCGGCAGGTGTACGACCTGGTGCTGGCGGCGCAGGACGCGGGCATCGCGGCGCTCAAACCGGGCGCCAGCTTCCGCGACTTCCATCGCGAGTGCTCACGGGTGCTCGCGGAAGGCCTGGCCGACTGGGGCGTGCTGCCGGTGTCCGCGGAGGAGTCGCTGCGGGCGGACAGCGGGCTGCACCGCAGGTACTCACTGTGCAGCTCGGGCCACATGCTGGGGCTGGACGTGCACGACTGCGCGCAGGCCAGGGCGGACCAGTATCTGGACGGAGTCCTGGAGGAGGGCCAGGTCCTCACGGTGGAGCCGGGGCTGTATCTCCAGCCGGACGACGAGACGCTGCCCCGGGAGCTGAGGGGGATCGGGGTGCGGGTGGAGGACGACCTGGTGATCACGGCGGAGGGGGCGCGCATGCTGTCGGGGGCGTTGCCGCGCCGGCCCGAAGCCATCGAATCCTGGATGCAGTCGCTGCTCCTCTGACCCCACGCCCACCCCTCGGCCCACGGGACCACCCGCACCCTCTCTCCCCCTGGGGCGCCGGGGCCGCCCGCACTCCTCCCCCAGCCCCCTTGGGCGCCGGGGCCGCCCCGCTTACCGCCGCCCCCTTGGGCGGCGGGGCCGCCCGACTCCTCTCCCCCAGCCCTCTTGGGCGGCGGGGCCGCCCCCCGGGGGCGGGACGGGCGGGCAAGGGGGCGGTCCCCGGCGGAGCCGCACCCCTCCGGCCCCGCGCCACCCCCGCACCGCCCTGCCCGCGTCCCAATGGCATGCCACTCCGGCTCACCGGAGTGGGCCGGGACCCGGACAGTGGGGCGGGGCCGGGGGCCGCCCCCCGTGCCCACCCTCCCCCAAGCTCTCGGCTTCGCTCGAGCAGGGGGGACCCCCGCGCCCCAGGGGGGCGGCCCCTGTGCCCACGGGGAACGGCGCGGCACCTGTGCCCACGGAGGGCGGCGCGGCCCCGGGCCCACGGGGGCAGCGACCATCGCGCCCCGAGAGGTCAGCGTTCGGACAGTGGGGACGGGGCTTCCTGGAGGGTCCAGCTGTTGCCGTCCGGGTCCTTGAAGAAGGCCCAGGAATTCCAGGTGTCCCCCTTGCCCTCGGCCCACCCCTTCTCGCCCAGGTGCATCACCGGACTCACCTCCACTCCCCGCCCCACCAGCTCCTCACGCGCCGCCGCTACGTCCAGCACGCACAGCTGCCCGCCCTGGAAGGAACCCGGCTCCGCGGGGGTGATCCACTGCTCGGGCGGCGTCGTCCCCTCCGTGAAGGTGATCGCACACCGCGACCCCGGCGGGGTCAGCTGGACAACCCGTACCCCTTCGGCCAGCTGGAGGTCGGTGTCGACCGTGAATCCGCACTTCTGCGCGTAAAAGTCCTTGGCCCGGTCCAGGTCGCTCACGGGCACGTTGACGACTTCGAGAGTCCACTCCATGGGGCATTCCTCCGCTGTACCGCACTGCCGGCTGCTCGGACGTCCCCCATCCTGGTACGCCGCCCGGCCCCCCGCTAGCGGACGCCCAGCTTCCGCGCCGCCGGCCGGCTCGGCTCCACCGGTTCGTCGCGGGCCCGCGCCCACAGCGACCGCACATGGCCCAGGTGGCGGGCCATGCACGCCTCCGCCGCCGGGGCGTCCTCGGTGAGCATCAGGTCCAGCAGTTCCAGGTGCTCCTCGGCCGAGGGCAGCAGCTCGTTGCGCGCGTCGAGCATGGTCAGCCCGTACAGCCGCGAGCGCTTGCGCAGGGCCGCGACCGTTTCGACGAGCCGGTCGTTGCCGCTGAGCCCGAGAAGCGTCAGGTGGAAGCGGTGGTCGGCCTCCAGATAGCCGATGAGGTCGTGCTCGCGCGCGGCGGCGACGATCTCCTCGGCCACCGGGCGAAGCGCCTCCAGCTGCTCCCGGGCGGCGGTCCTGGTGACCCTGCCGACCATCGGCACCTCGATGAGCGCGCGGATCTCGGCGTACTGGTCGAGGTCGCGCTCGCTGACCTCGGTGACCCGAAAGCCCTTGTTCCGTACGGGCTCGACCAGGCCTTCCCTGGCCAGATCGAGCATCGCCTCGCGTACGGGGGTGGCGGAGACGCCGAAGTCCGCGGCGAGGCCGGGTGCCGAGTAGACGGAGCCGGGCTGGAGCTCGCCCGCGATGAGGGCGGCCCGCAGGGCGTTGGCGACCTGGTCGCGGAGCCGCTCCTGCGCGGTGATGAGGTGGCGTTGCTGCTTGAGTTCGCCCATGGCGGCCCTCCGGTTTGCTGCGGACTGCCCAGCGTACAATGTCACGTTGCGCCGGTGGTGGCCCGGTGGAGGGAGTAGGTGCGCGTCGAGGTGTAGAAGTCGAGCGCCGTGCGGCCCTGCTCCCGCGGGCCGTGGCTGGAGGACTTCGTACCGCCGAAGGGCAGGTGGAAGTCGACGCCGGTGGAGGGAGCGTTGACGCGGATCATGCCGGTGTCGAGTCCGTCGAGGCCCCGCAGGACCGTGTCGAGGTCGCCGGTGTGGACAGAGGTGACGAGGCCGTACGGGACCGAGTTGGTCATGCGGACCGCACGGTCGAGGTCGGCGGCGTGCAGCAGGACGGCGACCGGGCCGAAGACCTCCTCGCGCAGCAGCAGGTGTCGGGAGGGAAGGTGCTCGACGAGGGTGGGTTCGACGTACCAGCCGGACCTTTCGGCCTTCTTCCCGCCGGCCCGCACGGGTACGTCGCGGGTGACGGACAGCACCTTCTCACGCGCCTCCTGGGAGATCAACGGGCCGCACACGGTGCCGGGTTGGGACGGGTCGGCCGCCGGTATGGCACGCAGTGCGTCGGTGAGGGCGTCGCGCAGCGGGTCGAGTGCACTGCCGACGGCGATGACCCGGCTGGTGGCGGTGCACTTCTGGCCCGCGTATCCGGCGATCGCGGCGGCGATGTGCGCGGCAGCCAGGGCCGGGTCGGCGTCGGGCAGTACGAGGGCCGCGTTGAGCCCGCCGGTTTCGGCCTGGACGGGGATGCCGCGCGCGGTGGCGGCCCGTACGACCGCGTTGCCGGTGACGGTGGACCCGGTGAACGACACCACGTCCACGGCGGTGACCAGCGCGTTGCCCTCCGGTGCGCCGCCGGGCACGACGGTGAACACCCCTTCAGGAAGCACCTGTTGCAGGAGCTGGGTCAGGCGCAGGGCGCAGGCGGTGGCTTCCGGCGCGGGCTTGAGCACGACGGCGTTCCCGGCGGCGAGTGCCGGGGCGGCCTTCCAGACGGGGATGGCGAAGGGGAAGTTCCAGGGAGTGACGAGCCCGGCGACGCCGCGCGGCCTGCGGCGGGTGAGCAGGAGCCCCGTTCCGGTGGCGGGCTCGTGGACCGATCCGGTGGCGTCGTAGGCGAGTTGGGCGTAGTAGCGCAGGATGGCGACGGTACGGGCGACCTCCGCGCGGGCTTCGCCGAGGGGTTTTCCCACTTCCTGTACGGCCAGCTCCGCCAGCTCGGCGCCCGCCTGCTCGACGGCCTGGGCGGCGGCGGTGAGCGCGGCCGAGCGGGCCGCGGCGCCTGCTTCGTACCAGCCGCGCTGAGCGTCCCGCGCGCGGTCGGCGGCCTCAACGGTGGCCCAGGTGCCCGTACTTGGCACGTTGGCAACGATCTCGTCCGGGTGGGCGGGGTTGCGGGAGATGACCCGGGCGGTGGTGAGGAGAGGGGCGCTGGTCACAGGAGGAATCCTCCGGGGAACGGGTCCGTGGGGTCGAGGAAGTACTGTGCGGTGCCGGTGATCCAGGCGCGTCCCGTGACGGTGGGCACGACTGCGGGAAGGCCTCCGACGGTGGTGGTCTCGACGAGGCGGCCCGTGAACTGCGTACCGATGAAGGACTCGTTGACGAAGTCGCGGTGGAGGGGCAGTTCGCCGCGGGCGTGCAGCTGGGCCATCCTGGCCGAGGTGCCGGTGCCGCAGGGCGAGCGGTCGAACCAGCCGGGGTGGATGGCCATCGCGTGCCGGGAGCGGGTGGCGTCGGAGCCGGGGGCGGCGAAGTACACGTGCTTGAGACCGCTGATGCGGTCGTCCTCGGGGTGCACGGGGCGGTGTTCCGGATCGGCGTTGACCGCGTCCATGAGGGCCAGACCCGCGGCGAGGATGTCGTCCTTGCGGGCCCGGTCGAAGGGGAGCCCTCCCGGGCCGACGGAGTCCAGGGGGACGAAGGCGTAGAAGTTGCCGCCGTACGCCAGGTCGTAGGTGAGGGGGCCGAGACCGGGCACGTCGATCTTGCGGTCGAGCGCCACGTTGAACGCGGGCACGTTGGTGAGGGTGACGGCGGTGGCCGCACCGTCCTTCACCTGGACGTCGACGGAGACGAGCCCCGCGGGGGTGTCGAGCCGGACGGTGGTGACGGGTTCACGAACCTCGACCATGCCGGTTTCGACGAGGACGGTGGCGACGCCGATGGTGCCGTGGCCGCACATGGGGAGGTAGCCGGAGACCTCGATGAAGAGCACGCCGTAGTCGGCGTCGGGGCGGGTCGGCGGCTGGAGGATCGCGCCGCTCATGGAGGCGTGGCCGCGGGGCTCGTACATCAGGAGGGTGCGCAGTGCGTCGCGGTGCTCGGCGAAGTACTGGCGGCGTTCGGCCATGGTGGCGCCGGGGAGGGTGCCGAAACCGCCGGTGATGACGCGGGTGGGCATGCCCTCGGTGTGGGAGTCGACGGCGTGGAAGACGTGACGGGTGCGCAACTGGGGTCTCCTGAGGGTTTGCTGGGGCGCTGCGGGTCAGTGGTGGCCGTCGGCGAGGAGCTTCTCGGTGGCGGCGCGGACGGCCGCGGCCTCGGCGTCCGGCAGCGGGAAGCGGGGCGGCCTGGTGGGCCCGCCGTGCTGTCCGGCGAGGTCCATGGAGAGCTTGATGGCCTGGACGAACTCGGTCTTGGAGTCCCAGCGCAGCAGCGGGTGGAGGGTGCGGTAGAGGGGCAGGGCGGTGTCCAGGTCATGTGCGACGGCGGCCCGGTAGAGGGCGACGCAGGAGGCGGGCAGCGCGTTGGGGTACCCGGCGATCCAGCCGACCGCACCGGCCAGGGCCAGTTCCAGCAGGACGTCGTCGGCGCCGATCAACAGGTCCAGCTCCGGCGCGAGTTCGGCGATCTCGTAGGCGCGGCGGACGTCGCCGCTGAACTCCTTGACTGCGACGATGCTGCCGTCCGCGTGCAGTGCGGCGAGCAGGTCGGGGGTCAGGTCGACCTTGGTGTCGAAGGGGTTGTTGTACGCGACGACGGGGACGCCCGCCCGGGCGACCTCGGCGTAGTGCGCCCGTACCGAACCGGGGTCCGCGCGAAAGGCGTTGGGCGGCAGCAGCAGGACGGAGCCTGCCCCCGCCTCCGCTGCCTGCTCGGCCCAGCGGAGCGATTCGGCGCTGCCGTACGCGGCGACCCCGGGCATCACGCGGTCCCCGCCGGCGACCTCGACCGCGGTACGGACCACCTGGGCGCGCTCGTCGTCGGTGAGGGTCTGGTACTCGCCGAGGGACCCGTTGGGCACCACGCCGTCGCAGCCCGCCTCGAGGAGGCGGGAGACCTGGGCGGCGTAGGCGTCGAGGTCGACGGAGAGGTCGTCGCGGAAGGGCAGGGTGGTGGCGACCATGACACCGTGCCAGGGGCGCGGGCGGGCGGGGGCAGCGGGGGTGTGCGGTGTGCTCAGGGCGTTCATCCAAGGACTCCTTAAGTAGTGTGTGACATTTTATTAAAGGGTGTGCGGTTCCGGCAAGGGTGCGGGGAAATCAACTCGCCTGCGGGGAGAGGGCGGTGCCGCGCATGACGGCCGACGGCGCTCAGCCGTCAGCCAGTTCGCCGAGGGTGAGGGGGCAGGCGAGGGGCCGGCGGTCGGGGGGTGTGGCGGGTGCGGCGGGTGAGTCCGGGCCGAAGGGCGTGGTGGCTGAGGCGGCCCCGTCCGGGGCGGGTGGCGTGGAGCCTGAGCCGGGGGCCGCAGCGGCTGGGGGCGGGGCGTCGCTGCCGTTCGTACCACCTGCGGCGAGGCAGGCGACCGCCGCGCCGCACATGCGGCCCTGGCACCAGCCCATCCCCGCCCGGGTGAGCAGTTTGACCGTGCGGGCGTCACGGGCGCCCAGCTCGTCGACGGCCTCGCGGATCTGTCCTGCGGTGACCTCTTCGCACCGGCAGACGTCGGTGTCGGGTCGCAGCCAGTCACGCCAGTGCGGGCCCGGGGCGTGCGCGGCAGCCATGGCTTCGGCGAACCCGCGCAGCCGGTCGCGGCGGCGGCCGAGGGAACGCGGGGGTGCGCCGCCGTCGGCGATATCGCGGGCGGCCAACTCACCTTCGGTGAGCGCGAGACCGGCTCCTCCGATGCCTGCCGTCTCGCCCGCCGTCCAGATGCCGGGGACGGTGGTGCGCTGGTACTGGTCGACGACCAGGGCGTGGCTGCCGTCCGGGGTGCGGCGGGTGGCACAGCCGATTCCGGTCGCCAGCTCGATCTGCGGCACCAGCCCGTGGCCCACGGCCAGCGCGTCACAGGGAATGCGCACGCCGGGCTGCCCGGCCAGCGGCCGCCACCGCGCGTCGAGTCGCCGTACGGTCACCGCCTCGACGCGGTCGTTGCCGTGCACCGCCGTGACGGCACTGCGGGTGCGCAGGCGTATCCCGTGCCGTACCAGTGCGGCTCCGTGCACGGCGCCTTCGGCCAGCTTGCCGGGGTTTGCGGCGAGCGAGCCGGCGTTGCGCGCGTACCCGGTGTAGCCGCTCGCCTCGACGACGACCGGCACGGTGGCCCCGGCTGCGGCGAGCGAGCCCGCCACGGCGAGCAGCAGGGGCCCGCTCCCCGCGACGACGACGCGCTGCCCGGGCAGCACCAGGCCCGCCTTGAGCATGGCCTGCGCCCCGCCCGCACCGACGACTCCCGGCAACGTCCAGCCTGGAAAGGGCAGTTGCCGCTCGTACGATCCGGTGGCGAGCAGCACCTTGGCCGCCCGGACGGTTTCCCGCCGCCCGCCACCGTCCGGCCCGCGTACCGCGTGCACCTGCCACTCCCCCGCCGCGCCGGTCACGGCCCACACCTGGCGTTCGGCCAGGTGGTGCACCCTTCCGGCGGCGACCTGGGCGGCCAGCCTGACGGCGCGGTTCTCGTAGGCGGACCAGGCGTGGTGCAGGGCTTCGGGCCTGCGGGCGCCCAGGCCGGGTGCGGGGTGCCGGTAGAACTGTCCGCCGGTCTGCGCGGCGGAGTCCACCAGGGCCACGTACAGGCCGAGTTCGGCGGCGGTGACGGCGGCGGCAAGCCCGGCGGGCCCTGCACCGACTACGGCGAGGTCGTACGGAGCTTCGTCCGCGGCCCCGTACGCAGATTCGTAGAGGATGTCGGTTCCGGCGTGGCGCGGGGAGTGGTCTGGGGCATCGAGCGGGGAGTGGTGTGGGGCGTCGAGCGGAGTGTGCTGCGGGGCATCGTACGGAGTGTGTTGCGGGGTGTCGTCAGACTGCGAGGTCGCCACGGCCGTTCCCCTCCTGGGTGGTCACCGCGTCGCCCGGCCGGGCCGGAATCAGGCACGCGCGTTGGTTGGCACGGGAGTTGATGGTGGCGAGGCAGTCGAAGCACGACCCGATCCCGCAGAACGCGCCGCGCGGCCGGCCTTCTCTGCGGGTGGTCCGCCAGGACAGCACTCCGGCCGCCCACAGTGCTGCGGCGACGCTCTGTCCCGGCAGGGCCGAAATCGGCTTCCCGTCGAGGGTGATGTCGAAGGGGGTCGCGGGATCGGCCCGGGTCAGGCCGAGCGGCGTACGGGACTCTCGTTGAGCACGGAACACGGACGAACTCCTGTCTGACGACACTCTTGTCGAGCGGGGGGGCGGGGTCGGACGGCCACGACGTCCACGCCGGTCGCGCCCTTCAGCCCTCTGCGGCTCCCGGATCGAACCGCTCCGGCCGGAACGGGTGAAGGTCCGCCGACGCCCAAGCCGGTGCCGGACCCGACTCCGGCGCCGGGCCAGGCTCACCCGTCAGCCCCGCCGCGATCAGCGCCCCCGTGACCGGCGCGAGTCCCACACCTGCGCCCTCGTGACCGCAGGCGTGCCAGAGCCCCGGCGCCCGCGCGTCCTGGCCGATCGCCGGCAGGTGGTCCGGCAGGTACGGCCGGAAACCGTGGTACGTCCGCATTACCCGTACCTCCCGCAGCACCGGGAACAGCTCTCCCGCCTGCCGCGCCAGCCGTCCGAGCACCTCCACCGACAGCGACCGGTCGAACCCGACCCGTTCCCGGCTCGCCCCGATCAGCACCGGACCGGCCGCGGTGCCCTCCACCACGGCCGACGTCTGGAGCGCCGCCGACCCGCTCGCCACGTCGGCCACGTAGTCGGCGGCGTACACCTTGTGCCGCACGACCCGTGGCAGCGGCTCCGTGACCAGTACGAAGCCCCGGCGCGGCAGGACGGGGAGGGTGACTCCGGCCAGCTCCGCCAGCTGTCCGCCCCAGGTGCCCGCCGCGTTGACCACGGCTGCGGAGTGCAGCTCCCCCCGCGGAGTACGGACACCCCGCACGGAACCGTCCGCACCACGCAGCACTGCCACCACTTCGGTACCCAGGTGCAGTACCGCCCCCGAGGCCTTCAACAGGTGGGCGGCCGCGAGGGCCGGCTGCACCTGGGCGTCCTGGGAGTAACGGATGCCGCCCGCGAGCCCGGGAGCGAGGTGGGGTTCGAGGTCGGTCAGGCGGTCGGCCTCCTCGCAGTGCACCCCCACCGCGGCCTGGGCGGCGGCGAAGGCACGCAGGGCGGCGAGGCCGGCTTCGTGCGCCGCGACGACGAGACCGCCCTTGGCCTCGTACTCGAAGGAGCCCGGAAATTCCTCGGCGAGCTCGCGCCACAGCCTTGTGGACCGCAGCGCGAGGTCGAGTTCGGGGCCCGGCTCCTTGTCGGAGACGAGCAGGTTGCCCTCGCCGGCCCCGGTGGTGCCGCCGGCGACCGGGCCCCGGTCGACCACGGCGACGGAGAGCCCGGCACGGGAGGCGTAAAAGGCGCAGGCGGCACCGACGACTCCGGCACCGACGACGACCACGTCAAAGAGGCGTCTCGTGAACACGCCAGTAATATGTCACACAACACAAGTGCTGCCAAGGGATTCCGGATTCACTCCTGTCCCGACTGCCTCCCGGCACCCACGGACCCTCAACCGCCGCACGGGGCAGCGCGGTTACCGCGGCCCACGCGAGCCGTGACGCACCACGAGCCGCTCACAGCACGGCGGCCCCGCTCACAGCACGACGGTCCCACTCGGAGCACGGCGGCCCCGCTCAGAGCACGGCGATCCCGTCCAGTTCCACGAGGGCCTGTTCGTCCCACAGGCGCACCACACCCACCACCGCCATCGCGGGATAGTCCCGACCCGCCAACCGGCGCCAAATGCGGCCGAGTTCGGGCGCGTGGGTGCGGTAGTCGGCGACGTCCGTGGCGTACACCGTCACCCGGGCGAGCGCGGCCGGGGTGCCTCCCGCGTCGGCGAGAGCGGCCAGCAGATTGGAGAGGGCGGTTTCGAACTGCGCGGGCAGGTCATCGCCGACCACGTTCCCGGCACCGTCGAGGGCGGTCTGACCGGCGAGGAAGACCAGCCGGGAACCGGTGGCGGCGACGCTGACGGCGTGCGAGAAGCCGGTGGGCGGGGAGAGCTCGGCAGGGTTGTGGCGCTGGAGGTTCACTGGGCGTACGTCTCCTTCGTCGTTCCCGGGCGGCGACTGGGGCTGCGGGCGCACGGCTCCTTCGTCGTCCACGGGCGGCGACTGGGGCTGCGGGTGTACGACCCCCTCGCCGTTCTCCGGCGCCGGCTGGGGCATCGGGCGCACGGCTCCTTCGTCGGTCGCGGGCGGGGGCGTCATCGGGCGTACAGCTCCTTGGCGATGATGGTGCGCTGGACCTCGGTCGCCCCCTCGTAGATACGCGGGGCACGCACTTCGCGGTAGAGATGTTCGAGGACGTGGCCGCGCTGAAGGGCGCGCGCGCCGTGCAGTTGGACGGCGGCGTCCACGACGAACTGGGCGGTCTCGGTGGCGAAGAGTTTCGCCATGGCGGAACTCCTGGGCACCTGCGGTTCGTTCCTGTCGTACGCGGACGCCGCCGCGTAGACGAGCAGCCGGGCCGCCTCCGTGCGGGTGGCCATCTCGGCGACCTGGTGCGCTACGGACTGGAGGTCCTTGAGCGGTCCGCCGAACGCGGTCCGCGCAGCGGTGTGCTCCAGCGTCGCGTCCAGCGCGGCCTGCGCCATGCCGACCGCGAAGGCGCCCACGCTCGGCCGGAAGAGGTTGAGGGTGTCCATGGCAACCCGGAAGCCCTTGTCCGGTGCGCCGATGACGTCCGCCTCGCTGACGTGCACGCCGTCGAAGGTGAGGCTGCCGAGCGGGTGCGGGGAGAGCATGTCCAGAGCGGTCCCGGTCAGGCCGGGACGGTCGGCGGGCACCAGGAACGCGGTGATTCCTCGTGCGCCCGCGCCCGGCGTCGTACGGGCGAAGACGGTGTAGAAGTCGGCGTACGGGGCGTTGGAGATCCAGCACTTCTCGCCGCTGAGCCGCCAGCCGCCCGCACGTCCGCCCGCGCCTGCCGCTCCCCTGGTGCCCGCGGCGGGTTCGGCCCGCAGGGTCAGCGCCGCGGCGTCCGAGCCGGCCGCCCGCTCGCTGAGCGCGAAGGCGGCGACCGTCCGCCCGGCCCGCACGCCGGGCAGCCAGCGGGCCCGCTGTTCGTCGCTGCCCGCCCTGGCAATGGGTGACGCGCCGAGCCCCTGGAGCGCGAGCGCGGTCTCCGCCTCCGTGCAGCCGTGGGCGAGGGACTCCCGCATCAGGCACAGGTCGAGCGCTCCGGCGGAGAACAGTCTCTCCAGCAGGCCGAGGCCGCCGAGCTCGGCGATCAACGGACGGTTGAGCTGTCCCGGCTCCCCCTTGTCCGCGAGTGGACGCAGCCGCCGGCCAGCCAGCGCGCGCAGCTCTTCGCACCACCTCAGCTGTTCCGGCTCCAGAGCGAATCCGGGCATCCGTGGCCCCTCTCCCCCGCAAATTATCGCGGTGCGTTGACTGTCGTCACCATCACGATACGCTCGGGAGTACCGGCACCGAAGCACGAGCACGGAACCACGGCACGGAACCACAGCACGGAGCAAGAGCGCGGAAGCGGCGCCGCGGTACCGGGAACGACAGCACTGCCGCACGGCCGGACCACCCACCCGTCAGATCGTCAGTCGCACCACGGACTGCTCGCTGCAAGGGGGCCAACCCGACATGGCCATGGAGCTGCACCCGTCGGCACACACCGACACCTTTCCGCGCGACCACCTGCCGCCCGCCGAGCAGTGGCCCGATCTCCTCTTCGAGCTGCCGGAACTGCGCTATCCCGCGCGCCTCAACTGTGGGGTCGAGCTGCTGGACCGCACGCTCGACGCCTTCCGCGCCGACCGGCCGGCCCTGCGTACCCTCTCCGGCGAGATCTGGTCGTACGGCGATCTGCGCGAGCACGCCGACCAGATCGCCCACGTACTGACCGATGACCTGGGGGTGGTGCCCGGCAACCGGGTCCTGCTGCGCGGGCCCACCACGCCGTGGCTGGTGGCCTGCTGGTTCGCCGTGATGAAAGCGGGCGCGGTCGCGGTGACCGTACTGGCACAGCAGCGGGCGGCAGAACTGGCCACCCTGTGCGACATCGCGCAGGTGCGCCATGCCCTGTGCGACGTCACGGCGGTGGACGACCTGATGAAGGCCGAGGTGCCGGGGCTGCGGATCACGGCGTTCGGTGGGGATGCGCCCGACGATCTGGTGCGGCGGGCGGCGATCAAGCCCGCGCGGTACGAGGCGGTGGACACGTCCTGCGACGATGTCGCGCTGATCGCCTTCACTTCGGGGACGACGGGCCGCCCCAAGGGGTGCATGCACTTCCACCGGGACGTGCTGGCCGTCGCGGACACGTTCGCCAGGCACGTGCTCCGCCCGGAGCCGGACGACGTGTTCACGGGCAGTCCGCCGCTCGGCTTCACCTTCGGCCTCGGCGGTCTGGTGATCTTTCCGCTGCGGGTGGGCGCTTCGGCGCTGCTCCTCGAACAGTCGGGGCCCAGGCAGCTGCTGCCCGCGCTGGCCGCGCACCGGGTGTCGGTGGTGTTCACGGCTCCGACCGCGTACCGGCTGATGCTCGACGACCTGGCCTCGACGGCCTCGTACGACCTGAGCGCACTGCGCCGCTGTGTGTCGGCGGGCGAGAACCTGCCGGCCGCCACCTGGCAGGCCTGGCGGGAGCGCACCGGGCTGCGCATCATCAACGGCATCGGAGCGACGGAACTGCTGCACATCTTCCTCTCGGCGGCCGGGGACGACATCCGTCCCGGTACCACCGGCCGGCCGGTCCCCGGCTGGCACGCGCGCGTGGTGGACGCGACGGGCGCCGAGGTGCCGGACGGCGAGCCGGGACTGCTGGCCGTCCGGGGCCCGGTGGGCTGCCGCTATCTGTCGGATGCCCGTCAGCAGGTGTACGTGCGCGGCGGCTGGAACATCACCGGGGACACCTACGTGCGTGACGCGGAGGGCTATTTCCGCTATGTGGCCCGCGCCGACGACATGATCATCTCGGCCGGGTACAACATCGCGGGCCCCGAGGTCGAGGATGTCCTGCTGCGTCACCCGGACGTGCTGGAGGCCGCGGTGGTCGGCAGGGACGACGAGGTGCGCGGTCAGATCGTCACCGCCCATGTGGTGCTGAGGGAAGGGGTGGCACGGACCGGGGCGACGGCGGCGCTGCTGCGGGACTTCGTGAAGGCGGAGCTGGTGCCGTACAAGTGCCCGCGCGAGATCGTCTTCCTGGACGCACTGCCACGCACGCCCACGGGCAAACTCCAGCGCTTCCGGCTGCGCACGGACCAGCCGTAGGACCAGCCGGGCCGGGGCGCCCCGCGGGCCCCGGACCGTGCAGTAACCAGGTGGCTCACCTGCCCGCTTGCTGCTCTTTGGTCGTCACGCTGTACGGCGCCTGCGGGCGCGGCGAGGCCCTGACCAGGAACGGAGGCCGCCGCCGAGGGATGCCGCCGGAGGCCGCCGCCGAGGGGTGCCGGACAGGCATCCACGGCATTCGTACGACAAACGGTCATGCCTGTGGATACTCGCGGGCACCCTTTTCAGCGGTCTGCGCATGATGAGGCATGACCTGGACTTTCACGGAGGACCTCAAGGAATTCAAGGACGCCACGAGTGAGTCGCGGACGTCCAGACCGGTGCGGGACACCCTCTTGCTGACGGTGTCCGCGACGCTGGCACGTCGGGGACTGGACGCCTACGGGGAGGTGCCGCCGCTCTTCGGCTGGTGGCGTCGCCCGGCCGACGGCACTGTGGACGGGGCGCTGATCTGGACCCCGCCGGCCCCCGTGCTGGTGGGGGCACTGCCTACGGAATCGGTCCGTCCGCTGGTGCGGGCGCTGGACGACGAAGCGGTGCTGGGCGGCCGCGGGGTCGCGGGCTTCTCCGTGGAGGCCGAAGCGGCGACGGACGTGGCCGCTGCCTGGGGGGAGCTCGAGCGTGCGGGGCGACCCGGTCTGCGGCGCGGAGCCGCGCACCGGCTGTACCGGTTGGGTGGGTTGATACCGCCTGCCAGTCCGGCCGCGGGCGGGTCCCGGACCGCGACACCGGCCGACCGGGAGCTGCTGGCGGGCTGGGTGCGGGCGTTCGCCGAGGACACCGGGCAGCCCGGGGACCGGGCGGTGGCGATCGTCGACGCACAGCTGGAGCACGGCGGCTTGACCGTGTGGGAGGACCCCTGCGGCGTGCCGGTGTCGATGGCCGGCGCCTCCCTCCCGGCGGAGGGCATGGTGCGGCTCTCCCTGGTCTACACACCGCCGGACCAGCGGGGGAAGGGGTACGCGGCCGCGCTGACGGCGGACGTGAGCACGGCCGTCGTGGCGGCGGGAGCGAAGGAGGTGGTGCTGTTCGCGGACGTGGCGAACCCGGTCAGCAATCGGATCTACCGGCGTCTGGGCTACGAGGGGGTGTCGACGAGGGTGGTGCTCACCGCGTTTGCTCCGGGGTGAACGACCGCTGGATTCCGTGCAGGCTGAGGCGCGGTTTGGGGCCGTCCGTGCGGCCGGCCGGAGGGCGGCGGCTGCCGGCCCGGTACGGGAGGGGCCAGGGTGCGCCGGGGCCGGAGTAGTCCTGTTCGGCGGCGGCATGCAGGGTCCAGTGCGGGTCGTAGAGGTGCGGGCGGGCCAGGGCGCAGAGGTCGGCCCGGCCTGCGAGGAGGAGGGAGTTGACGTCGTCCCAGGAGGAGATGGCGCCCACGGCGATGACGGGGACACCGAGGGAGTTGCGGATGCGGTCGGCGTACGGGGTCTGGTAGGAGCGGCCGAATTCGGGGGACTCGTCGGCGACGACCTGCCCGGTGGAGACGTCGATGGCGTCGGCGCCGTGGGCGGTGAAGGCGCGGGCGATCTCGACGGCTTCCTCCTCGGTGGTGCCGCCTTCGGCCCAGTCGGTGGCGGAGATCCGGACGGTCATGGGTTTGTCGTCGGGCCAGATACCGCGGATGGTGTCGAAGACCTCGAGGGGGAAGCGCAGGCGGTGGGCGAGGGACCCGCCGTAGGAGTCGGTCCGCTGGTTGGTGAGGGGGGAGAGGAAGCTGGAGAGCAGATAGCCGTGGGCGCAGTGGAGTTCGAGGAGGTCGAAGCCGCAGCGGGCGGCGCGCCAGGCCGAGGCGGCGAACTGTTCGCGGATGTCGATGAGGCCGGAGCGGTCGAGCGGGGCCGGGGTCTGGTGGACGCCCGGGCGGTAGGGCAGCGGGGAGGGGGCCACGAGGGGCCAGTTGGCGTCGTCGAGCGGCTGGTCGATGCCGTCCCACATCAGCTTGGTGGAGCCCTTGCGGCCGGAGTGGCCGAGCTGTACTCCGATGGCGGTGCCCGGGGACTGCCGGTGGACGAAGTCGGTGATCCGCCGCCAGGCGGTGGCCTGTTCGGAGCTGTAGAGACCGGTGCAGCCGGGGGTGATACGGCCCTGGGGGCTCACGCAGACCATCTCGGTCATGACCAGTCCGGCGCCGCCCAGGGCGCGGGCGCCGAGGTGGACGAGGTGGAAGTCGCCGGGCACGCCGTCTTCGGCGGAGTACATGTCCATGGGTGAGACGACGACGCGGTTGCGCAGAGTGAGACCGCGCAGCCTGAAGGGGGTGAACATCGGGGGCGTGCCGGGCGAGGGGCAGCCGAAGTCCTTTTCGACGGCTTCGGTGAAGGTGCTGTCGCGCAGCCGGAGATTGCCGTGGGTGACGCGGCGGCTGCGGGTGAGGAGGTTGAAGGCGAACTGGCGGGGCGGCTGGTCGAGATAACGGGCCAGGTCCTCGAACCAGCGGAGGCTGGCTGCGGCGGCACGCTGGGTGGACTCGACGACGGGCCGGCGCTCGGTCTCGTACGCGGCGAGGGCGGTGTGCAGATCGGGTTGCTCCTCGACGCAGGCGGCCAGGGCGAGGGCGTCCTCGACGGCGAGTTTGGTGCCGGAGCCGATGGAGAAGTGCGCGGTGTGGGCGGCGTCGCCGAGCAGCACGATGTTCTCGTGCGACCAGCGGTCGTTGACGACGGTACGGAACGCGGTCCAGGAGGAGTTGTTGCCCCGGAGCGGGCGGCCGCCGAGGGCGTCGGCGAAGATCTTGCCGCAGCGCTCGGCGGCTTCGGCCTCGTCGCAGGTGTCGAAGCCGGCAGCCCGCCAGACCTCTTCGCGCATCTCGACGATGACGGTGGAGGAGCCCGTCCCGGTGGCGGGGTCCTTCGTGTAGGGGTAGCCGTGGAGTTGCATCACTCCGTGCGCGGTTTCGGCGATCTCGAAGCGGAAGGCGTCGAGGGCGAAGTCGGCGGCGAGCCAGATGTAGCGGCAGCGGTGCGAGGTGACGCGGGGCCGGAAGATGTCGGCGTGGGCCTGCCGGGTGAGGCTGTGCACTCCGTCGGCGGCGACCACCAGGTCGTGGGAACGGGCCAGTTCGGCGGCGGCGGGCGCTTCGGTGCGGGCGTGCAGGGTGACGCCGAGGGAGCGGCACCGTGCGTGCAGGATCTCCAGGAGCCTGCGCCGGCCGAGGGCGGCGAAGCCGTGGCCGCCGGAGGTGAGGCGCCGGCCCCGGTGCACCACGTCGATGTCGTCCCATCGGACGAACTCGTCCTGCAGGGCCCGGTAGACCTCGGGGTCGGCGTCCTCGATGCCGCCCAGGGTCTCGTCGGAGAGGACGACACCGAAGCCGAAGGTGTCCTCGGGGGCACCGCGCTCCCAGACGGTGACCGTACGGCCGGGGTCGAGCCGTTTGAGCAGGGCTGCCGCGTACAGCCCGCCGGGCCCGCCGCCGATGACGGCGACCCGCAGCGGGGAGAAGGCAGGGCTGCCCGGGGCGTGGGTCATGGTCAGCGTCCCTGCCACTTCGGGGGCCGCTTCTCCGTGAAGGCAGCGTGGAACTCGGCGTAGTCCTCGCCGTTCATGAGCAGGGCCTGGGTGGCGGCGTCGAGTTCGACCGAGGCGGCCAGGGGCATGTCGAGTTCGGCGGTCAGCAGGGCCTTGGTCTGGGCGTACGCGAGGGCCGGGCCCTCGGCGAGGCGGTGGGCGAGGGCGGTGGCGCGGGCGTCCGCCCGGCCCTCGTCGGTCAGCTCGCTGAGCAGTCCGATCCGTTCGGCTTCGGGTGCGCGGACGGGCTCGCCGAGCATCAGCAGGCGGGTGGCGTGGCCGAGACCGACGACCCGGGGCAGCAGGTAGGCGGCGCCCATGTCGCCGCCGGACAGGCCGACCTTGGTGAAGAGGAAGGCGAACCGGGCGGTCGGGTCGGCGATCCGGAAGTCGGCGGCGAGCGCGAGGACGGCACCGGCACCTGCGGCCACCCCGTGCACGGCCGCGATCACCGGGAAGGGGCACTCGCGCAGTGCGCGCACGACCTGTCCCGTCATGCGGTTGAAGTCCAGGAGCTGTGCGGTGTCCATGGCGAGGGTGGCGCCGATGATCTCGTCCACGTCGCCGCCCGAGCAGAAGCCGCGCCCCTCCCCTGCGAGGACCAGGGCCCGGACGGAGCGCTCCCGGGCGAGTTCGGCCAGGAGGTCGCGCAGGTCCGCGTACGCGCCGAAGGTGAGCGCGTTGAGCTTCTCGGGCCGGGCGAGGGTGACGGTGGCCACCCCGCCGTCCAGGCTCAGCCGAAGGTGGCGCCACTTCTCGGTGCGCGGGGCGGAGCTCAGGAACGGGCTCATGAGGGCGCCTTCCTTCGGTGGCGGTCCCTTGCGGTCCCGTCGAGGCGGTCCCGTGGGGGTCCGTGAGTGTCCCGTGGGGGTCCCGTGGGGCCCTTCGAAGCTATCACCTCCCTGTGACCCCCGTCACGACTGCGCGATATTTTGTGTGCCCTGTGGCCTGTACCACGCCGTTGGTCCCGAGGTCCTGTGGCGCAAGTCCCTGCCCGTCCCGGCGAGAGGCCCTATGGGAACGGCTTTTCGCTTCGTACCGTGGAGGGGAGGACCCCTGCTGCCCGATCGGAACCCGCCTTGCTCTCTGCTTCCGGACCCGCCTCCTGGCGCATCGAACTGCCGCACTCCCCGTACGCGGTGCCGATGGCGCGCGCCCTGGTCCGCACGGCCCTGGCGGACCTGGACGCGCCGGCGGCGGACTGCCACACGGCCGAGCTGCTGACCGCCGAGCTGGTGGCGAACGCCGTCCAGCACGCCAACAGCGATGCCCCCATCGAGCTGGTGGTGGAGCTACTGGAGGCGGGCTGCCAGGTCGAGGTGCACGACGGCGATCCCGAGCCGCCGGGGAATCTGGACCGTTCGGCCCAGGACGCCTGCCCCGACCCCTGGCAGGAGCACGGCCGCGGCCTGTTGCTGATCCGTACGCTCAGTTCGGCCTGCGGCCATCGGCGTACCCCCACCGGCAAGGCGGTCTGGTTCACGCTCCCCGCGCACACCGACCGGTGACCGCCCCGGACCGGCAGGCGGGCACCGGCAGCTGAGCCCGCACCGCCTGCGGCCGGCCAGTCGCCGGGCGGCGGGTGGCGGGTGGCGGTTCAAGGGGTGCCGTGTCACCGGGTGGCGGATCAGCGGGTGGCGGCCTCCGCCTTGCCGAGACGGGAGTGCCGACGTCCGTAGAGCCCGTACACGAGCGCCCCCACGACGAGGAACGCGCCGAACTGGAGCCAGGTCCGCCAGCCCGTTCCGTAGATCAAGTACAGGCAGAAGAGCACACCGAGCACCGGCAGTACCGGGAACAGCGGCACCCGGAAGGACCGCTGGAGGTCCGGGTTGCGGCGGCGCAGCGCGATCACCGCGATGTTCACGACGGCCATGATGGCCAGGGTGCCGATGGTCGTGAGGTTCATGACGACGTCGAGCGGGACGACCGCCGCCGGGATCGCGAAGACGCAGGCGACGATCCAGGTGTTGGCGACGGGGGTGGAGGTCCTGGGCGAGACGCGTTCGAAGACGCGCGGGACGAGTCCGTCGCGGGACATCGACATCAGGATGCGGGTCTGGCCGTACATCACCGCGAGGACCACCGACGCGATGGCGACGACCGCGCCGAAGGCGATGATGCCGCCGCCGAGCGAGGAGTCGGTGACCTGGTTGACAATCAGGGAGAGCGCGGCGGGCTTGGCGGCCACCTCGTCGGCGGACATCGCACCGATGGCGGCGACCGCGACCAGGCAGTACAGCAGGGTGACGATGCCGATGCAGATCATGATCGCGACGGGGATGTTCTTGCGCGGGTTCTTGACCTCTTCGCCTGCCGTGGTGATCGCGTCGAAGCCGATGTAGGAGAAGAACGCGACCGAGGCACCCGAGGTGACGCCCATCAGGCCGTGCGTGGCGAACGGCGACAGGTTGTCCGAGCGGAACGCGGTGAAGGCGATCGCGCAGAACAGCACCAGCACCGCGATCTTCACCACCGCCATGACGGCGGTGGCGCGGGCGCTCTCGCGGATGCCGCGCACCAGGAGCAGTGCGGCGAGCAGGATCACGATGACAGCCGGGACGTTGACGACGCCGCCGTCGCCGGGCGGGCTGGAGAGCGCGGCGGGCAGCTGCCAGCCGATCAGGCTGTCGAGGAGTTCGTTGAGGTACTGGCCCCAGCCGACCGCGACGGCGGAGACGGAGACGCCGTACTCCAGGAGCAGGCACCAGCCGACGAGGAAGGCGATGCGCTCGCCGAGGGTGGCGTACGCGAAGGAGTACGAGCTGCCGGAGACCGGGATTGCGCCGCCGAGTTCCGCGAAGGAGAACGCGGTGAAGATGCAGGTGATCGCCGCGAGGACGAAGGAGACGACGACGGCGGGTCCCGCCTCCGCGACGCTGTCGGAGAGGCCGACGAAGATGCCGGTGCCGACGATGGCGCCGACGCCGAAGCACACGAGCTGGAAGAGCCCCATGGTGCGCTTCAGGCCGTGGCCCTCTAGGTCCGCGCCGGATTCGGCGACGAGGAGGTCGGGCGACTTGATGCGCTTCAGGGGTGGCATGTGGGGCGGTTCTCTTCTCTGGTGCACGACGTACGCAAAACGAAGGGGGTCCGAGTCTCAGAGCTCGGGCCCCCTTCAAGCGGCGCCATCCTAACCAGGGCATCGCATATTCACCCAATTGGGCGTATTGCTATACGGGTCCGGCCAGGGTGGCGACCAGCACCGCCTTGATCGTGTGCAGCCGGTTCTCCGCTTCGTCGAAAACGATCGAGTGGGCGGACTCGAACACCTCGTCGGTGACTTCGAGGGAACTCAGCCCGTACTGCTCGTGGATCTGCCGGCCGATCGTGGTGCCCAGGTCGTGGTAGGCGGGCAGGCAGTGCATGAACTTGACGTCCGGGTTGCCGGTGGCCCGGAGCACGTCCATGGTCACGGCGTACGGACCGAGCGCCTCGATGCGCTCCGCCCAGACCTCCTTGGGCTCCCCCATCGACACCCATACGTCGGTGACGACGAAGTCGGCGTCCCGGACGCCTTCCGCGACTTCCTCGGTGAGGGTGATGCGGGCGCCGCTGTGCTCGGCCAGCCTGCGGGCTTCGGCGACGACGGATTCGGCCGGCCAGTAGGCGCGGGGGGCGATGATCCGGACGTCCATGCCGAGCAGGGCGCCGGTGACCAGGTAGGAGTTGCCCATGTTGAAGCGGGCGTCACCGAGGTAGGCGTAGGAGATCCGCTCCAGCGGCTTGCCCGGCGAGTGCTCGGTCATGGTGAGCACGTCGGCGAGCATCTGGGTGGGGTGCCAGTCGTCGGTGAGTCCGTTGAAGACGGGGACGCCGGCGTGTGCGGCGAGTTCCTCGACGGTGGCCTGGGCGTCACCGCGGTACTCGATGCCGTCGAACATCCGGCCCAGTACCCGCGCCGTGTCCTTGGGCGACTCCTTGTGCCCGATCTGGGAGCCGGACGGGTCGAGGTAGGTGGTGGCGGCCCCCTGGTCGGCCGCGGCGACCTCGAAGGCGCAGCGGGTGCGGGTGGACGTCTTCTCGAAGATCAGCGCGATGTTCCTGCCGCGCAGCCGCTGCACCTCGGTGCCTGACTTCCTGGCGGCCTTCAGCGCGCCGGCCAGGGCGATCAGGCCGCGGAACTCCTCGGCGGAGAAGTCCAGCTCCTTGAGGAAGTGGCGGCCTGCGAGATCGGTGTGAGGTGACGTCATGGTGATGCTCCAGGGGACGACCGGACGGCTGTGCGCCTGCACAGGTGCACGACTGCGCGAGTAGGGGAATCTTATACAGAGGAGCGCATCACTATACGACCGACTGGACTTCTATACGGATTCCCGTTCGATCGGGCAGCTCATGCAGCGCGGCCCGCCCCGGCCCCTGCCCAGTTCACTGCCCCTGATCTCGATCACCTCGATGCCTTGTTTCCGCAGGTGGGTGTTGGTGGTCACATTTCTTTCGTAGGCCACCACGACCCCTGGCTCGACCGCGAGCACATTGCAGCCGTCGTCCCACTGCTCACGTTCCGCCGCATGGACGTCCTGGGTCGCGGTGAGCACCCGGACCGAGTCCAGGCCGAGTGCGGCGGCGATCGCACGGTGCATGTGCTCCGGCGGGTGGTCGGTGACCTTGAGTTCGTTGCCGCAGACGCCGGGTTCGATCGTGTACGAGCGGAGCATGCCGAGACCCGCGTACTGGGTGAAGGTGTCGCCGTCGACCATCGTCATGACGGTGTCCAGGTGCATGAACGCACGCCGCTTCGGCATGTCCAGCGCAACGATGGTCCGCGCGGACCCGGCCGCGAACAGCCCTCTGGCCAGCATCTCCACCGCCTGCGGGGTGGTCCGCTCGCTCATGCCGATGAGCACGGCCCCGTTCCCGATGACCAGGACGTCACCGCCCTCGATGGTGGACGGGTAGTCGCTCTGCCCCTCGGACCAGGTGTGGAACGTGCCCGCCTCGGGGCCCGTGAACAGCGGGTGGTGCCGGTAGATCGCCTCGAAGTGCACGGTCTCGCGCTGCCTGGCCGGCCAGCGCATGGCGTTGATCGACACCCCGTCGTAGATCCAGGCGGAGGTGTCGCGGGTGAAGAGGTGGTTGGGCAGCGGGCCGAGCAGGAAGTCGTCGGGCTCCATGACGTGGAAGCGCACCGAGGTCGGCTCCGGGTGGCGTTCCAGGTACTCGCGCTTGGTCATGCCGCCGACCAGCGCCTCGCACAGTTCGGGCGCGGACAGCTCGTCGAAGGCGGCACGCAGGTGGTCGGTGGCGAGCGGCCCGTACTCCTTCTCGTCGAAGACCCTGTCCAGTACGAGGCGTCTGGCGTCGGGGAGTTCGAGTGCGTCGGTGAGCAGATCGCCGAAGAGGTGCACCTCCACCCCGCGATCGCGCAGTACGTCCGCGAATCCGTCGTGCTCCTGCCTCGCCCGGCGCACCCACAGCACGTCGTCGAAGAGGAGTGCGTCCTTGTTGCTCGGCGTGAGCCGCTTCAGCTCCAGGTCGGGACGGTGGAGGATGACGCGGCGCAGCCGCCCGGTCTCGGAGTCGACATGGAATCCCATGGGTCCCATCCTGGCCGAGACGGGCGGCTCACGCCCTGCTGATGGCCGGTTTCAGAAGGTCAGCGCGATCAGCACCAGCAGGGTGATCACCAGGACGGCCAGCACCCCGAAGAGGAGCAGGACGAGCCTGATCCTGCGGGCGTGGCCGTCCTCACGGTCGCGGGCCTGGTCCTCGGAGGGTGCCTGTCGCCCCTGGTCCTCGGACCCCGGGGGACGGCCCTGCTCTTCGGGCCCCGACCGTTGTCCCTTGCTCCGGCCCCGGCGCCAGGAGTGTCGGCCCCGGCTTCGGTTCCGCGACCGTGGCTTTGGCTGTTGCTGTTGCTGTTGCTGCTGCTGCTGCTGCGACTGTGGCAGTGCGGCGCCCTGTGGGTGCCCCCGGTCCGCACCGGTCGAGGAGGGCCGCACCGCCCCGGCAGGCGGCCCGCCCTCCGGGGGTGGTCGGCCGGGTTCGTCGGTCCGGCTGCCGCGTGGCTCGCGGCCTCTGGTGAGCACCGCCCGCCACACCTCTTCGCGCAGGCCCGGCAGTTCCCCCTCTTCCAGGATCACGCGTACGGCGGTCCTGCCGGCCGCGTCGGGTCCGCCGCGCAGCGCGGGCAGCAGTTCAGCCAGCCGCTCGCTCGGCCCGCTCTCCCGGGCCAGGGGCCGGACCGCCCACTCGTACAGGGCGACCGCGTTGGCCGCCCTGATGTCGTCCCCGGGGTATGTCCCGGCAGGCCCCCGGCCCCGGTCCAGGAAGAGCCCGGCGTCCAGCACGGCCTCGCAGAGCTGCAGCCGGGTGCCCTCGCGCCAGTGGGTCCAGCGCTCGGTGGCCTGCGTGATCAGCAGGGTCGTCGCCGTGAAGCTGAGCTTCTCGCGCAGGGCCGTGATCAGCTCCGGGTCCCCGGCCTCCGCGACGGCGTCCGCCGCCTGCTGCCGTGCCGCGTCGTCGGCGGTGTCGTCGAGCGGTACCAGCAGGTCGAGCAGTTGGGGGTACGTCAGCGACGGCTTGCGGCGGCGCAGCGCGGGCCGCCACCGGGCCCCGGAGGGTACGGGCCACTGCCCATGGACGGACCCGGGCGGCTCCTCCGTCCTGGGGCCTGCGGGGTGCGGCCCCTCGGGAGCGGAGGTGCCGGGGTCGCCGTCCCGCGTGCCGGTGTACGCGGGGCCGGCGTACGGGCCATGGGTGTACGGAGCTCCGGCAGGCGGGGCTGAACCGGTCACGGGGTGCGGGGCCGTGCCCGCGTGCGGGGCCGTGCCTGTGGGTGCGTCCGTGCCCGTGGGCGCGGACGCCCTCGTACCGGCCCGCTGCGTCGCCGGGTGCTGCGGGGGCTGGGAAGGCAGGGCGGGCGGCGGGTGCACGGGGGATTCACGGCGGGGGCCGGCCCCGGGATCGGTATGCGGGGCGGTACGCAGCTCGGGGCGCGGATCGGGGCGCGGATCGGGGCGCGGATCGGGGCGCAGGTCAGTACGCGGGCCGGTGCGTGGCATCGGGGGTTGGTGCCCGCCCGTTTCCCGGCTCCCGTCGGGGTCGCGCTCCTGGCTCCGGGTCCGGTCGCCTTCCCGCGCCCGTTCCGGGTCCTGCGAGCGGTCGCGGTCCCAGCCCGCGTCCCCGTTCTCCTCGCGCTCCCGGGACCGCCGGTTCTCCTCCTGGCGTGCGCGCTGGCGCCGGAGGTTGCGCTGGCGCTCCTGTTCGAGTGCCTGTTCCCGCTCCTGCTCCAGACGGTGCTCCAGGGTCTGGGCGCGGGCCTGCGCCCGGGACTGGGCTCTGCGGTGCTCGCGCTCCCGCTCCAGCTCCTGCTGGTGGGCCCGCTCCTGCCGACGGCGCTCCTCCTCCGCCTGGGGGCGTGCGGCGGGGGCCGATTCCAGTTCGTGCAGGGCGCGTTCGGCGGCGCGGTGCAGCTGGTCGCTGCTCGGGTGGCCGGTCCTGCCGGGTCCCAGCGCCTGCGCAAGGGCTTCCGGCACCTGGTACATGAGTTCCGGCCGGCCGATCCTGGTCAGGAAGTGGCCGACCAGATGGACCGCGAGCTTTTCCGCCCGGTCGTCGAGCTTTTCGTCGGGGTCGACCCGGGTGAGCCGGGTGCCCTGTGCCGTGGAGCCCGGCCAGCGGCGGACGAAGGCGAACCGGATCGACTCGGACTCGGCGGTGTCCCTGGTGGCGTACGTCCAGCGGTCGGGGTAGACCCCGCTGAAGATCCCGTAGAGGCCCATCAGGGTGCGGCAGGCGCTGCGTCCACCCAGCCGGTCCAGCAGCATCAGGCCGCTCTGCGGTTCCCGCAGCAGTTCGGCGGTGGCGGCGATCAGCGGGGCGGCGGCCGGCCGGGTGAAGTCCTTGAAGTCGCCGATCAGCTCGTTCCGGCCGTGGGCGGCGTGTTCCTCGAGGAAGGAGGAGCGGATCTGGGCCAGTTCGCCGCGTACCTCCCCCCAGTCCGGCCCGTCCTGCGCCCAGGTCCAGGCGTCCAGCGCGATGCAGGTCTCCGGGTCGAGGAAGGCGGTGGAGCCGATCAGTGCGTGGCAGAGCGTGCCGGGGCGGCCGCCCGGGTCGCGCCGGGGGGTGCGGCGCAGCAGCATGACGGTGTTCCCGCGCTGCAGCCGCACGAGTCCGGCGGCGTCCGGTCCGTCGCCCGCGCTGTGGTTGCCGCGCAGCAGCGGTGCCACTTTGTGGAAGTAGTCCTGGGCCGAGTCCGGGTCGCAGGACCAGGCCACCGGGCCGAACCCGGTGTTGCCCGAGCGGTTCCCCGCGTCCCAGCGGAAGACGATCTGGTGGACCGGTTCGTCCTGCTGCCGCCTGCCCATCAGGCACCCACCTCTTCCCGGTCCGCGCCGGGCAGCAGCCCGCACATGGCAAAGATCGACAGCAGGGGCGTCAGTACCCGGCGGGGGCGTACGCCGTGGGGGAAGGCCGAGTCGCGTTCCTGTCCCCCGGTGGCGGCCACGAAGTGCAGGGTGCACCGACCGCAGTCGTCGAACGGTTTCAGCCAGGCCCGGCTGCCGTGGTGCTGGACGAACGCGTAGGCGTCCCGGCTCTCCTCGCGTACCGTCGCGGCGTCGAACACCGGTGGGGCGGAGCGGTTGAGCCAGCGGTCCACGGCGGGGTCGAACCGTACGAGGTCGCTCTTGTTGACGGCGACGGCTGCCGCGGCGTCGACGTAACGGCCGTTCCTGGGGATGCGGTTGAGGACGGTGGTGAACGCCTCGTCCCCCAGGTCCCGTTGGTGCAGTCCGACGCGGGCGCGGACCGGGTCGAGGGTGGGCAGGTGCAGGGCGCGCAGCGGGTCGAGTACGAAGATGAACGCGCCGACCTCGCCGAGGAAGCGGGTCACCTCGTTGTCCTGCGCCAGGTCCTCGCCGGCGAGGTCGAAGAAGAGCACAGGACGGTTCACGCCGTGGCCGGTGACCAGCAGACCGTCGGCGAAGTCGGCGAAGGGTTCCTGGTGGGTGCCGTCGAGCATTTCGCCCTGGTGCAGCCGTTGCACCTTCTCCTGGAGGAATTCGCGGTGCCAGTCCGGGTTCAGCGGAAGGCAGGTCAGTCCGTACGGCTCCAGGCCGCCCTGCTCGATCTCGCCGAGCATGGCGGCGAGGAGGTGGGTCTTGCCCGCGGCGGAGCTGCCGACCATGGCGATGGTGAGGGGCTCGCCGTTGGTCAGGTACGGCACGGGCAGGTAGTGGGGGCGGTCGGCGGGGGCGTGCGGGCACTTCTGGAAGGCGTGGCGCAGCGCTTCCTTGCGGTGCATCGGCCGCAGTTCACCGGTGAGGTCGAGGGGTTTGTACTCCTTCTTGGCGTTGCGTGCGAAGAGCCGGCTCTCGTCGTGGACGACGGGGAGCCTGCAGTGCGGGCAGAGCGGCGGGCGCGGGGTGGCAACCCGTGGGAGGGGAGGCGGTTCGGGCGGCGCGGCGGCGGGCCTGCGGGAGCCGTGGGGGGCGAACCAGTCGCGCAGGAAGCGGCGGCCGGTGCGTCCGGTGGGGTATTCGTAGCCGCCGTTCCACTCCTGTCCGTCCGGGTCCGGGGTGCCGTGCGGTGCGGTGCCGATTCCCCTGGTCCGGCGTTTCACCGCTGTACGGGCGTCGAAGTCGGCCCGGTCCCTGGCCAGGGGGTCGCCGGTGCTGGGGGTGGTGCCCAGGGGGTCGGGGAAGCCGAGGAGGCGCAGCAGGTCCGCGGCGTCCGGCCGGTCGGCTGCCTGGGGGGCGAAGGGTCCGCTGCCACCGAGGGCGGCGAGCTGCCGGTAGTCGGCGAGGTCTGCGGGTGGGCCCGCGCCGTTGCTCTGGCGGCCGGAGAGCAGGGTGTAGGCGAGCTGGGCGACGGCCCACACGTCGTCGCGTTCGTCGGCAACGCCCCGGCCCGCCCGTTGTTCGGGGGAAGCCCAGGGGCCGGTGCCGAAGGCGTCCCTGGGGTCGCCGACACGGATCGCCGCGTACGGTTCGGCGAGCTGGATCCTGGTGCCGTTCCAGCGGACGGTGTGCGGGGCGAGTGCCCGGTGGACGAGACCCGCGGCGCCCAGCAGGCGTACGGCGAGGACGAGTTGGCTGATCACCTGGCGCTGGGCCTGGATGCCGAGTGCGCCGAGCCGGTCGGCGAGCGGGTCGCCCTCGGGCCGCTTGTACAGCACGAAGGGTTCGGGGGCGTCCAGGTTGAAGCCGACGAGCCGGGTGAAGATCTCGCCGTACGGTTCGGCGCCGTAGCTCCGTTCGACGGCGACTGCGGCGGCGACCTCGCGCTCCAGGGCGTCGTAGGCCGCGGGGTGGGAGCGGGCGGAGAGCGGCAGCCGGTGCTGGATGACGTGCCAGCCGTCGCCGAGTTTCGCCTCCCGGCTCAGTGCCGCCGTCCGGCCGCTTGCGCGGCGGTCGTCGCCGAACCCGGCCGCGAAACGGACGGAGTCCCCCTTGAGCAGGAAGAACTCCAGCTCCTCGACCGGTAGAGCCTCTGTCATGCGTACTCGCCTTCCGCTTCCGGTTCGTCGTAACTGCGCACGGTGCGGACGCCGCCCGCGCGCAGCGGCACCAGGCTGAGCACTCCGGCGTGCCGTCCCGCGGGGGTCCAGACCACGTCGTCGGCGGCGCCGTGCCAGCCGTCGGGGTCGGTGGCCTCGGCGCCCCGGCGGGCGGCTTCGGGGGCGAACCGCACCCGGCGTTCGGCTTCCGGGTCCTTGGAGAGCATCCGGCGGTGTTCGGCGGCGCACAGTCGGAGCGCGCGCTCGGCGAAGGAGTCCGAGTCGAGCATTTCGGCGGTGCGGTCGACGGCGACTCCGAGCAGCAGGGCCGCTCCGGGACGGGTCTCGGGGGCAGGGGCGAAGGGCGGGGGTGCAGCGACGGCGTCCCGGCGCAGTGCCGCGTGTTCCTGGTCGAGGAGTTCGCCGACCTTGGGGGCGAGGGGAAGCCGGGAGGCGGCGTCCGGGTCGCGTTCCACAGTCGCCCAGCAGGAGGCGAGCAGGAGGGTGATGCCGTGGGTCAGGTCGGAGACGAGGGTGGGCACGAGCGCGGTGCCTCCGTCGCCGGTCTCCCGCACCAGCCACGGCGGCCGGGCGTCCTCGTCCCACTCCCAGGTGTCCTGCTGGGCCTTGTGCGTGCGAGGCGGGTCGGTGAAGAAGTCGTCCGGGGCGAAGGCGGAGGCGGCCTGCTCCGGGGCGCCGGGCCTGTCGGCCGCGAAGAGGTCGTCGAGCGGGCCGGACGCGGGCTCGGTCTCGACGGCGTCGCTCCAGGTGTCCCAGCTCCACACCTGGGTGGCCGGGCGGGGGGCTTCGCCCGGCTGCGGGCCCGTGCGCGCTTCCCTCTCCGGAGCGGAACCGGGGTCGTCGTGGTGGGTGCTCTCGTACTCGTAGCCGGCGTTCGCCCCCGGATCGGCCGGGGGCTCCGGTACGGGACGCACGCGAGCGGCCCGCGCGGGCCGTCGTGGCGGTTGGTAGGACTCCACCTGTTCGGCGACCCGCCTCAGCAGTACGGCGACGGCGCGCGCACCGTCGGAGCAGTGGTAGCGGGCGTCGGCGAACAGCCAGTCGTGCACGGCGGTTTCGGCGAGCAGCCGGTCGATGTCGTCCACGCAGCCGGCGGCCTCCCGCACCCGCATCTCCCTCCACCAGGCGTCGACGGCTCGCGTCCAGTCGCGTACCGAGAGGGTGACGGACAGGGCGAGAGCGAGCACCAGCGCGCCGCCCCCCAGCCAGGGTGGCACCGCGGCGAGCTGGCCGACAAGACCGCCTGCCGCTCCCCCGGCCAGTCCCGCGACGAGCCGGCCGGACCAGCCCGTGCGGCCGCCGCCGTCGCGCTGCCTGTCCGGCGAACGGCTGGGCCTGCGGCTCATCATGAGCAGGGCCGGCCCCGCCATCACGGCACCTGCCACCGGTACGACGAGCCAGCCGAACCAGGGCCACAGCCCGGCGGCGAAGGCCAGCACGAGGGCCATCAGGGGATCGACCGCGCGCGGCCGGTCGCCACCCACGACGAAGGGGGCGGGGCGGGCGAGATCACGTGCGTAGCCGCTCGGGCAGGCCTGGTCGAGTTCGGTGAGGCGGGCGGCACTGCCCACGGGCGCGGACTGGTCGGAGAGGCCGCCGAGCCTGGCGGCGACCGACCTCAACGGGAGCCCCCTGGCGAGGAGTTGTTCGGTGTAGCCGCGCAGTCCTGGGCCGACGCTCTCCCGGGAGACCTCGGTGATCTCGGGAAGTTCGATGCCGCGCCGCCCCAGACGGCTGCGCTGCTCGGGCAACAGGCGCAGACCGTCGCCGTCGGTGAGGGCGCCCGCGACGGCTTCGCGATAGCTCTCCAGGGCCGCCGAAAGCTCCGCCAACGCGCCGGGCACGTCGGCCCGTTGGCGAGCGGAGGCGAAGAGGCCGGATGCGGGGCGGGTCTGTTCGTACGCTGCTTCGGCGTCCCGCAGTGCGCTCTCGCACCTGCGGTGGCGGAGCTCGGCGTCCCCGCCGTGCACCAGCCAGGCCCGGTCGCGGATGCTACGGGGGATGCCGCCGCCGAGCAGCGGTGCCAGTGCTGCGGGGACGGCCTCCGGGGGGCCGGACGCAGATTCTCCGGGGTCTGCGTACCCGGAGTGGGCGGCGGGCGAGGCGGCGGTGACGAGCGCGGGGGCCGGGACGTCCTGACCGGCCAGGGTGTCGAGGGCCTGCCGCCAGGTCCGGCGGCGGGCGGCCTCCGTCAGATCGTGTTCGAGGATGCGTACACCGGGCACGGCGACGCCGTCCATCACCTTGCCCAGGGCATGCAGTACGGCGTCGAACACGCCGGGCTCGGAGAGCACTTCGAGCAGGGGGCGCAGGATGTCGTCGTCGTACCCGGTGCCGGCGGGGGGTGCTTCGCCCGCGAGCGGGTCGAGGATCCACAGGACTCCGGCGTCCGGCGGCCGCAGCGAGAGCGGACGGGCCAGCGGGCGGGCTGCCGTCGACGGCGGCGGCACGGTGCCGTGCCGGGCGGGGTCCCGGTGGGTGGCGTCACGGTGGGTGGCGTCGCGGGCCGGCGGGACGGCCGGGTACTCCGTGTATCCGCCACCGATCGGATCGTCCTCGGCCGGTCCGACCGCGAGACAGATGATGCGGGCGGAGCCGTGGGCGAAGAGCTGCTCGTAGAGCAGTTGATTCCGGTCCAGCCGGACCGCGTCGTCCACGACGAGGAAGCGACGCCGCGCGTCGGTGGACGTGCGCACGGCGGCGAGTGCCTCGCGCACCGTGCGGGCGGCCTCACCCGGCTGTGCGCCCGGTCCGGTCACCGGGCGCAGATCGAGACAGACCGCGTGTGCGGGCAGCCCTTGTTCGATGATCACCACTGGTCCCCTTCCGGGCCCTGCCCGGGCGAGGGCTTTCGGAACCGGTCCGCGTCCGGCTCCGGGCGCCCCGCGTCCGGACCGCCGGACTCCTTGTCGCCGTACGCCCCGTCGCCCCGGGTCCGGTCGCTCCACTCACTCCGTGGGTCCCATTCACTCCGTGCATCCCTCTCGCCGCGTGGGTCCCTCTCGCCGCGTGAATCCCTCTCGCCCCGGGCGCCACCGCCCTCATCCGTGCCCTCGTCCTCGCCCCCGTCCCGCCAGGCGAATCCGCCCGAGGGGGCGTCGCGCCGCGGCCACTCGGGGTCGCCCCGGCCGCCCTGGCCGTCCGCCGGCCCGGGCTCCTGCGGCCAGGCCGATTCCTCGTCCAGCCACAGCGGTCCTTCGCCGTGGAAGGCACCGGCCTGCGCGCCGTCGCTCGCGACCACCCACTCCTCGTCCGCCGGCCACCCTTCGTCGGGCGCACCGCTGCCGCCGGTCCCGTGGCCGGCGGTCCCGTGGCCGGCGGTCCACTCTTCCGCGCCCCTGCTGTCGGTGGGGCCGTGTCCATTCAGCCGGGACCGGCCACCGGGCGCGTACCTCTCGCCCGCCGCGTACCGCTCCTGCGCCTGCGCGGGTCCGTCGCCCACCGGCAGGTGTGCGGCGTGTGCCCGACTCCGGCCGCCCGGGGCGCGGCGGGCCCCTGGGACGCCCCCGCCCGGTGCGACGGGTCCGCCCGCGGTGCCCGTGCCAGGGCCCCGTTCCACCCCGTGACGCTGGAAGAGGGCCCGCAGGTTGGGGCGATTGGGCCGCTGTGCGCCCGGGAAGCGGAGGTCCAGCGCGCCCTGGAGGGTGCGCTCCCAGAAGCTGCGGAGCGGAACCATCCACTCCTCGTCCTCGGCCCCGTACTCCTCGGCCAGCTGTCCGAGGAGCTCGATCTGCTGCGGAGCCACTTCCTGCACGAAGGCGCGGAAGAGGTCCGAGGGGGGCGTGGGGGTGGTGGTGAGGCCGTGCGGCTGGGCGGCCATCAGCTGGTCGCAGAAGTCCTCGATGATCTCGCCCTCGTCGAGCAGTGCCCACTGTTCGTACGCCCTGAGCAGGCCCGACCAGCTGGAGACGTTCTCGTCGAACGCTTCGAGCCGGAGCGTCATGGTGGCGGAGTCGCCGTCCTGAAGACGGATCCGGATGGCCTCGGGCGAGTGCCGCGGCCCGCGGACCTCGACGCGTCCGTTCCACATGGCGCACAGGATGCGGTGCAGGATGCGCCGACGGTCGTCCTCGGTGCTGGCCAGCCAGTCGTCGCGGTAGCCGAGCCGCTGGCGCCACTGCAGGAAGTCGTCGGTGCCCGCGGCGTCCCTGGACTGGGCCCACAGCCGCAGGACGTGCCGTACCTCGGACACGTCGGTGAGGCTCATGCCGCTGCGGAACAGCACCACGGTGATCGCCTGGGTGTCCACGGCCCGGGTCTCCGGCCTGCCGACCAGGTCGCGGGGCAGGTTCAGCTCCTCCTGGAGGAACCGGGCGTTGCGCTCGTTGGTCTCGCTCTGCGGGTAGACGATGAGGACCTTGAGGGGGCCGTTGCCGTCGGGGGTGAAGCCGACCGGGAGCAGGCCGGCGAGCTGGGAGCGGAATTGTTCCAGCCAGCGCGCGTCGACGGACGCCTCCGCGTCCTCGTCCCCCGCGGCCGCCTGGAGCAGCACGCCGAGCGAGGGCAGCAGCGGCCGGTCGTTGAGCATGCTGGCCTCGCCGAAGAGGCCCTTCACGCGCCGTTCGACGACCTGCTTGACCTCCTTGACGGCGTCGCGCGGGGAGCGCTTCACCGCGTCGAGGGCGAGCTGCCAGTCGGCGGGCTGGACCAGTTTGTCGAGCAGGCCGGCCGCGTCCTGGTTCTCGGGGAGGCCCTCGTTCTGCCGCAGCCGGTCGAAGACGTCGTCGTAGAAGGCGCCGAGCGTGCCCTGCGGGGGCAGCAGGTAGGAGACCCCGGTGCGGTCGTCGCGGTAGAGCTCCTTGCGGCGGTCCCGGAAGGACTTGCGCTCGTCGTCCTCGTGTGCCCGCAACGCCCTGACCAGGGCGGACACTTCCTTGATGGTACGGGCGAGGGGGGCGCGCCAGCGCAGTTCGTGGTCCTTCCAGCTGCGGTGCCACAGCCGGTTGGCCCGCCACTGGTACCAGCGGTCCTGCTCCTCGACCGCCAGCTGTACGTCGGGGTCGCCCCAGCGGGCGGGGACGATGCCGCCGACGCTGCGCCTGATGCGCGGGATTTGGGGCGCGGAGGGGGTGACCCCGTCGGGCTTCTCCGGGTCGTTCTTGCGGTTGTCGAGCATCCCGGCGAAGCCGACGGCGGCGGCCCGCTGCGGGTGCTCGGGCAGCCCGAGCAGGACCCGCTCGGCCTTGAACGGGCCGACCAGGCCGAGGAGTTCCCTGGCCCCGGTGCCCGGCTTGAAGTCCTCGACCATGCGCGGGATCTCTCGGTCGAGTTCCCGGTCGAGGCGGTTCAGGCCGTCCTCCATGTCACCGATGCGGTCCCTGAGGGCCTGCCCGATCTCCTTGGTGCCCTTGGGCAGCGGGTCGGGGGCCGGGACCTCCGGGGCCTCGCGGGTCCACAGCCTGCCGATGCCGGAGCGGTCGAACAGGTCGCGGACCCGTTCGGTGCCCTGGTCGTCGGCGCGCACGGCCCGCTCGCCCATGTCGCGTACCGCCTGGGCGAGCAGCCGGCTTGCGACGATCTCCGCGAGGTCGTCGACCGGCACGGTCAGGGAGGCGGCCAGGCTGGTGGACATGCCGCGGTGGCCGATGCCGGAGCGGGACGGGGTGGAACGCTCGACGCTCTTGTTGACGAAGCTGGCGGCGAACGACATGTAGTCGCCCTCGGAGCGCCCGCCCGCCGTGTCGTCGCCGAGTTCGGTGCCGATCAGGGACATCACCATCGCGGTCGCCGAACGGCGCAGGTCCTCCGGCCGGATCCCGGACGGCTTGCTGAACAGGAACGCCGTCTGCACCGTCGAGGAGCGCAGCCGCACCAGCCCCTCCCCCGGGTAGCGCACCGCGAGCGAGCCCTGCTGTTCGACGTCGCCGAAGTCGGACTGGGCGCTGGGCACGTTCTGGTCGTCCACAAGCCGGGAGAGGTCCACCAGGGCGCGGGACGCGTTGAGTTCGGCGTCCCGGCCGCCGCCTGCCCCGGGCGGGAATGCGGAGGGCATGACGACCAGCGGGTAGATCTTCACCCCGGGCACCTTCGACTTGCGGAACTCGTGCCCGATGAGGTGGATGAAGTCGTAGAAGATGCCCGCGCCGGTGCCGCCGGCCACGGAGAACGCCACGAACACGTCGCAGCCGCGGATCTGCCGGCCGCCGACGTCCCGCAGGTCGCCTGCCGAGTTGCTGATCGCGCTGATGGCGGCGCGGAGCTGGCCTAGCACCGGTTCCAGGCCGCCGCGGAGGGTGGCGAAGAGCGCGGAACGCCCGACGGTGGGCAGCTGGCCCGCCCCGTTGTGCAGGGGCGCGACCCGGGGTTCGCGTTCCTTGGGCGGCAGCCAGCTCCGGGTCTCCTCGTGCAGGGCCACCCGTAGCATCCGGGCGACGTCCGGGGAGCTGTCGTAGTGGGCGGGCAGCAGGTCGTGGACGACCCGTGAGGTGCGGGCGTACGCGGCCGCCTCCGCGCCCTTGGCCTGGAGGTGCGGCAGCTGGTCGAGCTCGGACTCGCTGAAGTCGGCGTACACGAACTGGAGGCAGTCGGGCAGCTGGAAGCGCTTGCGCCGGTCGTCGACGGCCAGCTTGGTGCCGTCCGGGCCGCAGAGTTCGCGGCGCAGTCCGCGTTCCAGCTCGGCGCCGATGCGGCCGCCTGTGCCGCCCAGTCCGACGAAGAGCATGGGCTGGTAGATCTTCATCTGTCTCTTGTCTCCCCTTGGTGCCCGGGCTCAGAAGTTGGCGTCGTACTGGCGGCTGCCGGACCCGGTGGCCGGGTCGCGGGGTGCGCCGCGTCCGCTGTCGGAGGCGCCGCCGGAGCCGCCGGAACGGGGGCCGAACGGGCGGCGCGGTGTCCGGCCCGAACCGCCGCCCGGACCACCGTCGCCCCTGCGCGGCTCGTTGGTTCCGCCCGGGGTGCGGCCGCGCGGCGGCCGGACCGAGGTGGCCCGCCGGTTGTCGTGCACGAGCAGCTCCAGGCCGTCGTCCAGCTCCACCACCTCCCCCGCCGCCAGGGCCCGCTCACGGCCGCGGTGCAGGCGCAGGGCGAGCACTCCCGCGCCGGTGCGGCTCAGCCGGTGCCCGGCCCCTGAGCCGGTCACCCGATGGAGTTTGGGTGCGGAGCCGCTGGCCCGCTCCACGGTGAAGTGGAAGTTGCCACCGCCGCTCTGGCCCGGTCGGACGGTCAGCGTGTCGAGGGTGCCGCCCCTGCGCAGTTCGAGCTTCACGCCGGTCAGGTCGCGCAGCCGTTTGCGAGCCCTGAGAAGTACGCCCAGGACGGCCGCGGCCGCCAGCAGCAGGGCCGCGGCACCCAGGACGGCCCACCACCAGCGGTCCCACCAGGTGGGTTCGGCCTCCACGAGGGCGTCGAGGAAGGTCTGGTCGAGGGTGCGGCCGCGGTCGTCGGCGTCGGTGACGACGATCCCGCCCCCGAGCTCGCCGAGCGGGGCGTCCGCGCCGACGGACACCGTGAAGGTGTGGTGCGAACTGCCGGGCTCCGCACGCACCTTGACCGGGTCCACCGCCAGCCGGGTGCCGGAGGGCTGGTCGGCGAGCCCGAGGGTGAGGGTGTGCGCCACGGTGTCGTTGTTGGTGACGTCCAGGGTTCCACGGAGGGTTCCCCCGGGGTGGACGGTGCTGCGCTCGACGGTCAGTCCGGCCTCGACGGGTGCTTTGCCGGTGCCGAGCGCGGTGTACAGCGGCCGTTGGTCGCCGGTCACCCCGGGTGCGGACATCTCCCCCACGACGGCGAGGTCCCCGGTGGCTCCGTCGGGCACGGCGAGCGTGCCGGTGAACCGGGCGTCGCCCGCCTTGGCGTCGGGCTTCGTCCCGTCGTCCTTGAGCCGCACGTTCACCGGCTCGAAGCCCCGTCCGGTGACCTTGACCCCGACCTGGATCCCCTTGAGGAGGTTCTGGTCGGTGATGACGACGCCGCGCCGGGTCTGCATCCGCATTTCCACGACGGCCTGTTCGCCGGCGGTCGGCGAGGCGGGGTCGAGGGTGATCGCGGAGCGGAGCCGGCCCTGCCAGATGGCCCGTACCACGACGTCCTGCCCCTGGTGCCCTTCCGGCGCCTCGACGTGCACCCGCCACTTTCCGGGCATCGGGTTCTTCACCCGCAGAGCCTCCACCGGGCCGTCCTGGCCGCTGACCTCGAAGCTGGACCCGTTGGCGGATCCGCTGGTGGGGACCTTGTCCCCGTTGGGGTCGAAGTACGTCACGGACACCTTGCGGTCGTGCTTGCTGACCGTGAGGGATCCGTCGGTGGCGATCGGCGGAATGGTCACCGAGAGGTCCCCGGGCGGCTTGCCCCGCTCGCCCTCGACCACCTGGGCGCAGCGTGCGGCGGCGAAGGTCTCCTGGAGGACCTTGTCGATCTGTGCGGAGTCGGCGACGACGCGGGCCTTCGGGGTGGCGCCCGGGAGGTTGGCACAGCCGTTGCGGAAGCCGCCCCTGGCCATCGCGTCGAGTGCCCCGCTGTCGATCTGGCTGCCGAATCCGAGCGGCCAGATCTGCACCGACTCCCGGCGTGCGCGGGCGAGTTCGTCGGTGAGCTGTCCGGCCGCGTTGGCCTGCCGGCTGGCGGTGTCGGTGCCGTATTCGGGGCTGTCGCCGACGTCCAGTTTGCCGTCGGTGAGCAGGAACACCACCTTCGGGGTGCCCGGTTTGCCGTCCTTGGTGAGCCGGTTCACTGCCTGCCGGATGGCGGCCGGGAAGTCGGTGCCGGGTCCTGTGGCGTTCTTGGCCCGGTTCCCGAGCTGCTGGACGCAGTCACTGAGCTCCTGGCGGCCCGCCGCACTCACCGCGATCAGTCCGCACACCTGGCGCACCGCGGACTGCCCGGACTTCTCGGCGCTGCCGAAGCCGATCACCGCGGCGCGCGAACGTTCGGAGATCTCACCCTGGCTGAGCAGGGCCGCGGCTTCCACTTCGCGGGCCAGATCCTGGTCGGAGAGGCTCTTGGAGAGGTCCACGACGATGGCGAAGTCGATCGGATCGGGCCCCTCGGCGGCCTGCGCGGCGCGTTGCGGCGCGTGGGCCCGCGGTGCGGGGAGCGCCGCCCCCGCCAGTGCCAGGAGTACGAGTCCCAGTCCGGCGGCACGCCCCAGCGTGCGCGCCCTGCCCGGTAACCGCCGTGCGGTCGCCGGAAGTTTTCCGCCTCTTGCGGGGCGTTCGGTTCGTGCGGTCGCGTTCATCTGCTGTTCCATCGTCTCGTCACCACACCTGGCCGATTACGGAAAGCACTACGCCGAGGGTCAGAGAGCAGACCCCCGCGCGCAGCCAGCGGTATTTGGCGGTGAGCACCGCGCCGAGGACGGTCGCCTGGCTGAGCATCCAGCGCACGACGTCCCCCCCGGACTCGGTCAGCCGCGCGTGCAGCACCTCCGGCGGAGTGTTGCCGGTGAGATCGCGAAGGAATGTCGCGTCGGCACCTATCCGGGTGCGCGGCAGCACCACACCTATGAGCATCAACAGTCCGGCCAGCCAGAGGAGTCCACCGGCCACCACGAGCCCCAGCGCGAAGCCGTTCGGCGCGGCAGTTCCCTCCCGTGCCCAGACGACGGCCAGGAACGCGAGCCCGCCGGACAGCAGGATCGCCGCCTTCGAGTCGGCCCGCCCGATGTCCTCCCGTACGGACTCCAGCAGCCGCTCGGCCACGAACCGCACATCGGGGTCGTCGGCCGCACGGGCGGGCGCGGGGCCGGGCGCGGGGTCGGCGGGCGCGGGTGCATCCGGGGCCGGCTCCGGGCCGGTCGTACGGCGCGGGTCGGTGGTGGTCATCAGTCGTCCCAGTCGTCGAAGCCCGCGCTCGGCGGTCCGGCCCGTCGCCCGTCGTCCCGGCGGGAGGAGTCACTCCTGTGGGACAGACGGTCCGCTCCCGAACCTCGCGCCTCGGAGCGACTGTTGACGTGGTACTCGTCCGGACCCCAGAGGTCGTCCTGTTCCGGGCCGTGCCCACGGCCCCGGCCGAAGTCCTCATCACGCCCGAGGTCGCGGTCGCGGTGCCGGTCCCGGACGGACGGGCGTTCCCGGTCGCCGTCCCAGCCCCGGTCGCGGTCCCGGTCGCCGTCCCAGTCCCGGTCGGCGTCGCGGCGCCGGTCGGCCTCGCGGTCCCGGTCGACATCTCGGCCGTAGTCGCGCCCGCGTTCCCTTTGCCGCTCCCGCTCCCGTTCGCGTTCCTGGTCGGCCGAGGAGTCCACGCGGGTGGGCTCGTACACCCGCCCCTCCCCGTCGGGTCCTGGGGTGGACTCTTCCTCCCAGAAAGGGTGGCGGGGCTCAGCCCGCTCCCGCCGTCCTTCGTCGTCGCCGCGCTCCAGTTGCCGACCATGGTCCCCATCACGCCCGGGGCGTCCGTTCCGGTTCCGGTTCTGCTCCAGTGCGTGGCGAGAACCACCGGAAAGTGGCAGTCCGACGGAGTCGATGACGCCGCCGAGGACCCCGCCGGAGTTCTCCCGCAGATACTGGAGCACCTCGTACATGTGGTCGCCGATGTCGTGCCGTTCCAGGTTTCCGGTGTCGAGCAGTTTGTGGAACAGGCCGATGAAGTCCGCCTGCCCTTCCCGGCGTTCCTCCCTGATGGCCTGACGGATCTCCCACTGCTTGTCGGGGTTGGTGGCCATGTAGTAGGCGATCTCGCTCTCCTCGCCCCGGCTCAGGATCTCCTGGAGCACCTTGGCCTCCGCGCGGATCGCCTCGTGCTTGCGCGCGTTCTTGCGGCGCTCCGATTCCGCCCTGACGTCGTCGTTCTCCATGTCGATGGTGAGCGTGTCCTTTTCCTGGACACGCGTCTTGACGTCGTCACTGAGATCGATGAACACATGGACCCGGGTGGAGAGACCGAGGTCCTGGCCGAGCGCGATGCGGCCGGCCTCCACCTCGGCGCGGACGGCTTCGTCCGCGCGGTGGGATTCGGTGAGCCGGAAACGGCGGGAGACGCTGCGCAGTCCGGCGAGCAGTTCGTCGTGCAGCAGTTCGCCGACGTCCCTGAGGTTGCGGCGGACGACGAGGCGGGGGTCGACGACCTCCCAGTGCACCCGCGCCGTCGCATCGAAGAACGCCGCGTCGCCCGCGGCCGGGAGCCGCAGGTCGAAGGAGGTGACGTGTACGCCGAGTTGGATCTCGACGATGCTGTAAGGGCGGCCCACCCACGGTTTGTTGACGTCCTCGCGGTGGTCGGGCCACAGCACGCTGTATCCGCCGTTGTTGTACAGCATCACGGCGGCGACCTGGCTGGTGCGGCGGACGTAGGGCGGTGAGTACTCGCCGAGCAGCGGACCGCGCAGCCCCTGGCCTTTCCCCCGTCCGGAGCTGCCGTGCTGTCCGCCCCGGTCGCGCGGCTGCGACCGGCCGCCCTGCCGCTGCGCCGGCGGTTTCTGCTGCTGCCGGTCCTGTGCCCGCGGCTGGTCGCGCCGCTCCTCGAACTCCCGGTCCGTCATCCTTCGGCTCCCTCTCCCACGGCGTCCCACATCCGGCGGGCCGCCGCCTTGTCCAGTGCTTCGCCGGGGTCGCGCACGAGCCGGTTCAGCAGGTGCCGCAGCCGGTCGCGGTCCCGGCGGTCGACGGCGAGCAGCGACAGGAACCCGCAGGCGGGGCCCAGCTGTTCGGGGTCCGACCCGGCCCGGCGCAGCCAGCTGCCCAGTGCGTCCAGCGTGGCCTCGCCGGAGCGTGCGGTGACCAGCGCGTGCCGGACCAGGTCGGCCAGTTTGCGCCGCAGGTCGGGCCGGGTCTCCAGCAGGGCGGCGATCAGCGGTTTCGATCCGTGCCTAGCCATCTCCTCGTCCTCGTGCAGCCCCCACAGGTACGTGGCCTTGGTGCGCAGCGCGCCGATCACCGCGAGCAGGACGAGGTTGGCGAGGTCCTTTCGGTCCTCGCGCAGCCAGCCGCCGAGCCTGCCGACGACGGTGGCGGGTTCGGCCCCCGCGAGCAGGCGGGTCACGCTGAAGGAGGCGGTGGCGAGGTCGTCGAGCTCGACGTCCTCGCGCCGGACCACCTTGGCCAGGGCGTCGAGCGAGGCGGCGACGGAACCGGCGGCCATGCCGTACCCGTGGGTCAGCAGAGCGGTCGTGAGCAGCGCATCGTCGCCGCTGTCCGTCCACTCCTTGAGCATCACCCGGGCCGCCGGGCACACCGAGGCCTCGCGGGAGGCCTCCGCCAGGGCGGTCGCCGCGGCCATCTGGAGGGTCGGACTGTCCGTCGCCGCCATGGGGTGGAGCAGCTCCCCCGCCCCGTACACCCAGTCCCAGGAGCTCAGCACCCCGGCGGCGACAGACGCCCGTACCCACAGGTGGGGGCGCGGGTCGTCGCACAGGGTGCGCAGCCAGCGCGTCAGCGGGCCGCGTACGTTGTGGTAGCCGTGCCACACCTCCTGGAGTACGGCGGTGGCCAGGCTGCGCCCCTGGAAGCGGACGGCGCGCATGGGTACCTTGGCGTCGCCCAGGTCGAACTCGCCGTCCTCGACGACGGCCCTGGCGAGCACGGGCCGGTCCGCGTCGTGCACTGCGAACAGCCTGCGCCCCGCAGCCTGTTCGGGGTCGAGGGTCACCGCGAGTTCCCAGGCCAGCTGCTCACCGGCCTCGGCGGTGAGGCTGTAGGAGGAGCCGTTGAACACCGCGACCGCGATGCGGAAGGCGGTGGCGTCGAGGACGGGGAGCGCCGCCGGGAGGGTGCCGGGGCGGTCCGCGTCGGCGAACCAGGCACGCGCCTGGACGCGCACGAACGCCGCGCAGTCGGCCAGGAGTTGAGCGTCCGTCAGGGAACCCCGCTGCCTGAGGGAGAGCAGTTCGGCGAGCCGGGCGGCCTCCCGGGGCCTCAGTTGCTCCAGGCCCAGGGCGTCCTTGAGGTCCGTCTCCTCGAAGCGGGCCCGCGCCCGTGCGAGGGCTCCCTCGGGTGCTTCCTTGAGGAGTACGCGCAGGTGGCGGTGGAGCACGTCCTCGGTGCGCGGCTGCGGGCAGGGCAGCCCGTAACGCCCACGCAGGAACTGCCCCGCCACCTCGCCGCCGCCGGCCAGGACGACCGCGAACCCCTCGGAGGCGGCCAGCAGTCCGCTGAGCCGGTCGAGGTGGAGTTCGGTGGGGCGTCCCGTGCCGCGCGGTGGGTTCGTCCCGGCATCGCTGCGCCGGTCCTGGCCGGTGTCGGACAGCGGCTGCCTGCGTCCGTCGTCGAGGGGCAGTTCGAGCAGGTAGCCGTGTTTCTCCTTCAGGTGTTCGGCCTGCACGCGGTGCAGCGGAATACTCGGGTCCAGCCGGTCGACCTGGTGGTGGGTGAGCTCGGAAAGGAGGGCGAGCCCGGTGGCGGTGCGGCCACTGCCCGGTTCGCCGCACAGCACCAGGAGCCTGCCCTCGCGCAGCAGGTCCTTCATCCGCTGGTAGCCGGCCGGCTCGCAGTAGACGTCCTCCAGCCGGTCCAGTTCCTCCCTGGGCACGGGACCCGCGACCATGGGGCTGCTGCTGCCGCCCGACGGGGCGTGGTGGTGGTTGATGGTGTTGCCCGTGTAGACCTGACCGTCGCCACCGATGCGGAAGTGATCCCTGTCCGTTCCGCGCCCGGGGAAGTTCTGGCGGGCGGCCTGGGCGGTGCCGGATCCCCCAGTTCCGCCACCGCCGCCGCCCAGAGGCCCGCGCCCCACCTGATCGAAGGGGCTGGCCTCGGTCTGTTGTTCCTCCGCGCCGGCCGCGCCGTCGGCCGGACTCCCGTCGGGGTCCTTGCCGCCGCCCTTGCCGGCCGGCCCGCCTTTGCCGCCCTGGCCGCCCTTCCCGCCCGGGCCGTCCTTGCCGCCCTTCCCGCCCGGGCCGTCCTGCCCCGGAGAGGCCCCTTGCGGGGATTCGGCACCTGCGGGGCCCGCGTCCTGGCCGGCGCCCTCGTCCGCATCGCTCATGTGCTGCCCCCGTCACCGGCGCGGCGGTTCGCACCGCTGCCCTGTCCGCGCTCCGGCTCGTACTCCCGCTCCGGCTCGTACTCCCGCTCCGGTTCGTAGTCCCGCTCCGGTTCGTACTTCAGCTCCGGCTCGTACTCCCGCTGCGGTTCACCCCGCTGGTACGCGCGCTGCCCGGGGTCCGCCCTGGGCCCGCGCTCCCCTTCGGTGTGCGGGGCGCTGGGAAGTTCCGGCCGCGCTCCGAACCGTGGCCCCCCGTTGTTCCCGCCGGGCTCGCGCCGCGCTCGCGGCAGTAAGCCGTCGTCCTCGCAGTCGGGTCCGGACCCGGACCCGGCCCCGGGCGCGCGTGGCAGCCCGGGACGTAACCCGCTCGGCGGCTCGTCCTGCGGCTCGTCGTCCCGCTCCCACTCCGGGCGGGGCCACGGCTCCGGCTCGCTGGGGCTCCACAGCTCCGGCTCGCGGTCGGGCTGCCTCCTTGCAAGGTGCGACCGCGGATACGGAGCGGGCTCCCACTCCGGGTCCCACTCCGGCTCCGGCTGCCCTTCCGGCCCGTGCTGCCACTCGGGGTGCCGCTCGCCCTGCGCGAACCGCGAGTGGGGTGTCCACTGCCCGGGCCCGGACTCGCGCCCCGGCCACTGCTCCGGCTCCGGCTCGGGCTCCAACTCCGGCTCCGGCTCCGGCGGGCGCTCCCGATCGGGCCGCCGCTCAGGCGGCGCCTCCCGCTCCTTGCGGAAGCCCGTGAAATCGCCGTGGATGGTGCTGCCGGTGACGTTCAGACCGTCACCAGCGATGCGGATCTCCTGGCTCAGCCCGTTCAGTGGGGGCCTCGACGCCACTCCTGCGCCGGGCGATGATGGGCCGCCCCCCTGTTGCGGCCCATCATCGCGTCCGGGTTCCGCGGCCTCTTTCGCCGCGGTAGGTCCCCGGGATGCGGTCATCGCGTCCATCGGCGGCTCCGCGAGTCCCGGGACATGGAACCAGGCGGTCTCGTCGGTCTCCTTGGAACGGACTCGTCCGCGCCGGTACTGCCGCGGCTCGATGTGCCGTCCGCCCTGCGCGACCACCTCCGTGTACAGCCAGTCGGAGACGACGATCATCAGCTCCGACTCCACCGCCGCCGCCATCACCTGCTTCGCGGTGTCGCTGTCGCACAGCCGGCAGGTCAGATCGACCGTCCGCCCCACCAGCCCCCTCCCGTCGTCGAGCACGGGCCCCATGTGCATCGCGACCCGCACCCGTAACCGGTCCGACCTGCCGTGATTGTGCTCCCGGAGGTTCTCGTAGAACGTGCTCAGCCAGCGGCCGACCATGAACGACGGCGGTACGTCCGGGGGCAGTGCGGCCAGGATGCCGTCGCCGCGGTCCTCCTGGTGGGGCCTGCCCGGCAGCACCCCGACCGCTTCGAACGCCTCCGCGAAGGCCGCGTACATCGCCGCCCGCATCCGCGTCTTGGTCTCCATCCCCATCGACCCGGACCCACAGGCGTCCGCGGAGACCACCAGCCGGTTGACCGCACCGTACGTCCCAGGCATCCCGGGCGCGCCGGCCGGTATCGCCCGCGGGGCCGCCGCAGCCGCCTCCACCCGCGACCTGTCCGCCGCGCCTGCCGCTCCGTACACCGGTGCCTCCTGTGCCGTCGTCCGCCGGAATCACTTTCGTACCGTCCGCCACCGTGCGATGTAGCCGTTTACACATCCGGGCGAATTTTCTCTCCGGGTCCGCCGCGCGGGGGCGGCCCTGCCCTCCCCTGCGCCAGCAGCCTGAGCAGTTCGATGTCGGTGACGGTCACCCGCCGGTTCCCGGTGTGTACGACGTCCTGCTCGCGCAGCAGCCGCAACGCTTTGGCCACCGCCTCCCTGGTAGCCCCGACCGCAGACGCCAAGTCGTGTTGCGGGAGCGGGAGTTCGACGACAAGCGCGCCCTCCGCGTCTTCGCGGCCGGCTCGCTGGGCGAGTTCGAGGAGACGCACTGCCAGCCGGCGCAGCACGGTTTCGGAGGCGAGGGAGCGGCGCTCGCTGTCGGCGCTGCGCAGCCGGGCGCTGAACTGCCGCATGATCAGAGCGGTGGCATGCGGCCTGGCGGAGAGGAAGTGCCGGAACCGCTCGCCGCTGATGGAGGTTGCCTCGACGGCGCCGAGGGCGGTCACGGTGGCACTGCGAGGCCCGTGGTCGACGGCGGCGAGGTCGCCGATCACCTCCCCCGCACCACGCAGGGCGAGGATGAGGCGGGCGCCGCGCTCGGTGGAGACGGAGACGACGGACCATCCCTCGCGCACCGCGAGCACGAAGGTACCGGTGTCGCGCTCCTGGAGCATGACCTGTCCGGCCTCGTAGTGGCGCGGGGCTCCGAGCGCGAGCAGGCTGTCCCGGTCCTGGCGCGACAGCGCGTCCAAGAAGGGGCGTCCTTGCCCGAACAGACTCATCGCTCGCCCCCGATGGCGCCTCGGACGCGACGTGGTGACGGTGCGTCAAGCAGAGAGAACAGGAAGACTAGGCACCCACCCCACCCGAGTCAAGAACGATCAACTCCACTGTCTCGGAACCCCCTTGACGCCCCCAGCCCCTTGGGACGACGGCGCCCGGCGGAGCCGCACACCCCGGCCCCGCCGGACCCCGCTCCCGCACAACGCACCCCCGCCCCACCACAGCGGAGCCACACCGCCCGGCCCCGCACCCCCTACAACCGCGGATCAACCGCCTCCGACTCCAACGCCAGCACCGCGAACACCACCTCGTGCACCCGCCACAGCGCCTCCCCCTCCGCCAGCCTCTCCAGTCCCTCGACCCCCAGCGCGTACTCCCGCAGCGCCAGCGACCTCTTGTGCCCGAGGTGCCTCTCCCGCAGCCGCGCCAGCTGCTCGGGCCGGGTGTACTCGGGTCCGTAGATGATCCGCAGGTACTCCCGTCCCCGCACCTTGATGCCGGGCTGCACCAGCCGTCCCTTGCGGTCCCGCACCAGGGCGTCCAGCGGCTTGACGACCATGCCCTCACCGCCCCGGCCGGTCATCTCCAGCCACCAGTCCACTCCGGCACCCACCGAGGACTCGTCGCCGGTGTCGACGACCAGCCGGCGGGTGGTCTGCAGGAGTCCTGTCGGGTCGTGTTCGACCAGCCGGTCCAGCCAGCCGAGCTGCCGGTCGTGCGGTACGGCCGCGAGCGACCGCCCTTCCACGGCCAGCAGCTGGAAGGGTGCCAGCCGCACCCCGTCCAGCCCTTCCGTCGTCCAGCAGTACCGCCGGTACGCCTCGGTGAACAGGCCCGCGTCCGCCGCCCGCTCCCGCTGCCTCGCCAGCAGCTCGTCCGCACCCTCTACGCCACGGCCCGCAGCAGCCTCAAGGGCGCCCAGCGCCGCCGGGAACGCCGCACCGGACGCCGCGCCCACTGCCGCGTACTGCTGCCGGAGCAGCCCGGACGCCTTGAGCGACCACGGCATCAGCTCGGCGTCGAGCAGCAGCCAGTCGCTTTCCAGCTCGTCCCAGAGCCCGGCCTCGCCGATCGCGGTCCGCAGGCGCGCCAGCACCAGCTCGCTGACGGCCGAGTCGTCGAAGAACGGCCGCCCGGTGCGGGTGTGCACGGCCCCCGTCGGCCCGTCCACCCCGAACCGCTTGCGTGCGGCGTCCGCATCCCGGCACACCAGCACCACCGCTCGCGAGCCCATGTGCTTCTCCTCGCACACGACCTTGGCGACCCCGTCCGCCCGGTACTGGGCGAACGCTTCGACGGGGTGCTCCAGGTACCCCTCGGTCTTCGAGGTCGCCGTCGGTGCCATGGTCGGCGGCAGGTACATGAGCAGCTGCGGGTCCACAGCGAACCGGCTCATCACTTCGAGAGCCGCCGCCGCGTTCTCCTCACGGACCGCGACGCGCCCGTGCTCCCGGGTCTCCACCACCCGTCGTCCTGCCACGTCGCCGAGGTCCAGCGGGCGCCCGTCCTGGCCGCCCGGCACCTCGGTGACCAGCGGCTTGACCGGTTCGTACCAGACCTTCTCGGCGGGTACGTCGACGAGTTCGCGCTCCGGCCAGCGCAGCGCGGTCATCCGCCCGCCGAACACGGCACCGGTGTCGAGGCAGAGGGTGTTGTTGATCCACGAGGTGCTGGGGACGGGCGTGTGCCCGTACACGACGGCCGCCCGGCCCCGGTACTCCTCGGCCCACGGGTAGCGCACGGGCAGGCCGAACTCGTCGGTCTCGCCGGTGGTGTCCCCGTACAGCGCGTGGGAGCGGACCCGCCCCGAGGTGCGCCCGTGGTACTTCTCGGGCAGCCCGGCGTGGCAGACGACGAGCTTTCCGCCGTCGAGGACGTAGTGGCTGACGAGGCCGTCGATGAACTCCCGCACCTGCTCCTTGAAGTCGTCGTCCTCCTCAGCCAGCTGTTCGATGGTTTCCGCGAGTCCGTGGGTGTGCTGGACGTTCCTTCCCTTGAGCCAACGTCCGAGCTTGTTCTCGTGGTTCCCGGGCACACACAGCGCGTTACCGGACTTGACCATTCCCATGACCCTGCGCAACACGCCGGGGCTGTCGGGCCCCCGGTCGACGAGGTCTCCGACGAAGACGGCGGTCCGCCCCTGCGGGTGTGCCCCGTCGACGTATCCGAGCTTTCCGAGCAGCGTCTCCAGCTCGGAGCGGCAGCCGTGGATGTCGCCGATGATGTCGAACGGGCCGGTGAGGTGGGTGAGATCGTTGAAGCGCTTCTCCAGTACCACCTGGGCCGCTTCCACCTCGTCCGCGCTCCGCAGGATGTGCACCTTGCGGAAGCCTTCACGTTCCAGTCCCCGGAGCGAGCGGCGCAGTTCGCGCCGGTGGCGCTGGATGACGCGGCGGGGCAGGCCGGCCCGGTCGGGGCGCTCGGCGTTGCGCGCGGCGCAGACCTCTTCGGGGAGGTCGAGCACGATGGCGACCGGCAGCACGTCGTACTTCCTGGCCAGCTGCACGAGCTGCTTGCGGCTCTCCGGCTGCACGCTTGTCGCGTCGACGACGGTCAGCCGCCCGGCCTCCAGCCTCTTGCCCGCGATGTAGTGCAGGACGTCGAAGGCGTCGCGGCTGGCGCTCTGGTCGTTCTCGTCGTCGGCGACCAGACCGCGGCAGAAGTCCGAGGAGAGGACCTCGGTGGGCTTGAAGTGCCGTTTCGCAAAGGTGGACTTGCCGGAGCCGGTGGCTCCGACGAGGACCACGAGGGAGAGGTCGGGGACGGGCAGCCTGCGGGGTGCGGTGGTCGGTTCTGTCGTGGTCATGCCGCCTTGCCCTCCTTCTGGGTCGTACCGGCGCTCGCGTGCCGCACCGCGCTGTCCTGCGCACTGTCCGTTGTTCCGTCACTGGTGCTCTTCCGGGAGAACACCGCCATCTGGGTGGGCGGTCCCACCTCGGGGTCGTCGGGCCCCACGGGCACGAACGCGACGCCGTACCCGTACCGCTCCGCCACGTCGCCCGCCCAGCCGCGGAACTCCTCGCGCGTCCACTCGAAGCGGTGGTCGCCGTGCCTGACGTGCCCGGCGGGCAGGGATTCCCAGCGCACGTTGTACTCCACGTTGGGCGTGGTGACGACGACCGTGCCGGGCCGTGCCGCGCCGAAGACGGAGTACTCCAGCGCGGGGAGCCTGGGCAGGTCCAAGTGCTCGATCACCTCGCTCAGCACGGCGGCGTCGTAGCCCGCCAACCGCTTGTCGGTGTATGTCAACGAGCCCTGCATCAGCTGGATCCGCGCGGCCTGACGCTCGCCCATCGTCTCCAGCTTGAGCCGCCGCGAGGCCATGGCCAGCGCCCGCACCGACACGTCCACGCCGACGATCTCGCGGAACTTCACGTCCTTGAGCAACGCCTGCACCAGCTGCCCCTGCCCGCAGCCGAGGTCGAGCACCCGGCTCGCCCCGGCGCCGCGCAGTGCCGCGAGGATCGCCTCCCGGCGTTGGACCGCGAGCGGCGTCGGCCGCTCCTCGGGCTCCCCGGTCTCCTCCGCCACCGCGTTGTCGATCTCCTCCACGGCGAGGTCGTCGGAGGCCGCGAGCCGCGCCAGCTCCAGCCGCTCGGCTGCCTGCCGGGTCAGCCCCCAGCGTCGTGCCAGGTACCGGCTGGTGATCAGCTTCTGCTCGGGGTGCGTCGGCAGCCACCCCTCCCCCGCCCGCAACAGCTTGTCCACCTCGTCGGGCGACACCCAGTAGTGCTTGGCGTCGTCGAGCACCGGCAGCAGGACATAGAGGTGGCGCAGCGCCTCCTCCAGCCTCAGCTCCCCCTCCAGCACCAGCTGTACGTAGCGGGAGTCGCCCCACTCCGGAAACTGTTCGTCCAGCGGTACGGGCACCGCGCGCACGCTGCTCCAGCCCAGCGGCGCGAACAGCTTCTCCACCAGCGCAGCGCCCCCTCGGGCGGGCACCGCGGGCACCTCGATCCGCAACGGCAACGGCTGCGCGGCCCGCTCGGGCCTGGCGTGGCACACCCCGTGCAGGGCGCTCTTGAAGACGGTGCTCAGCGCCACGGCCAGCAGGGACGAGGCGGCGTAGGGGCGGTCGTTGACGTACTGCGAGAGCGCCGCATCGGGCGAGCCGCCCCGTCCCTTGCCCTTGCCGCGCCGCACGAGCGCCACCGGATCCACTTCGAGGAGCAGCGCGGCCGTGCAGCGCGCGTCGGTCGCCTCGGGGTAGAAGACGTGGGCCGTGCCGTGCGAGGTGGCGAACGTCTGGTGGCGCCCGGGATGCTTGTGCAGCAGAAATCCGAGGTCGGTAGCCGGACGTTCCTGGTCGCCGAAGGTACTGATCGTCAAGAACACCCGACCGAGTATTGCCACCCCCGCTCTCCCCGACCACGTATTTACCGGCACCCCCCGCCGGGAGCCACCCCGCGCGCGTGCACGGTGAGGAGCGAGCGGCTCCGTGAGGATCGAACGGCTTCGTCAGGATCGAACGGCTCCGTGAGGATCGAGCGGCTCCGGAAGCAGAACGCGGGGCGGAGCCACCCCGCGCGCGTGCACGGTGGAGCAGCGCGCCTACAGCGGCAGGCCCGCGATCTGCTCCGGGCCGACCCGGCAGCATCCGCCGATCAGCCGGGCGCCGCCCTCGCGCCACCCCCGTACCCGGTCCGCGTCGAAGGTGCCCACCCCCTTCCACTCCCTCCCGTCGGCGTCCCACTCCTCACCGCTGTTGGGGTAGACGACGACCGGCTTGCCCGTCACCCGGGCGGCCAGCTCCACGGCCCGGTCCACATCGCCCGGCACGCAGCAGTTCACGCCGACGGCGATCACCTGGTCGTTGCCGGCCGCCACCGCGAAGGCCTCCGTCAGCGGCTGGCCGGCCCGGGTGCTCTCCCCGGCGATGCTGTACGACAGCCAGACCGGCAGCCTGCTCCCCTCGGCCGCGCGCAGCAGGGCGTCGGCCTCGTCGATGTCCGGCACCGTCTCCAGCGCCAGCACATCGGGCTCCGCCGCTGCCAGCGCCTCGATCCTCGGCCGGTGGAACCGCTCGAGCTCCGCGACCGACAGTCCGTACCGCCCGCGGTACTCGCTGCCGTCCGCGAGCATCGCCCCGTACGGCCCGACCGACGCGGCCACCCATACGGACCGCTCCTCCGCCTCCCCTGCCTCCCGCGCCAGCGACACACTGCGGCCGAGCAGCTCCGTCGCCTCGCCGCGCCTGATACCCCGCTCCGCGAACCCCTGGTAGGTGGCCTGGTAACTGGAGGTGATGAGCACCTGGGCACCCGCCCGCACATAGGCCGTGTGCGCCGCCCGGATCTGTCCCGGGTCGTCGGCGAGCAGCCGTGCCGACCAGAGTGCGTCGGACAAGTCGCATCCCTGCGCCCCCAGTTGGTTGGACAACCCGCCGTCGAGGGCAACGGCCCTCTCGGCGAGTACGGCGGCGAGCGGGCGGGTGGGCTTCACGGTGACTCCTGTACGGCTCGGCTCTGTGCTGCGCTGATCTGCTCGGCTCTGCTGTGCTCTGCTCCGGCGGGGCTCAGCCCAGCTGGGACAGCACCTGCGAGGAGATCAGATCCAGGTGGTCGAGGTCGTCCAGGTCCAGCATCTGGAGATACACCCGGGACGATCCGATCGCTGAGAACTCTCCGATCCGGTCCACCACCTCCGCCGGCGAGCCCGCCAGCCCGTTGGCCTTGAGTTCGTCCACCTCCCGCCCGATGGCCGCCGCCCGGCGGGCCACCTCCGCGTCGTTGCTGCCGACGCATGCCACCAGCGCGTTGGAGTACACCAGGCCGCCCGGTTTCCGCCCGGCCTGCTCCGCCGCCGCCCGCACCCGGGCGAACTGGCGCGCCGTGTCGTCGAGCGAGGCGAAGGGGATGTTGAACTCGTCGGCGTACTGCGCGGCCAGCCGGGGAGTGCGCGTCGCCCCGTGGCCTCCGATCAGCACCGGCACCTTGGGCTGCGCGGGCTTGGGCAGAGCCGGCGAGTCCGTCAGCTGGTAGTAGGTCCCGTCGTAGCTGAAGGTCTTGCCCACCTCCGTCTCCCACAGTCCCGTGACGATGGCCAGTTGCTCCTCCAGCCTGCCGAACTTCTCCTTCGGGAAGGGGATCCCGTAGGCCTTGTGCTCGTCCTCGAACCACCCTGCTCCCAGGCCCAGCTCGACTCGGCCGCCCGACATCTGGTCGACCTGCGCGACCTGGATGGCCAGGACTCCGGGAAGGCGGAACGTGCCTGCGGTCATCAGCGTCCCGAGCCGGATGCGCCGGGTCTCCCGGGCGAGTCCGGCCAGGGTGATCCAGGCGTCCGTCGGGCCGGGGAGCCCGTCGGCGGACCCCATCCGCAGGTAGTGGTCCGAGCGGAAGAACGCGTCGAATCCGAGGTCCTCGGTCGCTTTCGCGACGGTCAGCAGCTTGTCGTAGCTCGCCCCTTGCTGGGGCTCGGTGAAGATGCGAAGGTCCATGCCTTCATCCTGCACCTTCGAACTGCCGTCAACCCCGTCGGTCTCAGCTGTCCCCCGTCTGCACCGTCGAGTGAAATGCGCCATCAGGGGGGTCCTCGCACTTCCGTGTCAGTGACTGGTGACCCAGGCACTCGTTTGGTCGGAAGGAGCCGGACAGCCCGGCCCGCGCACCGGCGCACATGGCCGGGGCGTCGCTGGCAACACCGCCCTCCCGCACCGGTAGGGCCCGGGCCGAGGAGGCCGCCATGTCCCAGGAAGCCGTGCCCGAACAGGCCACGCCCGCGAACCCGGTACCGACGTCCGAACCGGGCCGGCAGTCCGCCCCCAAGGGCCTGTTGCAGCAGATGGAGGAACTGATGGCGGCGCTGACCGCCGATCTCTCGCAGCTCGACGCCGACCTGCAGAGCACGGCCGACCGCCCGCCTGCCACCGCCGGCACGAGCGGCGGGACCGGCACGGGCAACGGGCAGGGCACCGGCGACGGGACCCGCACGACCGGCGGGACCATCGCGACCGGCACGAGCGGCGCCATCGGCACAACCCGCGGGACCGGCCCCACCGGTACCGCCGGGGAGCACCGTGAGGACCCCCGCACCCGCGATGCCCAGGGCCAATACGACGGCGACCGCGACCGGTCCCGCTGACAGCAACAAGGTCATGACGCCCCCGCCGCCGAGTCCTGGGCCGCGCCCTGCAGCCTGCTGTGTTCCCACACCGTGAGCCGGCGCAGCAGTCCGCGCACCCGGTCGTTCGACTCGTCGGCGGCGTCGATCGCCTCGATGGTCTGCCAGTAGAACCCGTCCTCGTCAGTGGCACAGGCCACCCCGACGAGCGCTATTCCCACCTCACCCAGCAGTCCGCCCAGGTCCACCAACGTGGTGCGCGCGTCAGGGACTTCGGTCAGCTGCAGGGCTCGCGGGCGAGGGTTCGGCGGCAGCCCTGCCGGGAACCCCGCCGCGTCCAGGCCTCCCGGCCGCGGGGCCGGCCAGTCGATCGAACCGCTTCCTCTGCCGCCCGCCTCGCAGAGCCCCTGCGCCTCCCCTCTCAGCTCGGGAGGCCCCTTTATGGCGAGCAACCCGCCGATCGCCTGGGTCAGTGCCTGCGCCTGCCACGCCTCCGTCAGGATCTCCCGCGACGCCTGGCTCTGAGCCAGTGCGTGTCTGCTGACCCGGATGAGTCTCACCGCGTCCATCTGCCACCCCCGTCGCCGTCCCGCTCGCTCCACATCCCGCACCGCATCCACTACCCAGAGTGAGGGGAACGGGCCTGGAAAGCCAGTGCTGTGCGGAAATCTGTGGATACTAAGGCGGTTGTGGATAACGTCACCACTCCGCAGAGTGACGAAACCTGTGCCGGACCGCGCACCTGACCCTCCGCACCGGACACCCACCTCGCCCGGTGCCCGCCACACCCGAGGGGCCGGCCAGGCCCCGTGCCCCCACGCCCGGGACCTCGCCACAACGCCCGGGACCTCGCCACACCCCACGCCCCCACTCCCGCGCCCGGGGCTTCGCCGCACCCGGCGGCCCTCCGCACTCAGGCCCCGGGTGCAGGAAAGCGCACTTCGTTCCGCTCGATCTTCGCGGCCAGCGCCGCCAACGGATCGATCCCGAGCACTTCGCAGAACTGGAGCAGATACGCCAGTACGTCGGCGACCTCGTCCGCGACCCGGTGCGCGGACTCCGGCTTCTCCATGACGCGAGCGGACTGCTCGGGGGTCAACCACTGGAAGATCTCCACCAGTTCGGATGCCTCGACGCTGAGCGCGGCCACCAGGTTCTTCGGGGTGTGGTACTGCCCCCAGTCCCGCGCCGCGGCGAAGGCGGCCAGCCGTCGCTGCAGGCCGGCCACATCGAGCACCGCGCTCTCCATGCCCACGTCTGCCTCCGCATCCGCCCCGTCCGCACCGCTCACGCCCGCCGCCACCGCCGCATCGTCCGTCACTCCCCCAGGTCTACCACCGTCGCACCCGCCACCCCGTCCGCGCACGCGGCGTCGCCCACCGTGCCGACCAGCCGGATGTGCCCGCGGGCACACATCCGCACGGCCAGCTCGGCCAGGGCTCGCGCCTGCCGCCGGTCGAGTCCGCGGTCGAACCCGTCGGCCAGCACCGTGAGCGTCCGGTGGGCGTCGGGCACCCCGATCTCCTGCTCCACATCCAGCACTCCCGGTCCGGTCAGCAGCACCAGGGCCAGCGCCAGATACCGCAACTCCCCGTCGCCCAGCCTCGCGAGAGGCGTCGTGCCCCGTGCGCCCCGCCCGAGCAGGGCCCGTACCGTACCGTCGGCGTTCTCCTCCACGGTCAGGGCCTCGACCGGACCCGCGCAGCCCGTCCTGGCCGCCGCGATCAGCGCGGCGTGCCGGGTCGCGCACTCCCCGCCCGTGCGGCGCAGCACCGCGGCCAGGTTGTCGCAGTCCCGCCTGAGCAGCCCGTCGCCGGCCGCGACCGGCACGCGCATCCGGTGCGGCTGCGGATCGCACGCGTAGACCGACCGCAGCGCGACGAGGAGTTGCTCGGCGGCGGCCAGCACCCGCAGCTCCCCTTCGGTCCTGCCCGCCACCCGCAGGGGCAGCAGCGAGGTCCCCAGCCGGTTGTCCGGCAGCGGCGCACGCGTCACCCGCGCGGGGCCCGTGAACCAGGCGGCCTGGACGGAGGGCCGGCCCGGATCACGCAGCGAGGTCGACAGGAGTTCCTGCCCGTCACAGGTCAAACGTTCGCCGACGACTCTGAGTTCCGGCTGCGCCTGGACGGCGAGATCGAGTCGTACGGAACCGGCGGGGCCGTCGACCGTACAGCCGATGCGGAATCCGCGCCGCGCCTGTCCGTCGGCCACGGCCCGCTCCGGGACGCACTGCTCCGGGTCGGGAAAGACGTCACCGGTCTCCTCGCCGGACGCGAGCCGGGCCAGCGCCTCGTACGCCCGCAGGGCCGTTGTTTTGCCGCTGCCGCTGGGTCCGGCGAAGAGAGTCAGCGGCCCCAGCGCGAACACCGCCCCGCGGTGCGCCCCGAAGGCGGAGAGCCGCAGTTCGGTGACCGTGGGGCGGTGCGGGCGAGCGGAAGGGGAAGGGGAAGGGGAAGCCGGTGAAGGGGCGCCGGTCGGGGGGAGGTCGGGAGCCGGAACGGAAGGGCGGGTCGGCGAAGGCAGAGTCATGATGCGGACGCTATGCGTCCGCATCAGTGGCGAACCGTTACCTCTGAAAACCCTCCTACGATCGGGGGATGGCCGCCGCCTCCACGCCCTCGACCTCCATGCCGACCGGTGCGAGCAGGAACACGTTCTTGTCGACCCGGTGCATCCCGCTGCCGAGGCCGAAGACCACCCCGCTGCTGAAGTCCAGGATCCGCTTGGCCACATCGGGCTCCGCGCTGGTCAGGTCGAGGAGCACCGGAATCTGCGCGATCAGGTACTCGGCGACCTCACGCGCGTCCGAGAAGATCTGCACGCGCAGGACGATCATGCGCCGCTGTTCCGCCGCCTCGTACCCCTGCGGCACCGTGCGGTGATCGGTTCTGGACGGCCATTCGTTGCGGCTGCGCAGCGGTACGACCTGGGCGAGCCCTTCCCACTGCTCGTCGGTGACGTCATACCTGCTCACCGGACCACCCCACCCACGTGCTGTATCTGCATCCGCCAATTCTGACCTCCCTCACCCGTACGGCCTACCAGCGACACGGCGCACAACCGGATGAGCCGCACATTCTCCGGACCCGGGGGTCCAGGGAATGCGCGGCTCGGGCCTGTGGGGCCGGGCGTCCGCGACGGGGCGGGGAAGGTCGCGCCGGGTCGGGCGCGCGCCGGTCACGGGACGCGGATCACACCCGCTGCCAGAGGGCGGGCACGTTCGGGGGTTCCCAGCCCGCCTGCGCCTGGTGTCCCTGGAGGCACCGGTAGGTGGCGCCGCCGTACGTCACCTGGGCTCCCGCCGCGTAGACGGTTCCCGCGGCCCACGTGCCGCCGGGCTCCCCCGGCTCACCCGGGCCGGGGTCGTCCGAGGTGGTTTTGAGCGTCAGCCCGTAGCTCTGGAGCAGCGGGTTGATCGGCTGGTAATAGGTGGTGCCGCCGGAGCGGCAGTTGCCCGAGCCCCCGGAGGTCACCCCCTGGGCCTGGCTGCCGGAGATGTATGAGCCGCCGGAGTCACCGGGTTCGGCGCAGACCGAGGTGCGCGTCACTCCGCTGATGGTGCCCTCGGGGTAGGTGACGCTGGTGTTGTGCTGCTGGATGGTGCCGCAGTGCCAGCCGGTGGTGGATCCCGAGCGGCAGACCGACGCGCCGACGGCGGCCTGTGTCGAGCCGGTGACCTGGACGTTTCCGCTGCTGCTCTTGACGTAGGGGGTGGCGGTCCAGTTGGTGTTGGTGGCCACCCACGCGGTGTCACGACCGGGGAAGGTGGAGGCCTGGAAGGAGCCCTGGGCGACCTGGTTGTAGCCGGTGGTCGTCGTGCCGGGCCGCCCGCAGTGTCCGGCGGTGGCGAAGCCCTGCTGGGTCCCCTTGGTGACCGGGAACCCGATGGAACAGCGGCCGCTGCCGTTCATGTAGTAGGCGTCGCCGCCCCTCAGGTCGTACAGCGGACGCGGACGTTCCGCCGATGTCTCCACGCGTACGAGCGCGGGGTCGACCCCCGCCGCCGCGGTCAGGGCCTTCGCCGCGGCCGGCCGTATCGCCTGCAGCGTCACGCGGTTCGCCGTGACGTCGACGTACCGGACGGGCACCTCGACGGCCGCGGACGTGGCGGCGGACGCTGCCAGGTCCAGCTTCTGCAGCGCTGCGTCCAGCCGGCGCAGGGTGTGCGGTACGACGACGGCACGCGCGCCCCGGGCCTCGATCGCGGGCACGTCCGAGGCGTCGGTGGTGGCCACACTGAGCTTCCCGGAGTCGGCGCCGTGTACCCAGGCTCCGGCGAAGTCCCCGCCGAGCGCGAGCCGCAGCCCTCCGGCGACTGTGCCTGCCTCGGCCTCGTTCGCCAGCCGCGCCCTGGCCTGCGCCCCGGTCACCCCCAGGTCGCGCTGCATGGCCCGCAGCAACTCGGGCGGAGCCTCGCCGACGCCCATCGTCACGGCCGCAGTGGGCGGTGCGGGTGGGGCCGCGTCCGCGGAGGCGGTGCCGGGCAGCCCTGCCAGCACCAGCGCGCCGACGACCGCGAACGCGGCACAGGCCGCTTTGGCATGTCTGTGGAGCATGGGGGGATCTCCTCGGTTTCGGGTGGGGTACCGAAACCGTAGAAGCGACAACCGCTGTGCAGGAACTGCCAGTTGCCCCCTCGCTCGGTGTTATGCCCCGGGCCCGCCGGCCCTGCGGGGCCCGCGCACGCCCGCGGCCCCCGTCACCCCTGTGCGTGCTCGCGCAGCACGTTGGAGGTGTGCTGGAGCTCTTCCGTCAGACGGGTGGCCTCGACGACCAGCACCCCGTACGGCCGGGTCGGGTCGGTCAGCGGGAGAGAGCGGTGCTCGGCCTCGTCGGCGGCCTCCTGCCGGCAGCGCCGGGCCTCGCCGACGAGCCGGTCGAGCAGTTCCGTCTGCTCCCCGAGCGAGTCCTCGTCGATCGCGGCGAGCACCTGGGTGATGTCCTCGAGCGCGTGCAGGAAAGCGCCGTAGCGCCGGAGGAAGGGCTCGTAGGTGAAGTCGTTCTCCTCCTGGCGCCACAGGTCCAGGCTCCGCGTGAGCGACGTCAGCTGGTGCAGCACGCGCTCCAGCGCGGAGAGCACGGCGGCGTACCCGTGGAAGGTGGCCTGGGTCCTGGCCCTGGTCCGGCGTCGGCCGAACAGCCGCAGCGGGTTGTAGAGCAGGCTTTCCCTGGCGGTCCGCAGCTCCGCCCTGGCCTGTTCGATGCGCACCTCCAGCCGCTCCGCGCGGGCGCGCCACCTCGCGGTGTCCTCCCCCGCGACGTGCCCCTCGCCGAAGTGGGGCCACATGTCCGCGAGCAGTTCGCCCATGGCGCCGGCGAGCATGCGGATGGCGTACTCGGCGCCGCGGTAGCGCAGCGGCGGCACGATGGCGCCGTTGACGACGAGTGCGACCACCGCCCCCACGCACACCAGCAGAACGATCTGCCCGAGCTGCAGGGCGGTCTGGCTCCCGTCGCGCGCCGAGATGTACGTGGAGAAGGCGAAGAACGCGGCGGTGGCGACCTGGTTGCCCTGCGCCCCGAGCGCGGGCCATCGCCCGATGAACAGGGCGATGACCGCGACCAGGACGAAGGTGAGCAGATCGGGCCCGCCCAGGAAGGCCAGTGCCGCCTGCACGAGGACGCCGGCCGTGACGGCACCGACGTACCGCAGGGCCTGCGACACCGACCGGTAGATCGTCACCTGCATGAGGAGCACCGCCGAGAACGGGGCGAACGCGGGCGACTGCGCCCCGAGCAGGTCGTGCGCGATCACCCAGGCGAGGGTGGCCGCAAGGGCGCTCTTGCCGGTCAGCAGCAGCGTGTACCGTTCCCCGCTTGACGGGTCGCGCGGCCTCCGGAACCAGTCCTTCACCCGCCGCCACGCACTGGCACGCAGTCTCGGCACGGCACCGGCGCGGCTCTTGTCCTTTTGTGCGATCTCGGTACCCTCCTCGGTCTGGCTGCACACGTGTGCCCGGCTGAGCGGTACTCATTCCCACCGGTGGCGGGCCCTCGCACGGGGTCTGCCACACGCACGTAATCAGCTGGGGCGGCCGCCGCGCCCGTACCGGGCCCGGTACGGCGTGCAGGACACCCCGTACGACGGACATCGCACCGTACGGCTGGGCGCGGATCACCGCCGGAGCAGTAGCAGTGCCGCTCCCCCGATGGCCGTGCCGTACGGCGGGCGGCCGCCCGACCGGCTCATCCGTTTCGGGGGCTCTGTGGTGCAATGACATCTGCCCGGCACCGGGCTCGGCGCCGGCCCCCGCACACCTGGGCAGCGGCCCTGAGGACCAGCGAGCGAGGAGTCAGCGTGACCGTAGGCCTGCCTGACGGGGACAGGGGGACGAGTGCCGGTCCTTCCGGGAACGGCGGTCGCCCGGACGGGGCGATGACCCTGGCGGCGACGCTGGCGGCGGCGGAGACCTCCGCGCCCGTGGAGTCGCTCGACGTGGTGGCGCGCATGCTCAAGGAGCGACTGGGGGCCGCATCGGTGTCGTTCCTCATCACCGACTTCACCGGCGGCTCGGTCGTACGGCTGGGGGCGGCCGGCACCGTCGAGACCGATGAGCCCGCCCGGCGCATCACCCTGCGGGGCACCCTGTACGACGACGTGATCCGCACCCAGCGGCCGAGCGTGGAGGACAAGGGCGAGGGCGCGCTGGTGCGGGTCGTCGCTCCGGTGACCAACCGTGGGGACGCGATCGGGCTCCTCGAACTGTTCCTGCCCGCGGCGCCGGACGGGGAGGTGATGCGGGAGATCGGCGAGACCGCGCACGCCCTGGCGTACATCGTCATCGCGAACCGGTCCTACACCGACGTGTACCAGTGGGGCCGCCGGACCAATCCGCTGAGCCTGGCCGCGGAGATCCAGCACCGGCTGCTCCCGGATTCGCTGGCCTGTGAGGCGGCGCAGTTCGCGGTGGCCGGGGCGCTGGAGCCGGCCGACCACGTCGGGGGTGACACCTTCGACTATGTGATCGACCGGGACACGGTCCAGCTCTCCGTCACCGATGCCATGGGACACGATGTCGACGCCGCGCTGCTGGCCACCCTCCTCGTGGGCGCCCTGCGCCGCGCGCGGCGGGCCGGTGCCACGCTGGCCGAGCAGGCCCGTCAAGCCGATCTGGCCATGCGCGAGCACGGCCGCCAGAGCTACGTCACCGGCCAGCTCCTGCGCATCAGCCTGATCGACGGCACGACCGAGTTCATCAATGCCGGGCACCCCTGGCCGCTGCTCATGCGGGACGGGCAGGTGCGGGAGATCACTCCGAAGATCGACATGCCGTTCGGCTTCGACGTCCCGCACACCTATCAGGTCCAGCCGCTGGATCTGCGGCCGGGCGACCGGCTGGTGATGCTGACCGACGGCATGCTGGAGCGCAATGCCGACAGCCTCGACCTGTCGGACCTGATCGTGCGCACCCGCGTGCTGCATCCCCGCGAGGCGGCCCGCGCCCTCGTCGCGGCGATCGTCGATGCCAGCGAAGGCAGCCTGGAGGACGACGCGACCGTGATGTGTCTGGACTGGCACGGCATCGGCAACTCCCGGCGGGACGCCGACACCGGTGCCGACCTCACCGACGCCTCCGCACCCTCACGGACGGGGCACTCCGCTTCCGGGCGGTGACTGGGCGGGCGCGGAAGGGGGCCCACTGCGGCCGACGGGGCCGGAGGGAGGGGTGGGTGCTCCGCACGAGAGCGGCCGGCGGGGCCAGAGGGACGGGTAGTGCTCCGCACGGCGACGTCGGCCGATTGGGGCTGCGGAAGCCGAGTAGATCGGCTGCGCGTGGGAACGATCAGGTCTCCCGACCGGGCATCTCCGCTCGCCTACGCGCAAGGATCGCCGATGCTTCCTGAGATCCACCCCCGCCCCGAAAGCTGTCCGGCCACCGGCCATCTCCTCGGGCTGCTGGCCGGCCTGCCCGCCCCCACCAAGGCGGGAGAACGCTTCTGGTCGGAGCTGTGGAGGTCGTCGGGCACCGCTTATCTGCTGCCCGTCAACCTCAGGGAACTGGTGCTGCGTTCCTTGGCGGGAGAGGGAGCACCGCTGGCCCGGCAAATCCTTTCGGCCGTCGCCGAGATGACGCCTCCCCAGCGACTCGCCGCCGGGGAGGTGATCGGCCAGGCCCTCGCCGAGTCCGACCACCTTCCCGATCTCAAGACACAGGTCATCGGGGAACTGTGGCTCCGGGACATCGAACTCACCGCCTGGCGCGTCCTGCACGCCGGGCACAGGGCGGACGACGCCGCCGGACGGACAGCCTTCGCCGACGCGTGGACGGGCATCTGACGCCTCTGTCGCGTGGACGGGCTTTTGACGCCGCCGCGTGGACGGGCGTGTGCCTGCGCCGACGTGTGGACGGGCCCCGCACCGGTCCGCCGTCGCCGCGTCGGCAGCGGAACACATGGAGGGGCCCCGGTGCCGTGTGGCACCAGGGCCCCGAAGGAACTGCTACACCATCTGCCGGCTCTGGAACTGTGCCGGCCCTCTGAGTCCGCCGACCCGGCCGAGATGCTGCCGGGGGTGCGGGGATCGCGGTTGCTCGACCGGAGACCACCTCACTATCGATGTCCTGCGGTACCCGGGCCTCGCCCGGGCGATCCTGATGGCGCTTCGGCTCCTCCGTTCTTTCCCTCAGTGATCAACTGCCTGCTGAGCGGTACTGCTCACGGCCGCCCCTGATGACTGCGGGCCGCCCGGTGCGGTGGTCAGTCCCGTCGCCGTCCTGCAACCGCCCTGGCTTCGGAACTCCACCGCCGCACCGTCCTGCGTACTGCGAACTCGGTTACTGCTGCCCGGCAGTTCGTCCCTGCCGGGCCCTGCGGTCTCTCTGGGTTACGAGAGAAACCATAACCACACCAGCACCCAATGTCTACTCCAGCGAGCATAGATTTTCGTATCCCCTGAGACGAGGTAGCCTGCCTCGCCCACCTACGGGCAGTCGAGGGAGCGGGGAGGCCCTGCCGGGGCCGCTGGGCGGCAGCGGCGCGTCGAAGGCGTACAGTGCGGTACCGCGCTCGGGCAGCGGGACGGCCGGTGAATATAATCTGTCCCATGTCGAAGCCTGACGAGCTGCTCGTTGACGTCGCCGCCCTGGTGGAAGCCGGGCAGAGCAACCAAATGTCCCTGACCGTGGTCGCCGGTGGTGCTGTGATCACCGGTCGACTGGCCCCCGAAGCCGTGTGGCGGCAGAGGGTGTCGGACGTACTCACGGACTCGGACCGCCTGGGCGAGTTCTCCGCCGTTTTCAAGACCCCCGTGAAGAAGGACGGCCCGCCGACGCATCTGCACTTCCACGTCGCCCGGATCCTCCAGGGCACGGTGGGGATTCCGGAGACGGGCGGTATGTACCGCGTGGCGATCGCTGACGTCAGCGCCTGGACGGTGGGCGACTTCAGCTACTCCGACCGCTGAACCCTCACTCACCCGACCGCTGAGCGATCCCTGCGACGGAACCCCCGTCCACGCGATGTGGGCCCCACCGGCACGTGCCGGTGGGGCCCACATCGCTGTTCAGGCTGCGACTCGCGCCCGTCGCCCCGGTCAGACGGCCGCGGGGGTGCCGAGCGACGCGGAGGCGCGCTGGAGCGAGCCGAGGAGGAGCGCGGGGGCCGCCGCGGGGAGGGTGCGGCAGGTGAAGCCGAGCCGCGCCATGGCGCGGGTGACTTCGCCGGCGGTGAAGTCACGCCGGTCCTGCCGGGTGATCACCTGGCCGACCTGCTTGACGGGGTAGTTGCGGCGGCCGATGATCACGGACTCACCGGTGCCCCGCTCGGGCTTGATGCCCTTCATCGTTTCCAGTACGTCGCTCTTGGTGAGCTCGAAGGGGAAGCGGGCGATGACGCAGCGCATGTGGCCTCACAGGGAGAAGGGGAGAACGGTACGGCCAGGGGGGGGACGGCTCAGCGGGACAGGGCGAGGACGCCCAGTGCGCAGCCCTGCCCGTCGACCACCGGAAGGGCACCGAGCCTGCGCGAGCGCATCGCGTGCTCGGCTTCGGCCATCGCGGTCACGGGCGAGGGGAAAGCCCCGTGATCGCCGAGGAGGTCACGCAGGCGGACGCGGTCCGTGTACGCGGAACTGCCGCGGACAGCGGTGAGTTCGGTCCGGGTGACCAGGCCGGTGCACTGACCGTCCTGGTCGCAGACGACCAGTCGGCCCGTGCGGGCCGCGGCCATGACGGAGAGCGCCACCTCGACGCTCATGTCGTCACAGACCTGGGGACCGCCCGCGTCCATGCTCTCGGCCACCGTCCTGGGTGCGGGGTGGGCGGGCGTCGGACGGGGCTGTGTCGGAACCGGCGTCACAAGGTGCCTCCTACAGAGATGAGCGAGCTTCCTGATCACGGAGGATCCGGGCCGACACGTCGAGACGGGTGACCCCCGCAGCGATGACCGGCACATCGAAATCCACGAATCCCGGCCGGTGAAACAGAGAAAGCAGAGCCTGCCGACGGAAAGGACGCGGGCGCAGGTACGGAAGAGGGCGAGGTACTGAAGAGGGAGACGCGGCGGGGAGAAAAATACCGGGGCGTCGGCTGCGACATCACTCTGCGGCTGGGAACCGCATCCTGCGGGGCGCCTCGTGTGGGGGGTTACGGATTCCTCCGCACGACCCTGCCGGTGAATCCGGCACCGGAAATGCGTGCAGCTGGGGCCCGCACCCCGAAGGATGCGGGCCCCAGCTGCAGAGAGCGCGTCAGCGTCAGGCCGGAACGATGTTCTCGGCCGTCGGGCCCTTCTGGCCCTGAGCGATGTCGAAGTTCACCTTCTGGCCTTCGAGCAGCTCACGGAAGCCCTGGGCGGCAATGTTCGAGTAGTGGGCGAACACGTCAGCGCCGCCACCGTCCTGCTCGATGAAGCCGAAGCCCTTTTCCGCGTTGAACCACTTCACGGTACCAGTAGCCATTTTGAATCTCCTTTGGGGCAGTACATCGGAATCCGCACTGCACGGACTCCGTGTCGCCGCGATGATTGCCCCGACCGGAAAAGACCGGAAATACAAAAGTGCTCCCACCGGCAGGAGCCGGGCGGGGGCACTTGAAGTTTGGGAACCACAACTGCAACTGAGATCGACAGTAGCACGCCACTAAGGGGTGTGCGGAGTGCCCATTTCCACTTCGCTCATCGCGGTAAAAACTCTCACCACCCCGTTCACTAAACTCTCCCCTCACGGTCACAGATATTGATTTGCGAGCCCACGAAAAACCGCTGCTCGCCCCCGGGCATGGGGGCGTCCCCCGGGGGAACGCCCCCACGAAGGCTCAGACGGTGGTGGGCTTCCAGTCGCCGAACCAGTCCGCCGTCTCCTGGGCGGCGGCCTGGGCGTCCGTCAGGTGCGGGCGGTCACCGCCGGCCGCGCCCGCGCCCGGACCGCCGTTCCGGTACTCGGCGAAGCGGTCGTTCTTCCAGGAGAAGCCGCCCATGTCGGTCCAGGGAGCGGCCTTGACGGCCGCGCCGAGGGTGCTGTCGCGGACAGTGGTCTGCGGGTCCAGGCTCGCGTCGCCGCCGGCGTGCCAGGGACGGCCGAGGTGGAAGCTCCGGGCGGCCACGTCGCCGTCGACGGTGGTGCGGGTGATGAGGAACCCCTTGCGGCCGGCGGGGGTGCTGGGCGCGGTGACGTATCCGGCCGAGGTGCCGTTCCAGCGCTTCTTCAGGGTGAGGACGGACCTGTCGATGACCGCGGTGGCACGGCCGAAGACGAAGTCGGTGTTGCCGATGACGTAGGAGTTGGTCAGGTAGACCCGCCCCGTCCTCTCCTTGCCCGCCGTGTCGAGAAGGAGGGTGTCCTGGTCGCCGCTGATGATGAGGGCGTCCAGGCGGACGCGGTCGGCCGCGGTGCGCAGTGCCACCGCCTGCTGACCGTTCAGCTGCTGGTGCTTCGCCTCGTCGAAGTCGTTGGAGATGGTCAGGTTGCGGGCCTGGAAGTCGTCGGCCTCCACGGCGACGGTCGCGCTGCCGCCGGTGCCGTACGTGCCCGATCCGTCGGGCTTGGTCATCCCCGAGGCGTGGCCCTCCACGATGACAGTGTCCTTGCGGCTGCGGCCGGTGCCCTCGAAGGTGACGTGCGGCTTGTTCGCCGGGACCTTGACCGTCTCGCGGTAGGTGCCGGGGGCGATCCGGATCACGACGCGCGAGGTGTTGCCCGCCGGGACGGCGTCGACGGCCTGCTGCACGCTCCTGTACCGGCCGCTGCCGTCCTTGGCCACGGTCGGGCTGCCCGGTGCGGCGCCGGCCAGGGTCCCGGCGCTCACCGGCGCACCGATCGAACTCCGGGGGCCCGCACCGCCCTTGAGGAGCGCGGGGACGTTCACCGCCTTGTCGAGGGAGTACCGGTAGTACTTCGCCGGGTCGAACGCCGTGCCTCCGCTCTCGTTGCGGCCGCTGGTCCCGGAGAAGACGTTGCCGCGCTGGACGAGACCGGCCGTGCCGTCCTTGATGACGGGGTTGTTCACGCCCTGGAAGTAGCTGTTCTCCAGGACCATCCTGGTCCTGCCGCGCGCGTAGTTGCCGTACGACGAGGTGACGGCGGTGCCCGGGTCGTCCTGGAGGTAGTTGTTGTAGAGGTGGGCGTGGGCGACGTTGTCCGTGGAGGGGTTGCGCTGCCCGGTCTCCCGGAACCAGTTGTGGTGGATCGTCAGGTCGGCGGTCGCGTTGCTGGTCCAGCCGATGCCGAAGGTCTTGTTGTTGTTGCTCAGCCGGTTCCAGGACACCGTCACGTAGGTGGTGTCCTTGCGGCTGTCTATCAGCCCGTCGGCCATGTGCCGCAGGTCGTTGTGGTCGATCCACACGTGGTGCGCGCCGTCCATCTGGATGGCGTCCCAGTCGTGCTCCTTGTCGTTCCAGATGCCGTGGTGCGAGTCACGGATCGTCAGGTTCCGGATGATCACGTTGTGCACGCCCTGGCCGAGGAAGAACCCGCCGCCGACGATGTGCCCCGAGGTGCCCGCGCCGACGATCGTCTTGTCGGAGGCGACCTTGATCTCCTTGCCCTTGGGGTTCACCGGGATCGCGGCGGCCACCACGATGACGTACGGCTCCCGGGCGGTCGCGTACTTCTCCAGGTCGGCCAGGGTCCGCACGGTGACGGTCTTCCCGCCCCTGCCGCCGTACGTCCCCTTCTGCCCCAGCGCGTGGACCGAGGCGAACCCGTCGGCGGTGTCATCGGCCCACCCCGGTGCGGCGGCGGCCGCGGCCTTCGGCTGAGCATCCTCGCCGAACACCCCGAAGGCGGTGCCATAGGCCATGGCCCCCGCCGCGGCCAACGCCAGCGGACCCCCCACCAGCAGGACCGTCTTCCTCTTCCGGTGCCGCGCCTTGCCGTGGCCGTGCGACTTCGTCATGCGTGTGTTTCCCATCTGTACGAACGCGGGGGCACCCGCGAGGAGCGGGGCGTTCGACAGTTGCCGCTGGGCGGGGAAAGGTTGCCGTCCTGGCGGGTAAAGACGCCGTGGAACTCTTCCCCCGGCCCCCTCCAAGTTCCTCGAGGGCGACCGGCAGATGGAGCAGCGCAAGCACGGTCTCACCGACGATGTCCTGCGTGCGCGGCGACCGGCCGCCGCGACCAGAGGACGCCGTACCCCAAAGAGGTAGCCCTTCGAGCAACGGGCGACGGCCCCGCGATCCGAAAAGGTCTCGGGGCCGCTGCCTTGCCTGGTCAGTCCCCCAACTGTCCAGCGGTGACGGCCGAGATGAAAGTGGCCCAGCGCGTCGCCGGGAACACGAGCACCGGTCCATGCGGAAGCTTGCTGTCCCGCACTGGGATCACGGCAGCAAAGCCGTCAGAAACCTCAAGGCACTCGCCTCCGTCCTGATTGCTGTAGCTGCTCTTGCGCCAAGCTGCGGCACTCAGGTCGATGGGTCGCACAGCACTTCCTCCAACATGGCCAAGACGAACTTCCGCGACTCAGCTGGGGACAACGCCAGGTCGCGCATCGCATCGTACGCACGTTGCAAGCGCTCAACCGGAGGGTTCTCCTCGATGAGATCGCCTCTGTAGCCGTTCTCCGTGTAAGCAACCGTACGTCCGTCGGCGACCCGCAGGAACATCACGGTGGCGTTCATCAGGCCATGCAGCCCGACGGCCAACGGCAGTACCTGCATCGTCACATTCGGCCGCTCTGACAGTTCCGCCACGTACTGCAACTGCCCGCGCCACTCGCCGGAATCCCGCAACGGCGCTCGCAGCACCGCCTCCGACAGAATCGTCCGGAACGGCGGCGCATCCTCCCCCTCCAGCAACTCCCGTCGCCCCATCCGCGCCTCCACCTGCTGCTCGAGCTCCTTTCCCTTGAGCCCGCCTGCCGCCAGCACCTCCCGCGCGTACCCCGGTGTCTGCAACAGCCCCGGCAGCACGCTCACCGCGAAGTGCCACAGGCTCACCGCCTCGGCCTCCAGCGCCATGTACCGCCGGTAGCGCTCACGGAACTGCGTATGGTCGCCGGCCGCCAACTCCCACAGCGCCAGCAACAACCCTGGCGTCCCGTAATGCGTGTCCAGCGCCTGGACGACCTCCGGACTGCCGAGTGTCTCGCCCTTCTCCATCTTGCCGAACAGCGACCAGTCCCAGCCGAGCCTTTCCCCGAGCGCCCGCAGACTTATTCCGCTCGCGGTCCGCAACGTCCGCAATTCCTCGGCGAACCGCTGACGGGGTTCCTGGCTGCGGCCCGTGATGACGCGTCGCTGCGACATACCGCTCCCTCCGGAATGTACGCGTGACCGCTGTGGAACGCGTGGAACGACCTTCGCGTGGCCGGGAAGCAGAGTCCCGCCCACACCCCGGTCCCTCGCATCCGGCCGCACTCTCGTACTCGTCACGAGGTAACAACCGGACTACGCAGCGTAGTTCAGCCAGCGCAGCCGGGACCTGGAAACAGCAGGACTCCCCCACAACCGCACCCCGACGAGGACGAACATGACTTCTGCACCGCGCACCCCCCTCCCCCGCCGCACTCCCCGCAACCCCAAGATCCAAGAAGCCCTCCACGCCCGGGACGCACTTGCCGCCGCCCTCACTCGGGCCGGAGTCCAACTCCCCGCGATGGACATCCGCACCTACTCCCTGGGCAACCAGAAGGACGACCACGACGGGAACGACAGCGGTGACATCCCGTACGCCCTCGTCCACCTGGGCGTCTGCTCGGCTCCCGTGGCTCACCTGCTCGCGGACGTGATCAGCAGGGGAATCGCCGGGTGACCGAGGGCGCTGACGCGCTGCCCGCCGTGGGTGACGTCGTGCACCACGCCTCCCTCGACCGGGTGGGGCGGGTCATGGGACACGTCGGCCCGTACATCCAGCTACGCCCGCTCGCCGGCGGCCGGGAGTGGGACGCCGACCCGAGTCAACTCCGGACCCTTAACCAGTCTGAACTGCTCAGCGCTCTCGTTGCCGTGGCGAACGCCCGCAGCAGACAGCCGAGATGACGGGCAGCACGACCACGCATCACCGACTCCGCCGTCGCCGGACCTACGAGGCTCCATCAATCCCCTGCCCCTTGATCAACACCCTCCCCTAGGATGACCACAACCATCTCATCAGCGGCCCGACGGGCTTCCTGATCCGCCTCGCGTGAGCGCGCGGCGGGCACCGGAGGACATGCCCCCACCCGCACGAGTCTTCTTCGTGCTGCCTGGGGGCATTCCCTTGCTGTTCCGTGAGTCCGCGTCGTCCGTGGCCGCCCGCATCCTGGAAGGGTCGCTGGCGCTGCACCTGACCGAGAACTTCCGTCATCTGCACGGCCGGAGCGCCGGGCAGTCGGAAGTCAGGTCCTGGGAACGCAGTCTCCCCGCTCTCGTCAACGCGCTCTCTGAGGCCGGGCTCGACGACGTCGAGGTGCTGATCGAGTACAGCCTGCCCCTCACCAGCAAGCGCGCGGACGCCGTACTCGCCGGTGTGCACCCGGTCACGGGCGACCCGTCGTACGTCGTCGTGGAGTTGAAGCAGTGGGGCGAGGCCTACCCGCAGGAGGACGAGCCGCTGCTGTGTCGGATCGACGCGTACCGGGACGCCGTCCTCAACCCCATCGAGCAGGTCCGGGGCTACTGCGAGTACCTGCTGTCGTTCAACGGCGCACTGGAGCGCATGCCCGAGGCTCTCGCCGGGGTGGCCTTCCTGCACAACGCGACCGAGCACCGCATCGCGGGCCTGCGCGACGTCAAGGAGGACCAGCACGGCCGCATGTACACCGGTGAGCAGCGCGGTGCGTTCATGGACTTCCTTCGCTCGCGTCTCGCCGCGAAGCCCGGCGCCCAGGCCGCCGACGCCCTGCTCGCGGGGAGGATCCGCCCGTCGAAGCAGCTTATGGCTCTCGCGGCGGCCGAGATCCGCGACCGCGAGCAGTTCGTCCTCATCGCCGAGCAGCGAGTCGCCTACGAGCAGGTCATGTCCGCCGTCCGTAAGGCGAAGCGCTCCAATCACAAGCAGGTCGTGGTCGTGACCGGCGGTCCCGGCTCCGGTAAGAGCGTCGTCGCGCTGTCGTTGCTGGGCGAGCTGTACCGGCAGGGGGTGACGGCACTGCACGCCACCGGATCGGCGTCGTTCACCAAGACCATGCGCAAGATCGCCGGGGCGCGGAAGCCTGTCGTGCAGAAGCTGTTCATGTACTTCAACAGCTTTACGGCCGCCGAACCGAACGACATCGACGTACTGCTCTGTGACGAGGCCCACCGGCTGCGCAAGACGTCCGCGAACCGGTACACCAAGGCGGAGAACCGCACCGGCCGGCCGCAGGTGGACGAACTGATCGACGCCGCCCGGGTGCCGGTGTTCCTGCTCGACCAGCACCAGGTCGTACGGCCCGGCGAGATGGGCACGAAGGAGGAGATCCAGCGGGCCGCGACCGCACAGGGCCTTGAGTGCACCGTCGTGGAGCTGGACGGGCAGTTCCGGTGCGGGGGCAGTGACGCGTACGAGAAGTGGGTCGTGGACCTGCTCGGGCTCGACGGCGGCACACCCCACGCATGGGAGCCGGACGGCAAGCTGCGACTGCGGACCGCCGAGAGCCCGCAGGAGCTGGAGGACTTCCTCGTCGCACGGCGGGCGGAAGGGTACGGCGCACGGATCTCGGCCGGGTACTGCTGGAAGTGGACCCGTGAAATCCCTCCGGGCACCACGGAGTTGCCCACCGACGTCGTCATCGGCGAGTGGGCGAAGCCTTGGAACGTATTCGGCGACCGGGCCGTCCTCGGCGCGCCGCCCGCCCCGTTGTGGGCCAACGACCCCGCCGGATTCGGGCAGGTCGGCTGCGTCTACACAGCACAGGGCTTCGAGTACGACTGGTCGGGCGTCATCATCGGTCCCGACCTGGTGTGGCGGACCGACCACTGGGTCGTCGACCGCTCGGCGTCCAAGGACCCGATCTTCACGAAGGCGACGCCGGACGACGAGATCAACCGTCTGATCCGCAACACCTACAAGGTGTTGCTGACCCGGGGCATGGTCGGCACGGTCATCTTCTCGACGGACCAGGAGACGCGCGACAAACTGCGCTCGCTCGTGCAACCGGCGTCCGGCGTGCAGGTACCCGCGCGCGTGTAGTCAGTGCGAGCGAGGGGCGCGTCCGCCCGATCCGTTCCCCGGAAGGAATCAGGTCGAGCAGCTGCTTCTTGACTACGAGTCCACCTCAGTCGTCCTTTTTCACCGGCTCCAGAATCGCCACACACTCCACGTGATGCGTCATCGGGAAAAGGTCGAAAACCCGCAGCGTCCGGACCTTGTAGCCGCCCTCCGCGAAGTACGCCAGGTCGCGGGCCAGGGCGGCCGGGTCGCAGGCGACGTAGGCGATGCGGCGGGCGCCGAGGGTGGAGAGGTGCTTGACCGTCTGCTTGCCGGCGCCGGCGCGGGGCGGGTCGAGGACGATCAGGTCCGTTTCGGTGATGCCGGTGCGCGGGAGGACCTGGTCGACCTTGCCCTGTTCGATGCGGACGTTCTCCATCGAGGCGAGGTTGTGGCGGGCGTCCTCGACGGCGCGCTTGCCGGATTCGATGCCGAGGACGGCGCCGCGTTCGCCGACGCGCTCCGCGACCGAGCCGGCGAAGAGGCCGACGCCGCAGTAGAGGTCGAGGGCGGTCTCGCCCTTGCGGGGCATGAGGCCCTGCATGACCGCGCGCATCAGGGTGTCGGCGGCCTGCGGGTGGATCTGCCAGAAGCCGCCCATGCCGACGCGGTAGGTGCGGCCGTCCGCCCGCTCGCGGACGAAGGCGCGGCCGTGGACCTTGTGGACGCCGCCGTCCTTCTCGTGGACGCGGAGCACGGAGACCGGCTTGTCGAGCTCGACCAGGGGGAGGCGCCCGCCGGGGGCGGGGGTGAGGATGACCTGGCGGTCGCCCGAGCCGGTGGCGGCGATGGCCTCGACGGAGGCCATCTGCGGCCACTCGCGCTTCTCGATGCCGAGCTCGGAGACGCCCTCCGAGGCGATCATGCAGTGGTCGATGGGCTGGACGTCGTGCGAGCGGTGCTTGCGCAGGCCCGCCTTGCCTTCGGCGTCGATGGCGTACTGGACGCGGGTGCGCCACTGCGGGACCTGGCCGGCCGGCAGCTTGTCGCCCTCGGCGGGCATGACCGTGCCGTCCCACCCCGCGTCCTCGGGGGTGAGGCCGGCGAGGCGCAGCAGCTGTTCGGCGACGACTTCGCCCTTGAGCCGGCGCTGGGCGCCGGGCTTGGCGTGCTGCCAGTCGCAGCCGCCGCACTTGCCGGGGCCGGAGAACGGGCAGGGGGATTCGATCCGGTCCTTGGAGGCTTCCAGGATCGTCACCGCGTCGGCGCGCAGGAAGCGCGCGCCCTCGTCGCCGTCGGTGACGCGGGCGATGATCCGCTCGCCGGGGAGGGTGTGGCGGACGAAGAGGACCTGACCCTCGGAGGTGCGGGCGATGCAGTGGCCGCCGTGCGCGACGGGGCCGACCTCGACCTCGTACTCCGTACCGACGAGGGAGGTCTTGGGCTCCGTGCCGGCCGGAGACGCCTTGGGCTCCGTACCGGCCACAGCGGCCTTCGGCTCCTGCGGGGCGGCCGCTTCCTTCGATGCCTGGGATTCGGACTGCATGGTGGGGTGGCTCCAGGGGATCAAAGGGAAACGGCCGGACAACAGCCCACCAGTCTACGTGGGTGTCGTCCGGCCGTCCTACCAAGGCAACCCTGACCTGCTGACTGTCGGCGCGGCCGAGGAGGCCCTCGCCCGCCGGGCAGGGCGAGTCCCGGCCCGCGCCGTAGCCGGGTCAGCTCTTCGAGGTCTCCTTGGGGCGCCGGTCCACCGGGCCCCTGCGCACCGCGCCCGGGGCGTTCCAGTCCGCGCGCCGCTTGGCGCGCTTCTTGGCCGCCTCGGAGGATTCGAGCTGGTAGGGGACGGAGGTGACCATGACGCCCGGCGTGAAGAGCAGCCGGCCCTTGAGGCGCAGGGCGGACTGGTTGTGCAGCAGGTGCTCGTACCAGTGGCCGACCACGTACTCCGGGATGTAGACGGAGACCACGTCGCGCGGGCTTTCGCGGCGCAGGCCCTTCACGTACTCGACGATCGGGCGGGTGATCTCGCGGTACGGGGAGTCGAGGACCTTGAGCGGCACGTTGATGCCCCGGCGCTCCCACTCGTCGCGCAGGGCCTTGGTCTCGGCCGGGTCGACGCTGATGGAGAGCGCTTCGAGGCGGTCGGAGCGCATCAGCTTGGCGTACGCGAGGGCGCGCAGCGTCGGCTTGTGGACCTTGGAGACGAGGACGATGGAGTGCACCCGGGAGGGACGCAGGCTGTCGTCGGAGGGGCCGTCGGCGGCGGCGATCTCGTCGGCGACCCGGTCGTAGTGCTTCCGGATCGCGGACATCGTGCCGTAGAAGATCACCATGCCGAGCAGGGCGACCCACGCGCCGTGGGTGAACTTGGTGGCGAGCACGACGACCAGGACGAGGCCCGTGAAGAAGGCGCCGAAGGTGTTGATCGCGCGCGAGCGGATCATGCGGCGGCGCTTGGCCTGGTCCTTGGTGGTCTTCAGATGGCGGTTCCAGTGCCGGACCATGCCGATCTGGCTCAGAGTGAAGGAGACGAAGACTCCGACGATGTAGAGCTGGATGAGCTTGGTGGAGTCGGCGCCGTAGATCACGACCAGCAGGACGGCGGCGCCGGCCAGGAGCACGATGCCGTTGGAGAAGGCGAGGCGGTCGCCGCGGGTGTGCAGTTGGCGGGGCAGGTACCGGTCCTGGGCGAGGATCGAGCCGAGGAGCGGGAAGCCGTTGTACGCGGTGTTGGCGGCCAGGAAGAGCACCAGGGCGGTCGCGGCGGCGAGCAGGATGAAGAAGAAGGTGCCCTGGCCGAAGACCGCGGCGGCGACCTGGGAGATCACCGGGTTCTGGACGTAGCCGTCGCCGACCGGGACACCGTCGCGGATCAGGTCGACGGCCGGCTTCTCGGCCATCTTGACGCCGGTTTCCATGGCGAGCGCGATGATGCCGCAGAACATGACGACGGCCAGCGTGCCCATCATGGCCAGCGTCGAGGCGGCGTTCTTGGACTTCGGCTTGCGGAAGGCGGGTACGCCGTTGGAGATCGCCTCGACGCCGGTGAGGGCGGCACAGCCGGAGGAGAAGGCGCGCAGAAGCAGGAAGACCAGGGCAAATCCGGCCAGTCCCGGATGTTCGGGTTTGATCTCCAGGTCGGCGGTGGGCGCGCTCATGCTGTCGCCGGTCAGCGCCCGGTAGGTGCCCCAGGCCAGCATGATGAAGACGCCGGCGACGAAGACGTAGGTGGGGATGGCGAAGAGCTTCCCGGACTCCTTCATGCCGCGCAGGTTGAGCAGGGTGAGCAGCACGATGACGCCTACCGCGCAGAGCACCTTGTGCTCGACGACGAAGGGGACGGCCGAGCCGAGGTTCTCGATGCCGGAGGAGATCGACACGGCGACCGTCAGGACGTAGTCGACCAGCAGGGCGCTGGCGACGGTGAGTCCGGCCTTCGGGCCGAGGTTGGTGTTGGCGACCTCGTAGTCGCCGCCGCCGCTCGGGTAGGCGTGCACGTTCTGTCGGTAGGAGGCCACCACGGTGAACATCAGGACGACGACCGCGAGTGCGATCCACGGGCTGAAGTGGTACGCCGAGACGCCCGCGATGGAGAGTACGAGCAGGACTTCTCCGGGCGCGTAGGCGACGGAGGAGAGCGGGTCGGAGGCGAAGACGGGAAGTGCGATGCGCTTGGGGAGGAGCGTTTCTCCCAGCTTGTCGCTGCGCAGGGCCCGGCCGATCAGGATCCGTTTGGGCACGTCGGTCAGTTTGGACACGCAGAGGATCGTAAGGGGTCGAACGGGCATGGCCCGTCCACCACCCCAGGGGCGACGCGGAATCATCAGGGACCCGGCGGGGCGCGGTCCGGTCGGTCGGGAAGGTCGCTGACCGGGGGTCCCCGGGGGACACCGCGCGTGTGTAGCTTTGGCGGCGGTCTGAGACTCTTGTGAGTCCGACTCGAAGTCGGCGAAAACTATTGATGGACTCTTAACGGCCGGAAGGACGGACGTGCACGTCGTCATCATGGGCTGCGGGCGAGTGGGAGCCGCTCTCGCGCAGACTCTGGAGCAGCAGGGGCACACGGTCGCAGTGGTCGACCAGGACCCCACGGCCTTCCGCCGACTGGGATCCGGGTTCGGTGGCCGCAGGGTCACCGGGGTCGGTTTCGATCAGGACACCCTCCGCGAGGCGGGCATCGAGGAGGCCGGGGCGTTCGCCGCCGTCAGCAGCGGGGACAACTCGAACATCATCGCGGCCCGGGTGGCCCGCGAGATGTTCGGCATCGAGCACGTCGCTGCCCGTATCTACGACCCGCGCCGCGCCGAGGTGTACCAGCGCCTGGGCATTCCCACGGTCGCCACGGTCCGCTGGACCGCCGACCAGATGCTGCGCCGGCTGCTGCCTTCGGGCGCGGAGCCGCTGTGGCGCGACCCGAGCGGGGGTGTGCAGCTCGCCGAAGTGCACATCGCGCCGTCCTGGATCGGTCACAAGATCAGCAAGCTGCAGGAGGAGACGGGCGTGCGCGTCGCGTTTCTCACCCGGCTGGGCGAGGCGGTCCTGCCGTCCTCGCAGACGGTGCTGCAAGAGGGCGACCTCGTCCACGTGATGATGCACACGCACGAGATCGCGAAGGTCGAGGCGGCCTGTTCGCTGGGTCCCGAGGAAGGTCAGTGATGAGGGTCGCGATTGCCGGAGCCGGTGCGGTGGGGCGTTCCATCGCGGGCGAGCTGCTGGAGAACGGGCACGAGGTGCTCCTGATCGACAAGGCGCCGACCGCCATCTCGGTGGAGCGGGTGCCGACGGCGGAGTGGCTGCTGGCCGACGCCTGTGAGATCACCTCGCTGGACGAGGCGGCGCTGCAGCGCTGCAACGTCGTGATCGCGGCGACCGGTGACGACAAGGTCAACCTGGTCGTCTCGCTCCTCGCCAAGACCGAGTACGGGGTGCCGAGGGTGGTGGCCCGGGTCAACAACCCGAAGAACGAGTGGCTGTTCAACGAGTCGTGGGGCGTCGATGTCGCGGTGTCCACGCCGCGCCTGATGTCGGCGCTGGTCGAGGAGGCGGTGAGCGTCGGCGATCTCGTACGGCTGCTGCGCTTCAGCCACGGCGACGCCAACCTGGTCGAGCTGACGCTGCCGCCCGAGTCCGCGCTGGCGGGCATCCAGGTCGGCGACGTGGACTGGCCGGTGGACACCTCGCTGGTCACCATCATCCGCGGCACCCGGGTGCTGACACCGACTCCGGAGGAGACCCTGGAGCCGGGCGACGAGCTGCTGTTCGTGGCGGCGCAGGCACGCGAGGAGCAGCTGGAGGACCTGTTGTCGGTACGCAGCGAGGGCGCGCCGAAGAGCTGAGTCCGGCGGGGCGGGCGGGGGGTGGTCCGAAAGGCTTCCCCCGAGGCCCGGCCGGACGAGGCCGGCCCGGTCCGGTACGCAGGAGGGCCGTCCGGTCCGATACGCAAGGAGGGCCGTCCGGTCCGATACGCAAGGAGGGCCCCGCACCGAATGACGGTGCGGGGCCCTCCTTGCGTACCTGCGGCCGGAATCAGGCCTCGTTGCGCCGGGCCGACGCAGCGGCCTTGCGCTCCTGCTCGGCCTTCTCCTCGGCCTCCATCTCCGCGAAGACGTCGATGGGGGCGGGTGCCTTGGCGAGGAAGACCCAGGTCAGCCAGACCGCGAGCAGGAACGGCGGGATCTTGAGCGCCACGACCACCCAGCCGAACTTGGTGGTGTCCGCCCACCAGTACAGCGGGAAGAGGATCGCGCACTTGGTGAACAGGATCAGGCCCCAGGCATAGCTGGCCTTCGTGTACGCCTTCTTGCGTCCGGGGTTACGGGTGCGCCAGGAGAGGTTCTCCTTGAACACCGGGCCCAGGATCAGTCCGATCAGCGGCACTCCGGCGGCCGCGCTGATCAGGTACGCGAGGGAGAGGCCGAGGGTGTAGAGCATGCCCGGCAGCATGAAGTCCTTGGCGTTGCCGGTCATCATCGCGAAGACCACGCCGAAGGCCACTCCGAAGACGCCGCTGAAGGCGTGCTTCATGGTGTCCTTGCGGATCAGCCGGACGAGGACCAGCAGCAGCGAGACCCCGAGGGCCGCGATCGCCGAGATGTGCAGGTCCTTGTTGATCGTGAAGATGGTCACGAAGAGCAGGCCCGGCAGCACGGTCTCCACCATGCCGCGCACGCCGCCGAACGCGTCGAAGAGTGCCGCTTCGGTGACGGCCTTCGCGGCGGGGTCCTGCGGCGGCGCGTCCGCGGGTACGACGTAGGGGCGCGGGGAGTCCGGCCCCTGGGCGGCGGCCTCGGCCGACTCATGGGGCCCTGCGGCAGCGTCGTCCTGGTGGGGGGACGCGGTCGGCTTGTCGAAAGACGTCACCGGCTACTCCTGTCCGAGCGGTCGGAGTTCGTATTTGGGGTTGAAGAGCACGCGGCGGCCGTGGCTCATGGAGATCCGGCCGCTCGCGATGAGTTTGCGGCCCGGCTCGATGCCCACGATGGAGCGGCGGCCCAGCCAGACGACGTCCAGGGGCGCCGTGCCGTCGAACAGCTCGGCCTCCAGGGCGGGCACTCCGGCGCGCGGGCGCAGCGTGACCGTGCGCAACGTACCAGTCACCTTGACGATCTGCCGGTCGTTGCAGGCAGATATGGGGGTGCAGCCGGTGGACTGGGTGTCCTCCTGGAGCTCGGCGGAGTGCAGGTCCTCCTGCGAGCTGGACAGGCGGTCGAGCATCCGGCGGAACCGCCCGGTCGGCTTGTCGGGTCGTGGTACGGCACTCATACCGGAAGCGTACCGGGGTATGGACCCGCGGGGTCACCCGCCGTAGTCACGACCTGCCCGTCGGCCGCCTGCGGCCGGTCACCGTCCCTGCTCGCCTCCCACGGCCGAGTACTCACCGCTCGAAGCGGTACCCCATCCCCGGCTCCGTGATGCCGCACCCCCCGGGGCAACCCCCGGACCCCCGGCCACGCCCCCGGCCCGGCCCCTACCGCTCGAAGCGGTACCCCATCCCCGGCTCCGTGATGAAGTGCCTGGGGTGGGCCGGGTCGGTCTCCAGCTTGCGGCGGAGCTGTGCCATGTAGACCCGCAGATAGTTGGTCTCGGTGCCGTACGAGGGGCCCCACACCTCCTGGAGCAGCTGCTTCTGGCTGACCAGGCGGCCGGTGTTGCGGACCAGCACCTCCAGCAGGTGCCACTCGGTCGGGGTGAGCCGTACGTCGCGGCCCTCCCGGTGCACCTTCTTCGCGGCGAGGTCGACGGCGAAGCCCTCGGTCTCCACGATTACGTCGCCCTCCTCGGCCCCGCCGACGGGCTCGGCCCTGCGGACCGCGGCGCGCAGCCGGGCGAGGAGCTCGTCCATGCCGAACGGCTTGGTGACGTAGTCGTCGGCGCCCGCGTCCAGCGCCTCGACCTTCTCGTCGGAGGTGTGCCGGGCGGACAGCACCAGGATCGGTACGCGGGTCCAGCCGCGCAGCCCCTTGATGACGTCGACGCCGTCCATGTCGGGCAGCCCGAGGTCGAGCACCACCACGTCGGGGTGGCGGGCGGCGGCCAGCTGCAGGGCGGAGGCCCCGTCGGCCGCCGCGTCCACCTCGTACTTGCGCGCCTTCAGGTTGATCACGAGGGCGCGCACGATCTGCGGCTCGTCGTCGACCACGAGCACCCGGGTCATGGGGACCTTCCTCACTGCTGTCGGAGCTGTCGTAGGGGGCCGCGGGCTCATGAGAGCACCTGGGCCGGGAATGCGGGGTGCACCGGGGCCTGTCCCGGTGCCACCTTGAGGGTGACGACCATGGTCATGCCGCCGCCGGGGGTGTCCTCGGCGCTGAGCGTGCCGCCCATCGACTCGACGAATCCGCGGGCGACCGCGAGACCGAGGCCGACCCCGGCGCCGCGGGGGGCGTCCCCGTACCGCTGGAACGGTTCGAAGATGCGTTCCTTGCTGTCGTCGGGGACGCCGGGGCCGCGGTCGGTGATCCGGACTTCCACGCGGTCGCCGAGCGCGCTCGCGGACACCGTGACCGGGGCGTTTCCGGGGCTGTACTTGACGGCGTTCTCGACGAGGTTGGCGGCGGCGCGCTCCAGCAGGCCGCGGTCGACCGCGACCATCGGCAGGGTCTCCGGGATGTCCAGGTGCACGCTGTCGTCGGGGACGCCGACCAGTGCCATCGGGATGACCTCGTCGAGGTCGGTCTCGCGGATCAGCGGGGTGACGGTGCCGGTCTGGAGGCGGGACATGTCGAGCAGGTTGCCGACGAGGTGGTCGAGCCGGTCGGCGCCCTCCTCGATGCCTGCCAGCAGCTCCGCCTCGTCCTCCGCTGACCAGGACACGTCGTCGGACCGCAGGGAGGTCACGGCGGCCTTGATGGAGGCGAGGGGGGTGCGCAGGTCGTGGCTGACGGCGGCGAGCAGGGAGGTGCGGATCTTGTTGCCCTCGGCCAGCCTGCGGGCCTCCTCGGCCTGTCCGACCAGGCGCTGGCGGTCCAGTACGACGGCGGCCTGGGCGGCGAAGGCGGCGAGCACCCGGCGGTCCTCGGCGGGCAGCACCCGGCCGGAGAGGGCGAGCGCCATGTGGTCGCCGACCGGCATGTCGACCTCGGCGTCCTCGGGGCGCTCGGCGGGCCGGGGGCCGACGCTGCCCGCGCAGGTCCAGGGGGCGACGTCGCCGGCCCGCTCCAGGAGGGCCACGGACTCCATGGAGAAGGTCTCCCTGACCCGCTCCAGCAGGGCGTCCAGGCTGGTCTCGCCGCGCAGCACGCTGCCCGCGAGGAAGGACAGGATCTCGGACTCGGCGCGCAGCCTGGCCGCCTGGTGGGTGCGGCGGGCGGCCAGGTCGACGACGGAGGCGACGGAGACGCCGACCGCGAAGAAGATCACGATGGCGACGATGTTCTTGGGATCGTCGATCGTGAGGGTGCGGGTGGGCGGGGTGAAGTAGAAGTTGAGCAGTAGCGAGCCCGAGGCGGCGGCGGCCAGGGCCGGCCACAGGCCGCCGAGCAGGGCGGCGAGCACCGTCAGGAAGAGGTAGAGCAGGACGTCGTTGGCGAGGCCGGGGACGTTGTAGATGCTGAGCAGCAGGAAGGTCAGCAGGACCGGGCCGAGGACGCCGACCAGCCAGCCCGCCAGGATCCGGGAGGCGCCCAGTCTGGCGCCCCGGGCGACCGGGAGGCCGCGGCCCTTGGCGACCTCGTCGTGGGTGACGATGTGGACGTCGAGGTCGGGTCCCGAGTCGCGGGCGACGGTCTGGCCGACACCGGGGCCGAAGACGTACTGCCAGGTCTTGCGGCGGCTGGAGCCGAGCACGATCTGGGTGGCGTTGACCCCGCGGGCGAACTCCAGCAGGGAACTCGGTACGTCGTCGCCTATGACGTGGTGGAAGGTGCCGCCCAGGTCCTCGACGAGGGTGCGCTGGACGGCGAGCTCCTTGGGGGACGCGGAGGTCAGGCCGTCGCTGCGGGCGACGTACACGGCGAGGATCTCGCTGCCTGAGCCCTTGGCGGCCATCCGCGAGGCCCGGCGGATGAGGGTGCGGCCCTCGGGCCCGCCGGTGAGGCCGACGGCGATCCGCTCGCGGGCCTGCCAGGTGGAGCGGATGTTGTGCTCGCCCCGGTACTGCTGGAGGTATTCGTCGACCCGGTCGGCGACCCACAGCAGGGCCAGCTCGCGCAGGGCGGTGAGGTTGCCGGGGCGGAAGTAGTTCGAGAGGGACGCGTCGATCTTGTCGTGCCGGTAGATGTTGCCGTGCGCCATCCGGCGGCGCAGCGCCTGGGGCGACATGTCGACCAGCTCTATCTGATCGGCGCGGCGGACCACCTCGTCGGGGACGGTCTCGCGCTGGCGCACGCCGGTTATCGACTCGACCACGTCGCCCAGCGACTCCAGGTGCTGGATGTTGACCGTCGATATGACGTCGATGCCGGCCTGGAGGAGTACTTCGACGTCCTGCCAGCGCTTGGCGTTGCGGGAACCGGGGACGTTGGTGTGCGGCAGTTCGTCGACGAGCGCGACGGCGGGATCGCGGGCCAGGACGGCGTCCACGTCCATCTCGGTGAAGGTGGTGCCGCGGTAGGCGATCTCGCGGCGGGGCACCTCTTCGAGGCCGTGCAGCATGACCTCGGTGCGCGGGCGGCCGTGGTGCTCGACGAAGGCGACCACGCAGTCGGTACCGCGCTCCACCCGGCGGTGGGCCTCGGAGAGCATGGCGTACGTCTTGCCCACTCCCGGTGCCGCGCCGAGGTAGATCCGGAGTTTTCCTCGTGTCCCGCGTCCCATGGCCTCATTGTCTTTCACGTGGACACAGGCAGCCTGTGTGCGCTGCTGCCGACCCTACGTCCAGGGATGCCGACAAATCCGACATGGTCCTGGTCGGCGGGGTGGCCTTGACGCGATTCTGATGTAGCGGGCGGCAAGGGAGCCGGGGACCGGAAAGGCCAGTGGCCCGCACCCCTCGGGGATGCGGGCCACCGGCCGCGTACGCGTCGCGCGTCAACCGGACGCGCCCTGCACGAAGACGCTCAGCGCACCTCGGTGATCTCGGGGCCGCGCTGCAGCTGCCCCATGCCGCCGGAGAAGCGGGACTCCGCCTGCTCCTCCTGCTGGACGCCCTCGGCGACCATCTGCGCGTCGTCGGGAAGCTTCAGGACGATCGGGTCGCGCGGAGCCATCGGCCCCTCGCCCCGGACGACCACGGTGTCCAGGAAGATCTGCTCCAGGACGCCCGCGGCCTCCGGCTGCACCGCGCCCTGACCGGAGATCACTCCGCGCAGGAACCAGCGGGGCCCGTCCACACCGACGAAACGCACCATCTGCACACCGCTGTTGCCGTCGGGCAGCTGTACGGGGACCTGGGCGCGCAGCTCCCAGCCCAGCGGCCCCTCGACCTCGTCGATGACGCCTCCCTGCGCGGTGATGCCGGTGGCGATCTCCTCGCGGACCTCGCCCCAGATGCCTTCCTTCTTCGGCGCCGCGAAGGCCTGCAACTGGATGGCGCTGTCCCGCAGGACGACCGTGGCGGCGACGATCGCGTCGCCCGCGACCTCCACCCGCAGCTCCATGCCGTCGACCCCGGGCACGAAGATGCCGCCCAGGTCGACCCGGTCCTGGCCGGGCTCGGAGACCTCGGAGACGTCCCAGGGGCCGTCGGGGCGCGGCGCCGGCGGCAGGTTCACCCTGCGCTCGCCGTCCGCGGCCTCGGCACCGTCGGACCGGTCCTCGGCGACCTGCTCGGTCACGCCCGCCTCGTCCTCGGCGGATTCGCTCTTCTTGCGACGTCCGAACACGTCACTGTCCTTCCCGGTCGGTAACGACCGAAGCGTATGAGTTCCCACCCGTTGAGTCATCCGGGCCGTCCACCGAGCCGTCCCCCGGAGCACCCGCGGGGCCGCCCACCGCGGCGTGGCCGCCGGTGGACCCGAAGCCCCCCTCGGCCCGCGCCGAGCCGGGAAGTTCCGCGACCTCGTGGAAGCGCACCTTCTCGACCTGCTGGACGACCAGTTGGGCAATCCGGTCGAACCGCTCGAACCGCACGCTCTCGCGCGGGTCCAGATTGACCACGATCACCTTGATCTCCCCACGGTACCCGGCATCCACCGTCCCCGGGGCATTCACGAGAGCCAGACCGCAGCGGGCGGCGAGCCCGGAACGCGGGTGCACGAAGGCGGCGTACCCGTCGGGCAGCGCGATCGAGACTCCGGTGGGCAGCACCGCCCGCTCGCCGGGAGCGAGTTCACAGGCCTCGGTGGTGACCAGGTCTGCCCCGGCGTCACCGGGGTGGCCGTACGACGGAAGCGGTACGCCGGGGTCCACCCGGCGGATGAGTACGTCGACGGGGTTGCGGCTCATGGGTTCACCTCGAAGGCGCGGGCGCGCCTGGCCTGGTCGGGGTCGGCCATGGCGGCCCGGATCTCCTCCGGGCGGCCGTTGTCGATGAAGTGGTCGACCTTGACTTCGATGAAGAGGGCGTCCGCGCGGACCGCGACGGGCCCCTCGGGGCCGCCGATCCGGCCGGTCGCCGTGGAGTAGATCTTCCGCCCGTGGACCGCGGTGACCTCGGCGTCGAGGTGCAGCACGGTGCCGACGGGCACCGGGCGGACGAAATCGGTCTCCAGCCTTCCGGTCACCGCGATCACCCGCAGCAGCCAGTTCAGCGAGCCGAGCGTCTCGTCCAGAGCCGTCGCCAGTACGCCGCCGTGGGCGAGCCCGGGGGCTCCCTGGTGGGCCGCCTGGACGGTGAACTCGGCACTCACGCACACGCCCTCGCCTGCCCTGGCCTGCAGGTGCAGCCCGTGCGGCTGTCCGTCGCCGCAGCCGAAGCAGTGTTCGTAGTGCGCGCCGAGGAGCTCTCCCGGGGCAGGGGCTTCGGGATGCCGGACGGGGGTTATGGCCTCGGCCGGGGGCGTCAGGGCCGTGGAGCCGGCCGGGCGTCCGGGGGTCGACTCCCGGAGGTTCTCAGTACTCACAGGCGCAGACCTTACTTCGGTTTGGCTCCTGGAAGGCAGTCGGTCCCCGGCCGCCGGCCCGCCCGTGCGGCCGGGGTACGGGGACTGTTCGCCGTTGTCCGCCCAGAAGTACGGCCCCGCCCCGCGCGGCCGGGGTACGGGGGCTGTTCCCCGGTGTCCGTCCGGAGGTCCGGCCCCGCGTCGCGGAGCGCGGGCCGCGCCGTGCCAAGCTGGACGGCATGCAGTCCTACGAAGAACGCCTGACCGCGCCCCGTTCCTGGTGGTTCATCGCCGTCCTGGTGGGCATCGCGTGCGGGCTGATCCTGCTGCCCCTGGGGTTGCTGCCGATGCTGGGCGGGGTGATCGGCGGGATCGCGCTGTCGGCCGTCGCCGTGAGCACGTACGGCTCGGCGCGGATCAGGGTGGTGGGCGGCTCGCTCATCGCGGGCGACGCCCGGATTCCGGTGTCCGCGCTGGGCGAGGCCGAGGTGCTGGACGCCGAGGAGGCCCGCGCCTGGCGCACCCACAAGGCCGACCCGCGCGCCTACATGCTGCTGCGCGCCTACATCCCGACGGCGCTGCGGGTCCGCGTCACGGACCCCTCGGACCCGACGCCGTACGCGTACCTCTCGACCCGCCATCCGCAGGCCCTGGCGGACACGCTGGCGGCGGCGCGGACGAGGACGGCCGAGCCCGCCGAGGGCTGACGCGGCCGGCCCGGGGCGGACACCGCCGACTGCGGGCCGATGCCACCGCCTGCAGGCCCGGCGCCGGATCCCCGGCCCGTGCCGGGGTCAGTCGGCCGGCTTTCCGGGGTCCTCGCCTGCCTCCAGTTCCCTGAGCTCCTTCGCGTGGTCCAGCGCGGGCAGCTCCGGCAGAGCGTCCCAGGGAATCTGCCTGCGCCGCAGGTCCTCGCAGACGTGCTCGGCGAGCTTTCTGGTGTCGCGGCGGTTCATGACCGCGCCCACGGCGGCGCCGACCATGAACGGCATCAGGTTCGGCAGGTTGCGCACCATGCGCTTCATGATCTGCTGGCGCAGTTCGCGCTTCATCTGCCCGCCGAGCGCCAGGTTCAGCGTGGTGGGCTTGGTGATGTCGACACCGCGCTCCTCGGTCCAGGAGCCGAGATAGGCGACGGTGCGCTGCTTGAGATTGCCCGGCGGGCGCTGTCCGTAGACCTCGTGCAGCTCCGCGATGAGCTTGAGCTCGATCGCGGCGACGCCGGTGATCTCGGCGGCCAGCTCGGCCGGCATGGCGAGCGGCACGGGCAGCATCGCGGCCGCTCCGATGCCCGCGCCCACGGTGGACGTGGCGTTGGCGGCACCCGCCACCAGTTTGTCCGCCAGCTGGTCCGGGGTGAGCCCCGGGAACTGCCGGCGCAGGGTCGCCAGGTCCCGCACGGGAACGCGCGGGGCGTTCTCGATGATCCGGTCGGCGAGGTGGCCGATCCCCGCCCTGGCACTCTCCCCGCTCTTGCGTACGCCCTGTCTGAGGGCCGCCAGACGCCGGGTCCCGGTCACGGACCCCTTCGATGCGCCGAGCCGGGCCACAAGGCCCCGCCCGCCGTCATGTGCGCCGGCGGCGTCACTCCGATCGCCGCCCGCCCGTCCGGTGGCCGAAACCTCGGAACCGGTGGACGAGGTGGACGGCAGGAGAGTCGCGGACTCGCCGGGCGCCAGTGCGGCGTCCTGCGGGCCCGTGCCTTCCGGGTGTGATTCCTGTGGTGCCTCCGACGCCTTCTTGCGCCGGAAAGGCCGCTTCCTGAACGGTGTCGCGCCAGTCACGGCCGACCCCGTCCTAGTCGCAGTCGCGGCAGATCGGCTGGCCGTTCTTCTCGCGGGCCAGCTGACTGCGGTGGTGGACCAGGAAGCAGCTCATGCAGGTGAACTCGTCGGCCTGCCGGGGCAGCACACGGACGGACAGTTCCTCGTTGGAAAGGTCCGCGCCGGGCAGCTCCAGGCCTTCAGCCTGCTCGAACTCGTCGACGTCGACGGTCGTGTTCGACTTGTCGTTCCGCCTCGCCTTGAGTTCTTCGATGCTGTCCTCGTTGAGGTCGTCATCGGTCTTACGTGGGGTGTCGTAATCCGTTGCCATGTCGCTCTCCCCCTCTGGGTGGTTGCGGTGTCTCCAGCGCAGTAACGCGTGAGAGGCCGGACTTGTGCCCGACCTGAGGCGGAGATTTTGCCTCACATCAAGGTCTGTTACTCAATCGACACCTCAGACGCACTCCGTGGAGTGGTCGTCCTGGATGGCGATCGGACCGTACACGGTCCGAATGTCGCACTGCCCGAGCGCCACCCCGTGTACTTCCCGTGATCCCACCCCCTGGAAACCCGGACTTTTCCCGGCTTTACGGAGGGTCGGTGATCACGCAGAGTAGGTGGCAGGAAAGTGCGCGCTGTGATCGATCACACACGGAACTCCGAGGTTTCCGCCCCGGGGTTTCCGCTTAAAGCGAACACTTCGGCGACTGGGCCGAGGTGCCCTTCTGTACATTCCGTGCCTCACACCGGCAGCGTCACGCGCATGACGAGACCGCCGCCCTCGCGAGGCTCCGCGATGATACGGCCTCCGTGGGCCCTCGCGACGCTGCGCGCGATGGACAGCCCCAGGCCGACGCCCTTGTCACTGCCCGTCCGCTCGGTGCGCAGCCTCCTGAACGGCTCGAAGAGGTTGTCGATCTCGTACGCGGGAACCACGGGACCTGTGTTCGACACCACGAGTACCGCCTGACCGTGCTCGATGTCGGTCGTCACTTCGACCCAGCCGCTCTCCCGGCCCGCACCACCACCTTCGCCCGATACCGCTTCCCCCGCATCCTTGGCGGACACGTTGTACCGGACCGCGTTCTGCACGAGGTTCAGCGCGATCCTCTCCAGCAGTACGCCGTTGCCCTGGACCACCGCGGCCTTCTGCTCGCCGCGGAGCTCCACGCCCTTGTCCTGGGCCTCGCCGCGGGTCTGGTCGAGGGCCCGGGTGGCCACCTCCGCCAGGTCCACGGGCTTGCGCTCGACGATCTGGTTGTCGCTGCGGGCGAGCAGCAGCAGCCCCTCGACGAGCTGTTCGCTGCGTTCGTTGGTGGCCAGCAGCGTCTTGCCCAGCTGCTGGAGCTCCACCGGGGCTCCGGGGTCCGAGAGGTGGACCTCCAGCAGGGTCCGGTTGATCGCCAGCGGCGTGCGCAGCTCGTGCGAGGCGTTGGCGACGAAGCGCTGCTGGGCGGTGAAGGCCCGCTCCAGCCTGTCCAGCATGTCGTCGAAGGTGTCCGCGAGCTCCTTCAGCTCGTCGTCGGGGCCGTCCATCTCGATGCGCCGGGACAGGTCCGTACCGGCGACCCTGCGGGCGGTACGGGTGATCCGGCCGAGCGGCGACAGCACGCGGCCCGCCATCGCGTACCCGAAGGCGAAGGCGATGACGCTGAGGCCGACCAGGGCCAGCAGGGAGCGGTTGAGCAGGTCGTTGAGGGCTTCCTGGCGGGTGTTGACGAGACAGGCGCGCAGGACCGCGTTCAGCTCGTCGTTGTCCCGGGCGTTCACCAGCTCGGGACAGGCCTCACTGGCCAGGTGGACCCGGCTGCCCGCCGCACCGATCACCTGGAAGTCCGGCTGCTGGGTGCCGTCGCGCAGGGCCTGCGCAGTCAGCAGATAGATGATCGACAGCAGCAGGATGCCCGCGATCAGGAACATCCCGCCGTACAGCAGGGTGAGGCGTATCCGGATCGTGGACCGGATCCACGGGAAGGCCGCCTCGGGCTGGCGGGGGTCCCAGTTCGGCTTGGGCGGGGTGCCTGGTGGGGCGGATGTGCTCGTCACCTCGGCCTCAGATCCGGTAGCCGGAGCCGGGCACCGTGACGATCACCGGGGGCTCGCCCAGCTTGCGGCGCAGGGTCATCACCGTCACCCGTACGACGTTGGTGAACGGGTCGGTGTTCTCGTCCCAGGCCTTCTCCAGCAGCTGCTCGGCGGAGACCACGGCGCCCTCGCTGCGCATGAGCACCTCCAGGACCGCGAACTCCTTGGGCGCGAGCTGGATCTCCCGGCCGTCGCGGAACACCTCGCGCCGGTTGGGGTCCAGCTTGATCCCGGAGCGCTCCAGCACGGGAGGGAGCGCGACGGTCGTGCGCCGGCCCAGCGCGCGCACCCGGGCGGTCAGCTCGGTGAAGGCGAAGGGCTTGGGCAGGTAGTCGTCGGCCCCGATCTCCAGGCCCTCCACCCGGTCGCTGACGTCGCCGGACGCGGTGAGCATCAGGACGCGGGTGGGCATGCCCAGCTCGACGATCTTGCGGCAGACGTCGTCACCGTGCACCAGCGGGAGGTCGCGGTCCAGGACGACCACGTCGTAGTCGTTGACCCCGATCCGTTCGAGAGCGGCGGCGCCGTCGTACACGACGTCGACAGCCATGGCCTCCCGGCGCAGTCCGGTGGCCACCGCATCGGCGAGCAGCTGCTCGTCCTCGACGACGAGTACGCGCACGTCGGTTCCTTCCTCTGGTGCCGTGGGGCAGTGGTGCCGTGGGGCAGTGGTGATTCCAAGTGACCGCAGGGACATGCCGTGCGGGATCTCTTCCACGCACCATCCTGCCCGTTTCAGCAGTAAACCGGCTGTAAGACGGCCTGCGGGGGTACCCCGAGCGGGCCCGGGGAGGGGGCAGCGGCGGTGCGACGTCCATGTTCTCCGGGGCAGTTGAGGTTTCCCCGAGGTGCGCCATGGGGAGGACGACAGAACACCCGCGATCACGCCCTGTATGTGGCACGCCACAGCCCGCTCTGTCCCCCAGAGGGAAGGTGCGCGTGATCGAAACACCCTCGGCACACCCCCGTGCCACCGACCCATGACGAGGGGGCGCACATGGACGCGTTCACCACCAGTCTCCTGCACCGCATAAAGGACGCCCAGTCGGACCTGTCCAGGGCCCGTGAGGCAGGCGACGACTTCCTGGTCGACGTCGAGCAGGAAGAGCTCAACGATCTGCACCGGATCGCCGCCGAGCACGGCGTGCGGATCGATGCGGCAGCCGCCTGACGGCACCGGAACCGCCCGGAGGCCCGCCCCTGACCTGGGGGCGGGCCTCCGTCGTGAGCGGGTACGGGGGCCGTGAGGGGGCCTTGGAGCGCGGGCACGCGCCGGGCTCGTGAAGGGGGCCTCGGGGCGGGCACGCGCGCCGGAGAGAGGGCCTGTGGGCCGCCGCGCGCCCGCAAGGGGACCGAATCCCCTGCCCGGCACCGCGCAGGGGCGCAGGGCCCGCCCGGTGCACGTCCTGGCTGCCCTCCCTGCATGTCCTAGTCGTGCCAGGCTCCCCGCTCCTCCAGCAGCTGCTGGAGCGGGGCGAAGACGCCCGGCGAGGCCGCGACGGTCAGCTCGGTGGAGAGGCGCTCCCCCGGCCGGCCACCGGTCAGCGCCCCCGCCTCACGGGCGATCAGGTCACCGGCCGCGTAGTCCCAGGGGTTCAGGCCCCGCTCGTAGTACCCGTCCAGCCGGCCGCCCGCCACGTCGCAGAGGTCGATCGCCGCCGACCCGCCGCGCCTGATGTCCCGGAAGCCGGGGATCAGCTGACCCACGATCGCCGCCTGCCTGGCCCGCCGCTCGGCCAGGTACCCGAACCCGGTTCCGATCAGCGCCCGCTCCAACGGCGGCGCGGGCCGTACGGCTAGCCTGCGGGCGGCTCCGGACGGCCCGACGCAGAACGCCCCGCGTCCCAGCACAGCCCGGTACGTCTCCCGCCGCAACGGCGCCTCGACGACACCGGCCAGCGTCTCGCCCCGGTACTCGGCGGCGATGGAGACCGCCCAGGAAGGCAGTCCGTACAGGTAGTTGACGGTGCCGTCGAGCGGGTCGACGATCCAGCGCACCCCGCTGGAGCCCTCTCTCGCGGCGCCCTCCTCGCCGAGGACGCCGTCGTCCGGCCGGTGCTCGGCGAGGAAGCCGGTGATCAGCTTCTCGGCGGCGATGTCCATCTCGGTGACGACGTCGACCGAGCTCGTCTTGGTGGCGGCCACCCCGAGGTCGTCGGGACGGCCGTCCCGCAGCAGCTCACCGGCCCGCCGGGCGGCCTCCAGGGCGACGGCCAGGAGTTCGGACTTGAGGTCGTCGCCCGCTGTCCCGCTCACGCCGTCTCCTCCTCGAACGGGCTGTCGGCCCCCGCCGCCGCGGGCTTCGGCGCACGCGAGGGGCAGCAGCCGACCGGGCACAGGTCGTGGCTCGGGCCGAGCCCGCCGAGCGCACACGGCGAAACCGTGCGGCCGCGCTCCGTGGCAGCCCGCTCCAGGACCAGGTCCCGTACCGCGGCAGCGAACCGCGGGTCCGCACCGACCGTCGCCGACCTGGCCACCGGCAGCCCGAGTTCGGCCGCCTTCGCGGTCGCCTCGGTGTCCAGGTCGTACAGCACCTCCATGTGGTCGGAGACGAAGCCGATCGGGACCATGACGACTGCGGGGGCACCGGCTCCGTGCAGCGCCTCCAGGTGGTCGCAGATGTCCGGCTCCAGCCACGGGATGTGCGGCGCGCCGGAGCGCGACTGGTAGACCAGCTCCCAGGGACGGTCCGCGACGCCGGTCGCCTCCCGTACGGCGTCGGCAATCAGGCCGGCGACCTCCAGGTGCTGGGCTACGTACGCCCCGCCGTCGCCGTGCGCCTCGCGGGGGCCCGAGGTGTCGGCCGCGGCGGTCGGGATGGAGTGCGTGGTGAAGGCGAGGTGTGCGCCCGCGCGCACCGCCTCGGGCAGCTCCGCCAGGGAGGCGAGGACACCGTCCACCATCGGGGCGACGAAACCGGGATGGTTGAAGTAGTGCCGCAGCTTGTCGACGCGCGGCGGACGCAGTCCTTCCGTCCGGAGCGCGGCGATCGACTCGGCGAGATTCTCCCGGTACTGCCGGCAGCCGGAGTACGAGGCGTACGCGCTGGTCGCCAGGACCGCGACGCGGCGGTGTCCGTCCCGGGTGATCTCGCGCAGGGTGTCGGTCAGGTACGGGGCCCAGTTGCGGTTGCCCCAGTAGACGGGGAGGTCCGCCAGGCCGTGTCCGGCGAAGTCCTCGCGGAGGGCGTCGAGCAGCTCGCGGTTCTGCCCGTTGATCGGGCTGATCCCGTCGAACAGGAAGTAGTGCTGCCCCACTTCCTTCAGCCGTTCCTCGGGGATGCCCCGGCCGCGCGTCACGTTCTGCAGGAACGGGACCACGTCGTCGGGGCCCTCGGGGCCGCCGAAGGACAGCAGCAGCAGGGCGTCGTAGGGAGCCGCGTCGGGCGTCGCACCGGAGTCGGGGCCGGACACCGCGCGGGACGCGAGGTCGGGGGCTGCATCGAGCTGATCAGGCATGTATCGATCCTGCCACCCCCCTCCGACAATCCGCCGCCCGGCACCCGGGACGGGCCATGTCGCAGGCCGGGGCGGACCCTTGCGCAGGCGGGCCGGGACCGGGCCTGGGCCCTACCGCGGACCGGGCCCGGGCCCTACCGCGGGCCGGGCCCGGGCCCTACCGCGGACCGGGCCCGGGCCCTACCGCGGGCCGGGCCCGGGCCCTACCGCGGGCCGGGCCCGTGCCCTTCCGCGGACCGGGCCCGTGCCCCCTCGTGGACCGGACCCGGGCCGTGCCCCCGTTCCCCCGCCGGACTACGTAACCTGTATGAACCATGTACGTGTGTGACCGGCGCCGCCCACGGCCGCGCGCCTGATCGGCGGAAGCTCAGTTGTCCAGTCCCTACCGTGCCATCTTCGCCGCTCCCGGCAGCAAGGCGTTCTCCGCGGCCGGCCTGCTCGGCCGGATGCCGCTGTCGATGATGGGCATCGGCATCGTCACGATGATTTCGCAGCTCACCGGCCGTTACGGGCTGGCGGGTGCTCTTTCGGCGACCCTCGCGATGTCGGCGGCCGTCTTCGGCCCGCAGATCTCCCGGCTGGTCGACCGGCACGGGCAGAGCCGGGTGCTGCGCCCGGCCACCCTGATCTCCACCGTCGCCGTCGCCGGCCTGCTGGTCTGCGCACAGCAGGGCGCCCCCGACTGGACGCTGTTCGTGTTCGCGGCGGGCGCGGGCACGGTGCCCAGCGTGGGGTCCATGGTGCGGGCGCGCTGGGCGGCGCTCTACCGGGGCTCACCGCGCGAGCTGCACACGGCCTACTCGTGGGAGTCCATCGCCGACGAGATCTGCTTCATCTTCGGCCCGATCGTCTCCATCGGTCTGTCGACGGCGTGGTTCCCCGAGGCGGGCCCGCTGATCGCGGGCTGCTTCCTGGTCGTCGGTGTCTTCTGGCTGACCACCCAGAAGGCCACCGAACCCGCACCGCACCCGCGTCAGCAGCAGGGCACAGGGTCGGCGATGCGGTCCGGTGGCCTCCAGGTGCTGGTGGCCACCTTCGTCGCCACCGGCGCCGTCTTCGGCTCGGTGGACGTGGTGACGGTCGCCTTCGCCGACGAGCAGGGCCACAAGGCGATGGCCAGCCTGGTGCTCGCGGCCTACGCCCTCGGTTCGTGCCTGGCCGGCGCGGTGTTCGGGCTGCTGCACCTCCAGGGGCCGCCGACGAAACGGTGGCTGCTGGGTGTCTGTGCGATGGCCGTGAGTATGATCCCCCTCCAACTGGCCGGGAACCTGCCGTTTCTGGCCGTGGCGCTCTTCGTCTCGGGCCTGGCCGTCGCACCGACGATGGTGACCACGATGGCCCTCGTCGAACAGCACGTACCCCGTACCCAACTGACCGAGGGCATGACCTGGACCAGCACCGGGCTCGCCGTCGGCATCTCGATCGGCTCGTCCGCCGCAGGGTGGGCGGTCGACGGGATGGGGGCGGACGCGGCGTACGTGGTGCCCGTTCTGTCGGGGGCTCTCGCGGCCGCGGTGGCGTTCCTGGGGTACCGCCGGCTGGGCAGGCCGGCACCGACTCGGGGAGGGCACGACGCCGATGAGCGACACCACGAAGACGGGCCACGCGTGGCATAACTGGGCCGGCAACGTCACCGCCCGCCCCGCGCGGGCCCTCACCCCCTCCTCCGTCGAGGAACTGGCCGAGACGGTACGCAGGGCTGCCGCCGAGGGCCTGCGGCTCAAACCCGTCGGCACCGGCCACTCGTTCACCGCCATCGCCGCCACCGACGGCACGCACATCCGCCCCGACCTCCTCACCGGCATCCGCGACATCGACCGCGAGGCGGGCACGGTCACCGTGGAGGCGGGCACTCCACTCAAGCGCCTCAACGTCGCCCTGGCCCGTGAGGGGCTGTCGCTGACGAACATGGGCGACATCATGGAGCAGACGGTGGCCGGGGCCACCAGCACCGGCACCCACGGCACGGGCCGCACCTCGGCCTCACTGGCCGCCCAGATCGTGGCACTCGAGCTGATCACCGCGGACGGCCGGATCCTGACCTGCTCGGAGAAGGAGAACCCGGAGGTCTTCGCGGCGGCCCGGATCGGCCTGGGGGCACTCGGCATCATCACGGCACTCACCTTCGCCGTGGAGCCGATCTTCTTCCTCACCGCGCGCGAGGAGCCGATGTCCTTCGGCACGGTCCTGTCGGACTTCGAGGAGCTCGTCGCCGAGAACGAGCACTTCGAGTTCTACTGGTTCCCGCACACCGACAACTGCAACACCAAGCGCAACAACCGCAGTCTGGGCCCGGCCGCCCCGCCCGGCCGGATCGCGGGCTGGGTCGAGGACGAGCTGATGTCCAACGGGCTCTTCCAGGTGGTCAATTCGATCGGCCGGGCCGTTCCGCGGACCGTCCCCGCCATCGCCCAGCTCTCCAGTCGCGCCCTGTCCGCGCGCACCTACACGGACATTCCGTACAAGGTCTACACGAGCCCGCGCCGGGTGCGCTTCGTGGAGATGGAGTACGCGCTGCCGCGCGAAGCCACCGTCGACGCGCTGCGCGAGGTGCGCGCGATGATCGAGCGCTCGCCGCTGAAGATCAGCTTCCCGGTGGAGGTGCGGACCGCGCCCGCCGACGACATCCCGCTCTCCACCGCGTCCGGCCGCGAAACCACGTACCTCGCGGTCCACATGTACAAGGGCACGCCGTACCAGGGGTACTTCACCGCCGTCGAGCGCATCATGACCGCCCACGGCGGGCGTCCGCACTGGGGCAAGCTGCACACCCGTGACGCCGAGTACCTGGCGGCCGCCTACCCGCGCTTCGGCGAGTTCACGGCACTGCGCGACCGGCTCGATCCGGACCGCCTGTTCGGCAACGACTACCTGCGGCGCGTCCTGGGCGACTGACCGGGCGCCGGAGCCCCGCCACGCACCGGAGCCCCGCCGCGTGGCGGGGCTCCGGTGGCCGTACGAGGGTCCAGGGGGCGGCGCGGTGGGAGGCCGGCCGGTGAGTGACGCCCCGCAGGCGTTACGGGGCACAGGCGTTACGGGGCGCTGGTGGCGCCGGGCTGCGGGGGCGGGGCCTGCTGGCGTTCCGCGCCGCCCGGGCCGTCGTCCTTGCCTTCGGCGGACCCTTCGTCGGAGCCGTCCGCGCCGCCGTTGCCCGCGGGCGTCTCCTTGGCGGGCGGCGTGGACGACGGGGAGCCGCCGCCGTTCGCGCCGTCCACCGCGCCGTCCTCGCTGCTGCCCGGGTCGGGCGTGCTGCTGGCGCCGGGGGCGGGCGTCTGCTTGTCGCCGTTCCCCGAGCCGGCCCCCGGGCTCTGCTCGCCGGCGCCGGGGCCGGTGCTCCCGCCGGTGCCGGGGGTGCCGTGTCCGGAGGCACCGGGGCCGGGACTGGTGGCCGGCTGCTCGGCGGGCGGGGTCTTCCGCTCACCGCCACCGCGCACGAAGTTCCCGATGCTGGTGCCCTCACCGCCGCTCAGGTCCTTCTGTGAGACCAGTTCGTACGTGGTGATCCCGCCCATCGCCACGGCGAACACCGCCGCGGCCGCGAGAGCGGACCGCTTCCAGCCGCGCACCTTCGTGCCGTGCACGGTGGCCTCGGTGAACTCGCCGTCGCCCGGCGCCTGCCCGGCGCCAAGATCGGCCGGCACCTCGACGGTCCGCAGCACCCGCGTCTCGTTGTCGAGGAAGGGCCGGCCCGCCTTCGGCTTGGCGTGCACCGTGACCTCGCGGAGCTGCTCGCCGGTGCGCTTGAAGACGTGCTGGAAAATCGTTCCACCACTGGTGGCGACCACGCTCACGACGCCGGCGCCGATGACCGTGCCGTACACCCCGAGCTGGGACGCCAGCACGGCGGCGACCACGGCGGCCACGGCGCTGCCCGCCACCTGAGCCACGCTCAGATCGATGCGGCGCTTCGTCGGTTCTTCGCCGGTATCCAGCTTCTTGTCCATCTCCAGCCTCTGCTTGCCCATCTGTTCCACCTTGCTACAGAAGAGACATTTGGGAGGAGCGGAAAGTTCCGATTCTGATCTTTCTGTGAATCAGGACACTCGGCGGCGTCATGACCTTGCCGACGGGGCAGGAGGGGGCTCATGAGGTTGACCCGTCGGGACCCCGGCAACTCCGGTAGCCGGGCAGAAGTCCGGTGGCGCGCCGGTCCACCCATGTGGCCCAAATGGAGTACTGTGGCGAGCCCTGGATCCGGTCCCCCCATGGGCGTCCGGACCCTTCGGGAGGGGGCCGAATCGGCACTCGCACCGGCGGCGCCACGGCATCGAACGGGTACCTGCTACGCAGGGTGACCAACAGTCACTTTGCGTCGACAACAGGTCACCGTGCCATAACGGCGAACCAGGGCGCAACGCCCGACACGCCGGGCAACACGGCAAGGTAGTGGCAGGCTGCACCCGGGCAGGCCACACTCGACTAGCGGAAGCAGCGACGCACGTGACGTCGGCAGGCACCACCCGGGAGGTCCCCATGCCCGAACTGCGTGTCGTGGCCGTCAGCAACGACGGCACACGGCTGGTTTTGAAGGCTGCGGACAGCACGGAGTACACGCTTCCGATCGACGAGCGACTGCGTGCCGCCGTCCGCAACGACCGCGCCCGACTCGGCCAGATCGAGATCGAGGTGGAGAGTCACCTCCGCCCTCGCGACATCCAGGCGCGGATACGAGCGGGAGCCTCCGCCGAAGAGGTCGCCCAGATGGCCGGTATCCCGGTCGACCGGGTGCGCCGCTTCGAGGGCCCCGTGCTTGCCGAGCGCGCCTTCATGGCCGAGCGCGCCCGCAAGACCCCGGTCCGCCGTCCCGGCGAGAACGCCGGACCCCAGCTCGGCGAGGCGGTGCAGGAGCGGCTGCTGCTGCGCGGCGCCGACAAGGAAACCGTGCTGTGGGACTCCTGGCGCCGCGACGACGGCACCTGGGAGGTGCTGCTCGTCTACCGGGTCGCGGGCGAACCGCACTCGGCGAGCTGGACCTACGACCCGCCGCGCCGCCTGGTCGCGGCCGTGGACGACGAGGCGCGCTCGCTGATCGGCGAGAGCGACGACCTCCCCGCGGCTCCCGAGCCGAGTTTCCCCTTCGTTCCCCGCATCGCGCGCCTGCCGCGCGACCGGCCGCTGGACCGTGCCCTCGACCGTTCGCTGGAGCGGCCGCTCGACCGGGCTCTGGACCGACAGCTGGAGCGCCCCGCTCCGCCGCCCGCGATGGAGGCGGACGACGGGAGCGGTGAGCGCGATTCGCTGACCAGCCTGCTGGAGGCGGTACCGAGCTTCCGCGGCGAGATGGTGGTGCCGGAGCGGCCCGCTCCGCCAGCCCCGCCCGAGCCCCCGCCGGCGCTCGACCTGGACGAGCAGAACCCGGTGGCCGAGGAGCCGCCCGCGGCCGCCGGTGCGGGATCGGCGTACGCGGACGTGCTGATGCCGCGCGCCGTGGCCGGGCACCGGGACCGGCTGGTCGGTACGACGGACCGGCAGGCGGAGGCCGACGGGGTGCGTCCGGGCCGTCGGGCCGCCGTGCCGAGCTGGGACGAGATCGTCTTCGGTACGCGCAGGAAGAAGCAGGAGTAAGCGTTTCTGCAAGCTGCCGTCACCGCAGGGGCAGCAGCAGCCACCGGTCAGGGGAGGGGCCCGTACGCCAGGCGTACGGGCCCCTCCCCTGCGCGGTCGTCCGGGCTCGGGCCCGTGGCCGACTATCCGGGCTCGGGCCCGGTGGCCACAGGGCGCGACGCGTCCGAGGACCACTGGGACCACGACCCCGCGTACAGCGCGGCCGGGATGCCCGCGATCTCCAGGGCCAGCACCTGGTGGGCGCCCGAGACCCCGGAGCCGCAGTACACACCGACCGCGGAGGCATCCTTCGCTCCCAGGGCGGTGAAGCGGGCGGCCAGCTCGGCGGCGGGCCTGAAGCGGCCGTCCCCGGCCGTGTTCTCGCTGGTCGGGGCGGAGACCGCACCGGGGATGTGGCCGCCGACCCGGTCGATGGGCTCCACATCGCCGCGGTAGCGCTCGGCCGCACGGGCATCCAGCAGCAGCCCCTTGCGCGCGAGAGCGGCCGCCTCATCCGCGTTCAGCAGCTCCAGATCGCCCGGAATCGGCCGGAAATCGCCTTGTGCGGGCACGGGAATCTCGGTCGTCAGCGGTCCTTCCCAGGCCGCTAGCCCACCGTCCAGCACGCGTACGTTCCGGTGCCCGGCCCACCGCAGCAGCCACCAGGCGCGGGCCGCGGCCCAGCCGAGACCTCCGTCGTACACGACCACCGGCGTCCCCGCCGAGACTCCGGCCCGGCGCATCACGGCCCCGAAAACCTCCGGGTCGGGCAGCGGGTGCCGACCGCCGTCACCCGGCGGACCTGCGAGTTCCGTGTCCAGGTCGACGTATACGGCGCCCGGCAGATGACCGGCCTCGTACTCGGTCCTGAGGTTCGGGCCGCCGAGCCGCCAGCGCACGTCGAGGAGAACGGGCGGCCGGGCCCCGGCCGACTCGCCCGCGAGATCTGCCGCGGAGATGATGGGTTCCATGCGTGCCATCCTCGCGCAGTGCCCGGTCCGCCCGTAGCCGTATCTCGGGCGGACTGCCTCGTAACGAGGTCGAAACGGGACGCGCGGCGCGGCCGGGGCGCGCCGCGCGCCGGGGGGTGCAAGCATCTGCACGGGGCACGAATCCGTTCCGCACAACGGCGTGCACGCCCCGTGATCCCGTACGGCCACCACGAATGGTCCGAGGAGAAGAGACGATGACCGAGGCTGCCTCCGGGCACATGCCCGGCACTCCCTGCTGGGTGAGCCTGATGGTGCATCAGCTGGCCACCACCCAGGAGTTCTACGGTGCCCTGTTCGGCTGGGAGTTCCGGCCGGGACCCGAGCAGCTGGGCCCGTACGTTCGGGCCCTGCTGGCGGGACGCGAGGTCGCCGGCATCGGCCAGCTGCCGCCCGACCGCCATCTGTCCACGGCCTGGACCCCGTACCTGGCGACCGACGACGCGGGGGCCACCGCCCAGGCCGTCGTCAGTCACGGCGGGACGGTCGCCGTGGGCCCGCTGGACGCGGGCGAGGCGGGCCGGCTGGCGATCGCCTCGGACCCCTCGGGCGCGGTCTTCGGCCTCTGGCAGGCGGCCGTCCACCTGGGCACGTCCTCCGCGGGTGCGCCGGGCACTCCGGTCTGGAACGAGCTGGTGACGCACGAGACCCCGGGCATCATGAAGTTCTACCAGGCGCTCTTCGGTTACGACACGGACGCGGTGGTCTCCGCCGACTTCGACTTCACCACCCTGCTGCTCGACGGGAACCCGGTCGCCTCGCTGCACGGCGTGGGCAACGCACTCCCCCGCGACCGGGGTGCGCACTGGATGACGTATTTCGCGGTCGCGGACACCGACGAGTCCGCCCGCCTCGTCACCGAGCTCGGCGGCCACATCGTGCAGCCCCCGCGCGAGGGCACCAACGGCCGCCAGGCGGTGGTCGCGGACCCGGAGGGAGCGGTCTTCACGATCGTGGCGGGGATGTGACGTCCGGGGGCCCGGGGGCGGGACGCGCCGGGGCCCCTCAGGTCACCGAGCCACAGCGGCTGTCGAGGCGATAGGGACGCAGGCACGTCCCCGCCGCACGCCGGTTCGACTGCGCTGCTTGCCCGACTCAGGACTCAGGTGTCGATCTCGCCCGCCCAGGCGAAGTTCAGCAACGCCTTGGGGAGGTACTCGGAGTCGACCTCGATGGGGAAACCGTGGTCCCGGGCCAGGCAGGCAATGGCCAACGGGCCAAGTGCCACAAAACCGTTGCTGTCGATCGCCATGTCGTCGTCGCCCACACCCCAGTAGGACCTGTGCCACTTGACCGCGTGCACCAACGCCTCGTTGAACTGCGTATGATCCCCGCGCAAGAGGCGGTAGAAGAGAATGATCGGCGGATACAGGACCAAAGACATCAGGATCTGATCCGCATGCTCGGCCGACTCGGGACCGGTGCCGTCCACAGCAGCGACCAGGTGCTCGCTCACGCCATCCCTGCCCAGCCAAAAACGCTGGAGCGTCTCCACCCACGAGTAGATGTACTCGTCGAACGTCGCACCCGACTCACGCAACAGGGAAACGGGCACCTGAGCCAGCTCGTTCAGCCGTTCACTCTCCCGGCAGATCAACGCCAGGTAGAACGCCGTCACCCATGAGCCGGCGTTCACGTGAGGCTGAGGCCCGGAGGCGGGAAGGCGCCGTTCCTTCTCCTTGATCCGGCACGTCACCGTGCTGCCCTCGGGCGCGATAGCCATGGCGAACCGGGCCGACCCCAACTGCATCGCAGTAACCCAGGCCTCCCAGGTCTCGAACATCTCGGCGTCCGGATCCAGCTTGCAGCGCGTCTCCGCCAGAATCAGCGTGGTATCGAACGCCTGCCGCCGGGCCATGTCCGACCGCTCGATATTCTCCAGCAGCCCCTCAACATTGCTGGCGAGTGCCTCAGCACCCGCTGCCGTGTCGATGTCTCGCACGAGACTTGGGGGATACTCATGACGGGGGACGCGCATCAGATTGATTTCCTATCAGTGGGGAATTCCCCGAGCCAGTTCCTCTGCAGGATATACTTCGGCAGGCATGGGGACCCTCATGGCGGGCGACCCAAATCGGATTGGTTTACATGAGGAATTGGCTTACATCACGTGGAGAATTCCCCGAGGTGACTCAGGTTCGCCAGATCGCTCCAGGGAACTAATACCTTCCGGACAACTCCTCCAAGGCGTCAAGCGACGCCGCCTCTTCGAGCGTCCCGAGCGAGCCAAGTTCCGGGCGCGCCGGAAGGGTGCGCAGCCAGGCAAGTGCATCGAGCCCGCTGAGTCCTTGCTCATGGGCCCTCCGAAACCATCGCAGCCATCCGCGTCCCACCTCGAAAGCCTCTTCGCCAGCCGCAGTTCGGGGCTCAAAGCCTGCAGCATCGTCGCCGAGCGAGGCCCATACGTATCCGAGCGTTCGCTCTTTTACGACAGCGCAATAATGGACCGGATACTCAGTGATATCCGCGTAATCCTCGCCGGTACGGTCAAGACCGGCAAGGAGGTGCCGAGAGCGCGCAGGTACTTCAAAAGTCCCCCACGAATCACTGTAGGCAGGCCCTTCGGCCAGAATGTCTTCGAACCCTGTTTCTGTCGGTGTCGCGTGGCGGTTGGGGTCTCCGGGCTCGATCGCAACACCAAGCAGTTCTGAAATTTCCTGCAGGACAGCGGCAAGCCTCGGCGCATTCTCCGCGTATACCTCGGCCTGCACATGCTCACGCGTGTCCATCGTGAGCCATGCGTCGGAATAAGTCTCCAGGGTCACCACAATCAGCTGACCCTTCCAAATATCGACCTGAATCGCGAACAGCTTCTCGACCCGATGCTTGATCCCCATCGGCTCCGACCAGAGGCCCGGGCATTCGACGCGAAGAGTCACCAGGGACTCGTCTGCGATGGGTTCCACTCGCTCAACAGCTTGCGTCAGCCTGTCCTCAGCCGCCGACGGGCGCCCCTCGAAAACCAGTCCGGTCTCATTGATTCGAGCATTCCGCATCTCACCAACAGCATGCACGGAGAAGCATGCTTTACCTGCCGGGATTGCCAGCTCATGCGCAGCCAGCACCTCCCACACCGAGGCCGCGAGCTCCACAGAACGACTCGGACGGACTCGTTCGATGTGCGAGGTGATTTCCCAAGTCCAGTCGCCGATGGGGTCTGAGGAGGTAATCACAACATGTCCTTGGGGTCGGTCTTGCTGCCTGGCGGGATCACCAGTGTTCCATCCTCCAGGCGGATAACGAACGTGATTCCTTGCCCCTTGGGTCCACGCGCGCCGCCGTGAATCTCCATGAGCTCGTCGTAGGACCCCCTGGACAACCAGTCTGCTCGAGTTCCTCGACCACCGTCCACCAGCAGGATGTGGTGGTCAGCCTCCGCCCTCGCCAATTGCAGGAGGTACTTGTTGCGCGTGATCTCCCCAACCGGATTCGCAGGATCGTTCAGATGCTTCATCTGATAGGCGTAAATGGAGCCGTCCTCGGCCTTGATACGGATGTCCATATCCGCACCAACCGGGATCTTCTGCTCAAAGTCGATGGACCGAGCTGGCACACCACTCCGGACAAGCTCGTCCGCGAAAAGGATCTGGTCGGCACTCGGCTGATACATCTGCGCTTTCCGAGCCCCCAGAGCGGACACGACCTCCCCGAACTTGTCGCTCTCACTGAAGCGTCCCGAGGCAATGACCTCCGCAACTTGCGCACCATCCGGTTCTGAAGCGAGTCGCTCGAGAGCCCTTTCAAGGACGTCTGGTTTTGGACGGAGTTTGCCGGGAAGCGACTTAACACCATCGCGAACGCCCTGCTCTTCGCTACCTCCGCGAAGCATGGGCTGACCGTCGCCTTGCGATGACGCACCGTTCGCACCACCTGGGTCACCAGCACTCTGATCGGTGCCATCGGTGCCGCTGGGAGGTCCGTCTGCCTGGCTTCCAGGTAGCTCCGCATCGCTGCCCGCACGCCCCAAGTCGTCCAGGCCACCGCCACCGTGGCTGCCCCCACCAGGACCGTCGCCCCGCGGCCCGCCCGGGGCTTCGGGTCCGCCGGAGCTGCCGGAGCCGCCACGGGACGGATTGTCCGCGCCGTTGCCAGGCAGGTCGCGAGCGTCGCCCCGGGATACGGCATCACCGGGGTTCGTAGCCGCGGAGCCCCCGGGAGTCGTACCGCCCGGGGTGTCGTTGCCCATGCGGGGTGCGTGGTCGGGTGCGTTGTCGCCCAGGCGTGCCATGTCGCCGAGTTGGCCGGTGCCGCCGGGCGTGGCGCGCACGGTGTCCGCGCCGACCGAGACGAGGACCCGCTCGGGTACCGGGGTCTCGGCGCGGGAGGGAGTGCCGGGGGTCTCGGCGCGAGAGGGAGCGCCAGGGCGTTCCGCGTGCGTGGCCGGGTTGTTGACGATGTCGTCGGGGGCGTTCTTGAGCTCGGAGAGGACCTCGCCCTTGCCGTTGACGACGTGGCCCTCGGGGGTCAGGTAGGTGTCGGAGCCGTCGGGGTTCCTGAGGGAGCCGGCCGGGACCGCGTCGTCGGTGAGGGTGTAGGTGCCGTTGGGCTGTGCGACGGCCCCCTTGGGGGGTGTGACGTCCGCGGGGATCGTCACCGTGCCGTCCGCGTTGCGCAGGGTGCCTTCGGGCAGTTCGATGGTGCCGGGCGGCAGGCTGACGTCGACCTGCTTCAGGTTCTTGAGGCCCACGAAGAGGTCACGGATCTTGGTGCCGGTATAGGCACCGGCCTTGAAGACGTACGTGGTGGGGTCGATGACGCGGCCTGCCTTGCCGGCGACGGAGAGCGCCTTGGCGACCGCGCCCGCCTTGCCGGCACCGCTGACACCCGCACCGACGCCTCCGGTGAAGACGGTGGTGACGACGTTGAACGTGACCGCGCCCGCCGCTCGGCCGGGGTTCGAGCCCCACTGGTCCCAGGCGACCAGGGCCTTGCCGGTCTCCTTCAGGGCGGTCTGCGAGTCCATCATCCAGCGGCGGGTCTTGTCGCCGCCGAGCAGGGCGGGGGCCACGGCTCCGGCCGGCACCACCACCATGGCGATACCGGTGGCCAGTTTGGCCAGGCCCGTCCAGGCTTCGCCCGCCTTGTCCCAGCCGTCCACGCCCACCAGGGTGCCCAAGCCCTTGAGGGTGCCCCCGATGCCGTCGACGACGACACCCGTGGCGAAGTCGGCGACGTATTCGTAGGACTGGTACCAGCGGACGGACTCGACGACCGGGTCGCCCCAGGGCAGCCCCTTGGCTCCCTTGAGGTCATCGGCCCGGTAGCCGTACAGGTGGTCGCTCTTGGAGCCGTCGTTGAGGGAGTACGTCTTGCCGTCGACCAGTTTGACGATCTTGGAGTGGCACTCGATCTCGGCGGTCCAGAACGCTTCGAGGGTGCGGGAGATCTCGTCGCGCCGCTCGTTGTTCTCCTCGACCTTGTCGCCGTCCTCGCGCCAGGTGTCGTCGGCCGCGGCCTCGCTGGCGAAGGTCTGCGCCTCCGCCTTGAGTTCCGCCAGGCGCTTGGCCAGCGGACGTACCGCGGTGGCATAGGTGTCGAGGGCGTCGGCGACGGTGCCAAGATCCTCGCCGATGTCGTGGGCGAGGGTGGAGATCGGCGCGGTGGTGGCGAACAGCCGGTCCGCTTCGGGGGCCTGGTAGTAGGCGGACAGCCCCTGGAAGGCGGTGTGGGTGCTCTTGCCCTGGGTGGCCAGCTGTGTGCCGCCCTTGCGCAGAGCGGTGACCTGCTGTTCCAGGGTGGCCAGGTCTCCGGTGAACTGCGGGACACCGGATGCGGGGACGGGGGTGGAGTCGCTCACTTGGCGGCGTCCTTCCTGGCCTTGTCCAGTACGGCCTGGACGTCCGGGTCGTCGAACGCCTCGCGCTGCTTCGTCGCGGCCATCGCCAACTGCCCGTTGTTGTACGCGTTGGTGGCCTCGACCGCTCCGGTGATGGAGTCCCGTGCGCGCAGCGCCAGGTAGAGGAAGTCCCTCTGGCGCTTGTTCATGAACTCGTTGAGGCCGGAAGCCACCAGCCCCGGGGTGTTCTCACCCGGGACGCCGCCCTCCTTGACCGTGCCGGCGGTCTTCCCCGCCTGTTCCACCGCGGTGCCGATCGCCTCGGCGGTCGTACCCATCGACTCGGCGGCCTTGCCTGTGCTCGTCAGCACCTTCTGCACGCCCGAGGCCGTGATGTCCCACGCCGTCATTGCCCCACAACCCCCTGTGGCGGCGGCAACCCGCCGCCACCCGATCTGCCGATACGTTTCTGCGTGCTCTGGCGCCAGGACGTTCCCCGGCGGCGCACAGCCGGAGCCGACGCGGTGGCCGAGACCGTGGCCGCGCAGCGGCCGTGGCCATGACCGCGCGGCGGCCGCGGCCCCCCGTGGCTCCTCAGCCGATGTTGTCGACGGCCGCCTTCGCCCGGGACAGGGTCTGCTGGGCGGTGCCGTCGTTCTTCTCCAGCGTGGACTTCAGCAGCCGGATGATGGAGCGGACCTCGTTCGAAGCGCGGTTCCAGCGGAGTTCCTTGCCGTGGTACTCGTCCGAGACGCCGTCGGCCTGGAAGTCGGACATCGCCGCCTTCACCTGCCGGTCGCGGTCGCTGATGACCTGTTCCAGACGGCCGATGACGGCCTGGATGTTGAGCTGCGCATCCGAGGAGGCAGTGGTGTCGTAACTGTTGCGGTCCGTGTTGCCGGCCATGCTTGAGTTCTCTCCCCGTGGGTCAGCGGCCGCCGAAGCGGGCGGCGTCGAAGTTGGCGGCGGCCATGGTGGAGCGCGCGTTGTCCGCGGCCTCGCCCTGGCCCGAGGTGAAGGCGCTGTCCATTCCGGACTGACCGCCCAGGATCGAGGAGAGCGAGCTGTTCAGCGCCGCCGTGATCTCGTCCGAGTTGGTCTTGAACCGGTCGAAGGCGACCTTGCCCGCGCCGTTGAACCTGCCCTCCAGCGGCTCCGCCGCGGTGATCAACTGCTGGATCAGCGTGCCGAGATCCACACTCGATCCTTGCGAGTCCTTCACCAGTCCCGTGAGGACCGTCGACCCCATGTCGAACTTCATCGGAATTCCACCCCCGTGCACTCGTCGATCGTCCGGATCGCTGCCGGACCCCCTGCGACCTCACACCAGTCACGTATTGCACACACGTCACTCATGCCACATGATCGTTGATCACGCTCGCATGCCGTCGCCACCCTATGCAATCCCTTGCAGAACGGAAGTTGGTGACGCTCACCACGCGAGCGTACCCACCCGGCAGAAGCGCGGGATCCCCCCGGTGGTCCGAAATGCGCAGACTGTACGGGGTGTTGCCTGAGGCACCGCACCCTCGTTGTACGGCGCCCTCACGAATGATTTATGTTGCAGAGGCGAAGTGAAGGGATTCTGCAACGGGGCGGGGCGGCTGCATGGCCAGGGATTACGACAGTCAGCTGCTGGAGTCCGTTTCGGTACGCAGGCGCCGGTTGCGGGACGCCCTGCTCTTCGGTGCGCAGCGGTCCCGGCGCAGTGCGGACGAACGGCTGGGCAAGGTGTTCGCCGGGATCGCCATCGCGGCCGTGCTGTGCGCGGGCTGCATCGGCTGGTCCTTCATCCAGCACACCCTCGCCCAGCAGAAGGCCGAGCAGCAGAAGCAACAGCAGCGGCAGGAGCAGCAGTTCAGGTGACGAACACGGCAATGACCTCCCGCGCGCAGCTGAGCCGGGTGACCCTGGTGGGCGAGCGGCGGCGGGCGGACACCGTCCTGCCGTCCGACACCCCGGTCGGCCTGCTGCTGCCCGACATCCTCCAATTGCTCGACGACCGGGCTGCGTCCCGGCCCATGACCCGGCAGCTGGTCACCGCCGATGGCGGGGTGCTGCCGCCCGACAGCACCCTGGCCTCGGCACGCATAGCGGACGGCGCCGTACTGCGGCTGGTGCGTGCGCACGCCGCGCCCCCGGCGCCGATCGTGCACGACGTCACCGACGAGGTCGCCGACGATCTCGACCTGCGGGCCTGGCGCTGGCGGCCCGTGGCGCGCCGGTTCAGCGCGGGGGTGGCCACGGTCGCCTTCGCGGTGATCGCGGCGCTGCTCGCGAGGGGTGAGTTCGCCCCCGGGCCGGTGGCCCAGGTGCTGGCCTGCGCGGCCGTGCTGTTCGCCGTGCTGGGTGCCGTCGTCGGCAGGACGGGCAAGGGCGGCAAGGGTCTGGTGACGGCGCTGCTCGTCACGTCCGGTGTGCTCGGCGTGCTGGCGGCATGGACGGCTGCGGACGCGTACGCCTGGGGCGGGACGGCCCGGCTCGCGCTGGCCGCCGTCGCGCTGGTGGTCGCGCTGTTGCTGCTCGGGGTGTTCTCGCCGCTGGGGCGGGGAGGGCTCGTCGGAGCCGGGGCGGCCGCGGTGCTGACCGGTGTCTGGCAGGCCGTCGCGGCCGTGCAGGACGATCCGGCGAAGCTCGGCGCGGTCATGGCCGTGGTGTCCGTGGTGCTGCTCGGGATGCTGCCGCGGCTGGCACTGATGGCGTCGGGGCTGACCGGTCTGGACGACCGGCGCTCGGCGGGCAGTTCGGTCAGCCGTCATCAGGTGGCCGGTGCGCTGGCCGCCACCCACCGCGGTCTGGCGCTGGCGACCGTGGTGCTCGCGGGGTCGGCGGCCGGAGCCGGCTGGCTGCTCACGCTGACCGCCGTGCCGACGTACTGGACGGTGCTCCTCGCGGTGTGCACCACCCTGGTGCTGCTCTCCAGGGCCCGGGCCTTCCCGCTGGTCGCCGAGGTGGTGGTGCTGTTCGTCGCCGCCGGGGTGCTGGCCGTGCGGCTGGTGATGCTCTGGATGCAGCACACGCAGGGGGCCGGGCCGCTCCTGGTCCTGTGCGCGGGCGCGGTGCTGCCGCTGCTCGTGCTGACGGTGCAGCCACCGGAGCATGTGCGGGTACGGCTGCGCAGGGGCGCCGACCTCGTCGAATCGATGGGAGTGGTGGCGCTCTTCCCGCTGGCCGTCGGGGTCTTCGGGATCTACGGGCAACTGCTGAACAGATTTTGACATCGGCTTCGTCGGCTCCATCGGATTCACCGGATTCACCGGATTCATCGGATTCATCGGCTTCGTCCGAAGCGGGCTCCGGGCGAGGTCACATCGGTGGCGGGTCACCAGCGGCGGCGGGGAGAAGGACGGACATGCCGAACGGCAACAACTGGCAGGGCGATGTACTGCGTGACCTGAGAGCCGGAGGCACGGGAGAAACCTCCGCGCCCGGCCAGGAGCAAGCACCGCGAGCAGGAGCAGGAGCAGGAGCGGGAGCAGGTACGGCCCCGACTGCGACGGCCTCCACCGGCACGCCCCGCCCGGGCACGCCCCGCTCAGGCACGCCCCGCCCAGGCACGGCCCGCACGGACGCCGCCCCCGCCCTGGACGCGCCGACGGCTTCGGCAACGTACGCCCAGAGTCCCCTGTCGCACGCCCAGAACCAGGCCACCCGTTACGTCCCGCAGCCGCACCCGCCGACCCCGGAGTCCCGGCCCGCCGTGGAGAAGGCGCTGGCCGCCGCCGGGCGCAAGCCCCGGCGGGGCGAGCCGGTGCTCGGGCGGGCGCTGCGGGCGGTGCGGCGGACCGTGGCGTCCTCGGCGGCGGCCGAGGTGACTCAGGCCGCGCGGACGGCCGAGGCGTTGCAGCAGCCGGTGATCACCGGGCGGCAGATCGTGGTGACGTCGATCAGGGGCGGCGCGGGCAAGACCACGCTCGCGGCGCTGCTGGGGACGACGTACGCGCACTACCGGCAGGACCCGGTGCTGGTCCTGGAGGCCGATCCGGCGCTCGGCACGCTGCCGCTGCGCCTCGGGGTGGAGTCGCTGCGCTGGACCGCCGGGGACCTGGCCCGGATCGTCCAGCCGCAGATGTCGCTGCTTGACGTGACCGGCTATCTGGTGCAGCTGCCGGACAACGCCTGGCTGCTGCCGGGCAGCCGGGGGCAGGTCGGGGCGATGCTGGACACCCCCACGTACGAGAAGGTCATGGTCTCGCTGCGCCGCTACTTCGGGGTCACCGTGGTGGACTGCGAGACGCTGCCGGCCGAGGTGGCCCGTACCGCTTTGTCCGCCGCCCAGGCCCGGGTGGTGGTGGTGCCCGCCACCGTCGAGGGCGTGGCCAGTACCCATTCCGTCCTGCGGTGGATGGCGACACTGCCCCCGCACGTGGTGGCGAACACGGTCGTCGTGCTCACTGAGTCCACGCCGCACGCCGGTGTCGACACCGGCCGGGCAGCCAAGGAGCTGGAGGGTCTCGGTGTCCGCGTCCAGCTCCTGCCGTACGACCGGCACTTGGCGGGCGGCGGTGCGATCCGCACCGAGCTGCTCGCGCGCTCCACCCGTCAGGCCGCCGCCCGGATCGCCGCCGAGGTCCTCCAACTCTCCCGGAGCCGGCGCTGAGCAGGGGCCCACACCGGTTCCGGGCCGGGCAGAACGTTCAGCACCGGGCCAGGAAGAACGCCCAGCACCGGGCCGGGCAGAACGTTCAGCACCGGGCCAGGAAGAACGCCCAGCACCGGACCACGCCCCACGCCGAGCACCGGACCGCCCTCGCCACGACGACGCCCCGGGCCGGAGCCGCCCTCCGATGACGACGACCAGGACCGGACCACGATGACCACCCGACTGATCCACCGCCCCGCCAGGACCACCCGGCCGCCCGTCGCCACCCCGGCTCGCAGCATCGAGGCCCCGCCCAACCTGCCCGAGGGCAAGATGGGCAACATCGCCACCTCGTTGCTGCCGGTGGCGGGCGTGATGTCGTCCGTGGTGATGATGACGGTGCTGCGCAACAGCCAGTTCGCGGCGATCGGGGCCCTGATCCTGGTGGTCACCGTGATCGGTTCGATCGCCCTGGTCTTCTCACAGAAGGGCAAGGCCCAGCGCACCCGGCGCACCCAGCGCGAGGCCTATCTGGAGTACCTGGAGGATCTGCGCGAGGAGCTGGTGGGCGAGGAGCGCGAGCGGCGGGAGCGGGCCCGGGTGCTGAACCCGCCGCCGGACGCCCTCTACGACCTCCTTCGCGATCCGGCCCGGCTGTGGGAGCGGCGCCGCGTCGACAGCGACTTCCTGCAGGTCCGCCTGGGCACCGGGGAGATGCCGGTGCGCGACCTCGCCCTGGCCGAGCAGGGGTCGTCGGTGCTGACCCCGCCCGACCGCTTCATGCTGAACGAGGCTTCCGCGCTGATGGGCCGCTTCTCCTCCGGCAGCGAGCTCCCGCTGACCGCCCCGCTGGACCGGGCCGGCAACATCAGCGTGATCGGTCCGCGCGAGGACTGCCTGCGGGTGGTGCGCGCCCTGCTCGTGCAGACCGCCGTCAGCCACGCGCCCGACGACGTGGCACTCGCCCTGTCCGTCCCCGAGGAGCAGGTGGCCGACTGGGAGTGGGTCAAGTGGCTGCCGCACGTACTGGACGCGGAGAGTTTCGACGGTCCCCTCGCCGCCCGCCGGATCGCGTCCTCCCCGCAGCGGCTGGCCCGGCTGATCGGCCATGCGCTGCGCCGCCGTGCGTCCTACGCCGCCGAGGTGCGCCGCGGTCTGTCCGGAAAGGACGCCCTGGCCATGACGTCGCGCCTGCTGGTGGTGTGCGACGGGTACGGCGAGGACGCGGTGGAACTGCCGCGTCCCGACGAGGCGGTGGGCCTGCGCGAGATGGGGGTGAGCGTGCTGCACCTGCTGGCGGAGCGGGTGCAGGAGCCCGGCCAGGTCTCGGTACGGATCACCGTGGACGGCGACAGCGTGACCATCGAGGACCTGCGCGGGCCCGAGCCGGTCCTCGCGTACGGCACCGCGGACGAGGTGAGTCTGCCCGCCGCCGAGGGCCTGGCCCGGATGCTCGCCCCGCTGCGGCTGTCCGCCGAGTCCCTGGCGGATGCCCCGCTGTCGGGTCCGGTGGACTTCGCCGGGCTGCTGGGCGTCGACGACGTGGCCGACCTGGATCTGGACCGGCTGTGGGCGCCGCGTGGTGAACGCGCGTTCCTGCGGGTGCCGATCGGCGTCAGCGACTCCCACGAGCCGGTGCTGCTCGACCTGAAGGAGTCCTCGGAGCTGGGCATGGGTCCGCACGGTCTGTGCGTCGGCGCCACCGGCTCCGGCAAGTCGGAACTGCTGCGCACCCTGGTGCTGGCGCTGGCCGCCACGCATCCGCCCCAGGACCTGGCGCTCGTCCTGATCGACTACAAGGGCGGTGCGACCTTCGCCCCGTTCGCCGAACTGCCGCACGTGGCCGGAGTGATCACCAATCTGGAGAACCAGGTCGGTCTCGTCGAGCGGGTGCACGCCTCGCTCGCCGGCGAGGTCAAGCGCCGTCAGCAGGTCCTCAAGGACGCGGGCCACGTCGCCGACATCGGTGACTACGCGGCGCTGCGCGCGGGCGAGCGCCCGGACCTCGACCCGTTGCCGCACCTGTTCGTGGTGATCGACGAGTTCGGTGAACTCCTCACGGCCAAACCGGACTTCATCGACCTCTTCCTGTCCATCGGCCGGATCGGCCGCTCCATCGGTGTCCATCTGCTGCTCTCCAGCCAGCGCATCGAGGGCGGCAAGCTCAAGGGGCTCGACACCTACCTCTCCTACCGGCTCGGGCTGCGCACCTTCTCCGCCGAGGAGTCGCGCACCGTGCTGGACACCACCGACGCCTTCCATCTGCCGCCGTTGCCAGGCTTCGGCTACCTCAAGGTAGACACCTCGGCGTACGAACGCTTCAAGGCAGGCTATGTGTCGGGCGCCTACCGGGGCCCGGTGCTGCGGGAGAGCGAGGACACGGGGCCGCTCGCGCTGGGTTACGAGGCCTTCAACACGCTCGGCGAACCCGACGCGGGAGCCTCCGCGCAGGAGCCCGCGGTACGCCGACGGGAGAGCGGACCCACGGAACTTGCGGTGATGGTGGCCCAGTTGACGGGTGCCGCCGATCCGGTCCGCCGCATCTGGCTGCCCCCGCTGCCCGAGGCGCTCACCCTGGACCGGGTCGCGGGCCCGCTGGAGGTCGGAGCCCGGGGCATCCAGCTCTCCCGGCGGCGCGGTCCGCTCCAGGTCCCGATGGGCCTGCTCGACGATCCGGCCAAGCAGTGGCAGGGCCCGTGGTACGTGGACCTCACCGTGGCGGGCGGCCACGCCGCGCTCATCGGCGGCCCCCAGTCCGGCAAGACCACCTGGCTGCGCACCCTCGCCCTGTCCCTGGCACTGACCCACACTCCGCAGGAGGTCGGCATCTACGGCCTGGACCTGGTCGGCGGCGGACTGACCGCGCTGAGCGGGCTGCCGCACGTCGGCGGCATCGCGGGCCGCGCCGACCGCGAGCGGGCCGCCCGTACGGTCGAAGAGGTCCGCACCATGCTCGCCGAGCGCGAGGAACTCTTCCGGGAGCACGGCATCGACTCCGTGGAGCAGCTGCGCGACCTGCGCGCGGCCGGCCGCCACCCGGAGCTGCCCTGCACCGATGTGGTGCTGCTCATCGACGGATTCGGTGCGCTGCGCGACGACTTCGAGGCACTCGACGACGCGGTCACCGATCTCCTCAAGCGCGGCAGCGGCTACGGCATTCACGTGGTGGCGGGGATGCTCCGCTGGAACGACGTGCGGATCGCCACCCAGTCCGCCTTCGGTACGCGCGTGGAGCTCCGGCTCAACGACCCGTCCGAGTCCAGCATCGACCGCAAGCTCGCCGAGACCCTCTCCCCCGACGAGCCCGGCCGCATCCTCACCGACACCAAGCTCTTCGCCCAGACCGCCCTGCCCCGCACGGACGCCACTGCCGACACCGTGGGCCTGGGGGGCGTACTGGAGCGCGCCACCCACACCCTGCGGGCCACCTGGACGGGTGAAGTCGCCCGGCCGGTACGAGTGTTGCCGCATCTGCTGGAGCCGCATCTGCTGCCGGGGCCTGCCGCCGAGCCGAAGCGGGTGCCGTTCGCCCTGGACCAGGGCGCCCTCTCCCCCGTCCTCCTCGACCTGTTCGGCCGCGACCAGCACCTGCTGATCATGGGTGACAGCGAATGCGGCAAGACCAATCTGCTGCGTGTCGTCGCCGACGGGCTGATCGAGCGGTACGGCGAGGACGACCTGGTCTTCGCCGTGATGGACCCGCGGCGCTCGCTGCGCGGGGCGATCCCGGAGGAGTACCGGGGCGGCTACGCGTACAACACGAAGCTCTGCGCCGCCCTGTCGGCCGGCATCGCCACCGAGCTCGCCAAGCGGATGCCCGACGAGAGTGCGGACAACGAGGAGACGGAGCCGGGCAACTGGGGTTCGGGGCCGCGGATCGTCGTCCTCGTCGACGACTACGACATCCTCACCACGGCCGGTCAGCAGCCGCTGGCCGCCTTCCTTCCCTACCTCCCCTCCGCCGCCGACATCGGCCTGCACTTCGTTCTCACCCGGCGGGTCGCGGGTGCGTCCCGGGGGCTGTACGAGCCGGTGGTGCAGACCCTGCGCGAGAGCGGCGCCGCCGCCCTGGTGATGTCCGGCGACCGCGGCGAGGGGCAGCTGTTCTCCGGCGTCTACGCGTCGGCTCAGCCCACCGGGCGGGGAGTGCTGGTACGGCGCGGGGAGCCCGCGCGGCTGGTCCAGACGGTACGGGCGGCCGGCTGAGCGTCCGTACGAAGCGCCGGGCCGCGTAACGGCCCGTACCCCCCAGCACCTGGCCGCACGAACCACTCACCCCCGCACCCGCACCCGCACCCGCACCCGCACCCGCACCCGCACGACAAGGATTCCCTCGCATGACCACGGACGTCGTCGCCCTCACCCCGAAGATGCCCGACCCCTGGAGCGTGCTCGCGGGGCTGCTCGCCGGCGGCCCGGACCGGCAGGTGCGCCCCACCGGGGACGGGGCGGTCGTCCAGCTCTGCGACGAGCGGGGCCGGCCCCTCCTGGCCGTCGAGGCGCCCCTGCTCATCCAGGTCGAGGGCGAGGCGGAGCGGCTGCTGGGTGCCGAGGCTCCCCCCGTGCCGTTCTGGTGGACGGAGGCGCGCGCCACCACGGGCGTCCCGGAGGCGGAGGACCTCGCCGGAACCTTCGCCTCCCGCATCGCCGCCCTCAACCGGGGCAGCGTCTGGCCCCCGGGCGCGGCCCGCTCCCTCGACGTGGTCCCTCCGGCCGTCACCGCGGGAGGCGAGGACACCGGCCCGGCGCTGGCTCCGGCCGACGCCCAGCCCGCCGTGGACGTGCTGACCGATCAGGTGGCCGTCGTCATCCAGGACCGCCCGGTCATCGCCATGACCGCCTGGCTCTCCGGTGCCCTGACCGCCACCGCCGCCGGGGGCCTCGGGCTGCAGATCGTCACCCCGCCGGGCACCACCCTCTCCCCTGCGGTCCGCCCTCCCCTGAGCCGTGCGCCGTCGCGCTGGGTGGTCCAGGACGAGGAGTGCGGGTACTACGACGGCCTGACCGGGGCGGTGCTGCACTGGCACCAGGGCATGTTCCGGCCGGTACCCGGCGAGGACGAGCAGTCGACGCCGGTCGCGGACACCTTCCGCGAGGTCACCGAAACCGCCGAGCGCCAGCTCACGCTGACCTTCCGGACCGTCCACCCCGCCGACGAACGGCTCGTCCTCGGCGGCCCCCTGGAAGCGGTCTTCCACGCGCTCACCGGCCGGGCCCCGGCGGGCTGGGGCACCGCCGAACCCGCCAACACCCCGTGGTCCCTGCGGCAGTTGACGGACCTGGCGCGCGAGCGGGCACCGGAGCCGACCTGGTTCGTGGTGACCGGCGTCCCGGACCGGCCCGCCCTGGCCACCCTGCGCGTCCACCGCACCACGGCGGGTGTCGAACAGGACGTGACGGTCACCTTCGGCTACGGCACCGGCGAACACCCCCCGCTGGAGGCTCTGCCCGCCGCCGCAGAGGCCCTCGCCACCCGCCACCACCTGGTCTCGATGCTGGCCCAGATCCGCAAGGCCCCCCGCGATCTGGCCGTACGCCCCCGCTTCGAGCCGCCGGGCGTCCCGGCCGGTTTCGCCCTCGGCGCCGACGAGGTCCGCGCGATGCCCGGCGACCGGGCCCGCCGTACGCCCCTTGCCGCCGCCCCCGTCCCGCTGGGACCGGCGACCCGCCACGGCCTGTACTACCCCTTCGGCGCCGACCCCGGCGACCTGTCCGGCTGGCAGGACTTCGCCCGGCTGACGGAGCACCTCAAGGGCGAATGACGCCGGGACGGCGACTTACGCCCGCGAACGGCCCGGCGCTGCCGCTCACGTCAGCCGCCGCTGCCCCTGCCTCAGTGGGAGGCAACCGGCAGCACGTCCGGCGACAGCACCCCCGTCTGCGCCGACGCGCTCGTCATCCGCCTGCGGTGGTGCCGCCGGCACAGCACCTCGTACCCGACCTCCACCGCGGGCCTGGCCACGTCGCCCACCACGACCTGCTCGCCCTCGACGACCATCTCGCCGCCGACCGTACGGGCGTTGTGCGTGGCCCGCGCCCCGCACCAGCACATCGCCTCGACCTGCAGCGTCTCCAGCCGGTCCGCCAGCTCGATCAGCCGCTGCGAGCCGGGGAAGAGCCGGGTGCGGAAGTCGGTGGTGATGCCGAAGGCGAACACGTCCAGGTCGAGGTCGTCCACGACCCGGGCGAGCTGGTCGATCTGGTCCGGGGCCAGGAACTGGGCCTCGTCCACGATCACGTAGTCGACCCTGCTGCCGCGCGAGAGCTGGTCAACCACGTACCCGTACAGCTCCATGCCAGGGGCAGCCTCGACGGCTTCCGTCACCAGGCCGAGACGCGAGGAGAGCTTGCCCTGGCCGGCCCGGTCGTCACGGGTGAAGATCAGACCCTGCAGTCCTCGCGCGGAGCGGTTGTGGACGATCTGGAGTGCCAGGGTCGACTTCCCGCAGTCCATCGTTCCGGAGAAGAAGACCAGCTCGGACATGAGGAGTTGAGCCTTTCGGGCGTGGAAGGGTCGGGGGGAGGCGTTACGAGCGTACTTCGAGGAGCGGAACATGCTGCTCGATGGGCGTCATCGAGCCGTGCATGCCGGTCATCGAGGACTCGCCCGGCTCGTTGCGCGAGGCGGTGATCACCACGTCCGCGTGGGCTGCGGCGACGACGTCGCCGATGCGGCCGCGCACCCGGTCCTCGACGTGCGGGCCGAACCAGCCCAGCTCGATGGCCTCGTCGCGGCTCGCCACCCAGAACTGTTCGCCGAGCACCTCGCGCCAGACCGTCAGGACGTCCGAGGAGGCGCCCGGGACGGCGTACACGTGCCGGGCGCGGCCCTCGCCGCCGAGCAGGGCGACGCCCGCGCTCAGCTCCCAGTCCTCGTCGAAGTCGATGCGCGACTCCTCGTCGAAGGGGATGTCGATCATGCCGTGGTCCGCGGTGACGTAGAGGGCACTGCGCGGCGGGAGCTGCTCCGCGAGGCGCTGTGCGAGGCGGTCGACGTACATCAGCTGACCGCGCCAGGCATCGGAGTCGACGCCGAAGCGGTGGCCGTTGCCGTCGACCTCGCTGTAGTACGTGTAGACGAGCGAGCGGTCCCCGGCGGCCAGGTGCTGGGCGGCGAGGTCCATCCGGTCCTCGCCGGTGAGCCGGCCCTGGAAGGTGCCGCCGCTCAGCGCGACCTTGGTGAGCGGGGTGTGCTGGAAGTCCGGGGACGACACCTGCGCGGTGTGCACGCCCGCCGCGTCCGCGAGCTGGAAGACCGTGGGGTGCGGCTGCCAGACGTGCGGCTCGCACCAGGGACGCCAACGCAGCTGGTTCATCAGCGCGTTGGTGTCCGGGTTGCGGACGGTGTAGCCGGCGAGGCCGTGGCCGCCGGGGGTGAGTCCGGTGCCCACCGAGGCGAGCGAGGTCGCCGTGGTGGAGGGGAAACCGGCCGTGAGGGGCCGGCCCGTGCCGCCCCGGGAGGTGCCCAGCAGGGAGTGCAGGTACGGGGCTTCGTCCGGGTGGGACTTGATCTGCTCCCAGCCGAGGCCGTCGATCAGGAACACGCAATTCCGGTCGGCGGGGGTCAGCTCGCCGATGGCGGCGTGCGTGCCGGGTACTTCCATGCCTGCGGCCAGGGTGGGCAGCAGGTCCGCGAGGGAACCCGAGCCGTACTCCGGGACCGGTGCGCTGTCGAGGGCGAGGGGGACGGGGTCCTGCCAGGCGGCGGGCAGCGCCATCAGCGGGCGGCGGAGCCGGTCGCGGCGGTCGCCTCGGACAGCGCCTGGGCGAAGACCAGGGTCTGCTTCACGGTGTCGGGGCCGTCGCCGGCCTCGCTGACGCGCAGGCTCAGGTCGTCGGCGGTGGAGTTGCCGGTGTAGCCGTGGTCGGCGTCGCAGTTGGGGTCGCCGCAGGCGGCGGGCTCCAGGTCGAGACGGGCGACGGCGCCCCAGCCGATGGTGAGGACGACCTCGCGCGGCAGCGTGCCCGGGACGTACTTCTCCGGGTTGGCGACCACCCGGCTGACCACCACCGAGGAGATCCGGCCCAGCTTCACGGACTCGGTGGAGGTGGTGGCGTAGGGCGTCGGGGAGCTGGTGTCGGCGTTCTGCTCGTCGGTGTGGCTGACGATGAAACGGGTGCCGGTGAGGACCAGGACGGTCACATGACGGCGGACCTCGTTCGAGTCGAACGTGGTCTCCTGATGCACGAGGTACGAAGAGACGGGCTCCGAGCCGACAGCGGCCTCCACCGCTTCGGCCACAAGAGCCGGGTAGTAGCCGCTGCGCTCGATCGCCGCGCGCAGCCCCTGGGTCGTCGTACCGGTCTTAGCCATGCCTTCCATCCTACGGGGCCCGGGAGCCCTGATGTCCCTTGAGCTACGGACGGCCCGTGCGGCTCAGTAGCTCGGCAGCCGGCGGGGCCCGAGGTCGTCCCGTACGGCGGGCGGCGCGAGGCGGACGGTGGCGCCGAGCACGGACAGCCCGTCGGGGGCCACGACCACGGGTTCCAGGGCGACGCCGACCACCTCGGGGTGGTCGTCGACCAGCCGCGAGACCCGGAGCAGCAGTTCCTCCAGGGAGCGGGTGTCCACCGGGGCCGAGCCGCGCCAGCCGAACAGCAGCGGGGCGGTCCTGATCGACCTGATCAGCTCGGCGGCGTCCCGGTCGGTGGCCGGTACCAGCCGGTGCGCCACGTCCCCGAGCAGCTCGGACGCGGCTCCGGCAAGACCGAACGACAGCACCGCCCCGGCCGCCGGGTCGATGCTGGCCCGTACGACCGTGTCGACGCCGCGCGGCGCCATTGCCTGGACGACGAGCGACAGCTCCTCGGGTTTGCCGAGCGCGTCGGTCAGCTCGGCGTACGCCCGGCGCAGGTCGTCCTCGTCGGCGAGGTCCAGCCGTACGCCGCCCAGGTCGGGGCGGTGGCGCAGGTGCGGGGCCGTGGTCTTGAGCGCGACGGGGTAGCCGAGCCGGCCGGCTGCGGCCACGGCCGCGTCGGGGCCTGGTGCGGGCAGTGCGTCGCGCACGGCGATCCCGTACCGCCCGAGCAGCTCGCGGGCGGCGTCCGCCTTGAGCGGCAGGCCGCGCGGGTCTCCGTCGGCGGTCAGCAGCGCGTCGATCTGCGCGGCCGCCCCTGCCTCGTCGATGTCGTCGTACTCGGGCACCTTCCCCGGCTCGGCGGCCTCCCGCCGCCACCGGGCGTAGCGGACCGCCTCGGCGAGCGCCCGCACGGCCCGCTCGGCAGCCGGATAAGCCGGAATCCGCCGCAGCCCCCCACCGGACCCCCCGCCCACCCCGCGTACCTCTGCCGCCGCCCTGTGGGCAGACGCCACCCCTTCCCCCGCCGCCGCCCTGTGGGCGATCGGGCCGCCCTGAGGGGCGGAACGGGTGGGCACAGGGCGGCCCCCCGGCGGAGCCGCACCCTGCACCACCGCCCCACCCCGGCCCGCCTCGTCCCGGTCCGCTCCACCCCGGCCCATCCCGGCCCGGTCCGCCCCGGCCCGGTCCGCCGCACCCCGCCCCGCTTCCGCTCCCGCTCCCGCACCCCTCCCCGGCCCCGTACTCGCCGCCACCGCCAGCGCCTGAGCCAGCTCCCCCATCTCCACGTGCACCACCGCCACCGGCTTCTCCGCCGTCGCCGCCGCCTCGTGCAGCGCCGCGGCCAGGACCTCCCCGTCCCCCGACTCGGTGGTCCCGTTGTCCCCCACCCACGGAATGGCGGTGACCACCACCGCGTCGCACCCGGGGTCCGCCAGCGCGGCGGCCAGCGCCTCCCTGAAGTCGGCGGGCGTGGCGGCCGTGGTCAGATCGCGCGGCGGCAGCGGACGCAGCCCTTCCGCGAGGCAGGCGTCGTACGTGAGCAGCCCGAGGGACTCGGAGTTGCCGAGGATCGCGGTGCGCGGGCCGCGCGGCAGGGGCTGGTCGGTCAGCATCAGCCCGGCGTCGACGAGTTCGGTGACGGTGTCGACACGGATCACTCCGGCCTGCCGGAACAGCGCCGAGACCGTGGCGTCGGGGATGCGCGCCGCGGGCACCGCGTGCCCCGGCGGGGTGCTCCCGCTGTGCCGTGCGCCCTTGACGACCACGATCGGCTTCGCCGCGGCGGTGCGGCGGGCCAGCCGGGTGAACTTCCGCGGGTTGCCGATGGATTCGAGGTAGAGGAGGACGGTGTCGGTGTCCGGGTCCTCGTAGCAGTACTGCAGGAAGTCGTTCCCGGACACGTCCGCGCGGTTTCCGGCCGAGATGAAGGCCGAGACGCCCGCGCCGCGCCGGTGCAGCCCGGACAGCAGCGCGATGCCGATCGCTCCGGACTGCGCGAAGAGCCCGATCCGGCCGCGCGTCGGCAGTTGCGGCGCAAGTGAGGCGTTGAGGCGTACGAGATCGGAGGTGTTGATGATGCCGAAGGCGTTCGGGCCGATGATCCGCATCCCGTACGAGCGGGCCCTGCGGACCAACTCCCGCTGCCGCTCGCGCCCTTCACCGCCGCTCTCGGCGTACCCGGCGGCCAGGACGATCAGCCCGCGCACCCCGCTCTCGCCGCAGTCGGTGACGGCCTCGGGAACCTTCTCCGCCGGTACGACGAGGACGGCCAGGTCCACCGCCTCGCCGATCTCCGCGACGGACCGGTACGCAGGTGCCCCGTCCAGCTCGGTCACGTCCGGCGGCAGGGCCGCGTTCACCGCGTACGTGCGCCCGGTGAATCCGGCGGCGAGCAGGTTGCGCAGGACCGTGCGGCCCACGCCTCCGCTCGCCCGGCCCGCGCCGACCACGGCCACCGAGCCGGGCGTCAGCAGCCGCTGCACGGAGCGCATTTCGGCCCGGTGCTCGCGGGCGCGCTGCACGGCCAGGGAGCGGTCGGTGGGCTCCAGGTCGAATTCGAGGCGCACCACCCCGTCCTCGAAGGAGCGCTGCTGCTGATAGCCGGCGTCCGTGAACACCTTGATCATCTTGGAGTTGGCGGGCAGCACCTCGGCGACGAAGCGCCGGATGCCCCGTTCGCGGGCCACCGCCCCGATGTGTTCGAGGAGGGCCGAGGCCACACCGCGCCCCTGGTGGGCGTCCTGCACGAGGAAGGCGACCTCGGCCTGGTCGGCGCCGGGCCCGGAGGCGGGCATTCCGTCGGCGTCGATGCGGTCGTAACGGACGGTCGCGATGAACTCTCCGCCGACGGTGACCGCGAGGCCGACCCGGTCGATGTAGTCGTGGTGCGTGAAGCGGCGCACGTCCTTGGCGGAGAGCCGCGGGTAGGGCGCGAAGAAGCGGTAGTACTTCGACTCGTCGGAGACCTGCTCGTAGAAGCTGACCAGCCGCTCGGCGTCCTCGGTGGTGATGGGCCTGATGCGCGCGGTCCCGCCGTCGCGCAGCACCACGTCTGCTTCCCAGTGGTCCGGGTACACGAACTCCGGGGCCCCGGGGCCCGCGTCCTGCTTCGCCTGATCCGCATCGTCCGCAGCCATGCCCATGGAGGCAGCCTACGACTCGCGGGGCCGGAGAGTGCGGGGCAGTCTGGTCCTGTTCCGGGTGGAGCGGCGCGGTCGGCAGTACTCCGCACCGGGGCTTCCGGCAGGACGTGCGGCGGGATCTTCGCCGAGGCTTCCGCCGGGCAGAGCAGCCCGCACCACATGAGAGACTGGTCTAGACAACCAAGCATGAACACGAAGGGCTACACCATGGTTGAGCGCCGCGTCACCGTCGGCTGGGCCGAGGGCCTGCACGCCCGCCCCGCCTCCATCTTCGTCCGCGCCGTCACGGCCACCGGCGTCCCCGTCACCATCGCCAAGGCGGGCGGCAACCCGGTCAACGCCGCTTCGATGCTGGCGCTGCTGGGCCTGGGCGCGCAGGGCGGCGAGGAGATCGTGCTGGGGTCCGAGTCCGCCGACGCGGACGCCGCCCTGGACCGCCTCGCGAAGCTGGTCGCCGAGGGCCTGGACGAACTCCCCGAGACCGTCTGACCCCCGCGGCCTCCAGAAGGCCGCGCCCGTACGGGCGAATCTCCGCGGCAGCCGCGGTTCCCAGCACCGGGAGCCGCGGCTTCCGCGTGCCCGGCCCCGTATACCGCGCTCGTATACGGGGCCGGTGGGTACGGCCAGGGGCAGGCGGGGACGGTCCGGGGCGCAACCGGTCCGGGGCCGGTACGTACAGCCCGGGGCCGGTACGTACAGCCCGGACCGGTACCTACAGCCCGGACCGGTACCTACAGCCCGGACCGGTACCTACAGCCCGGGACCGGCAAGGCCCGCGTCAGCTCCTGCCGCCCGCCAGGTCCGCGGCGGCCCGCACGGTCCTCAGGCGGTACGCCGACACCGCCTGCTCCACGTGCCGAGCGGTCAGCGCCCTGGCCCGGTCCGCGTCCCGCCGCGCCACCGCGTCCACGATCGCCCCGCGCTCGGCCCACGTCTCGGCGGGCCTGGCCGGGCTCTCGGCGACGTACATCCACGCGATCTTGTGCCCCAGCTGGGTGAGCAGAGTGATGAGCCCGGGGCTGGCGGAGGCCTGGGCGAGCGTCTCGTGGAACCAGCTGCCGAGCGCCGTGAGGTCCTCGCCCTCGGGCCGCCGGGCCCGCTCCCGGCCCAGCCTGACCAGCCCGCCCAACACCCTCAGGTGCGGCTCGGTACGCCGGACGGCCGCACGCGCCGCCCCCAGCGGCACCAGCATCACCCGCAGCTCCAGCAGGTCGGCGGCCTCCTGCGCGGTCGGCTCGGCGACGCAGGCGCCCATGTGCCTGCGGGTGGTGACGAAGCCTTCGGCCTGCAGCGTGCGCAGCGCCTCCCGGACCGGGACGCGCGAGACGCCGTACCGGCGGGCCAGCACCTCCTCGGTGAGCCGGCTGCCGCGGGGCAGAACGCCGGAGACGATGTCGTCCCGGATCGCCGTACACACCGAACGCGCGGGAACGCGCATGCCCGAACCTCCGTCTGCCCACCGGCATCTGCTGTCCGCTCCATGACAACACCGGGGAATTACGGCAGGAATTCGGGAGATCACCGGCAGGTTAAACAGCTGCGCCCCGGCTCGCGGGGAGCCGGGGCGCAGCGGGAGGAGCGGGCGGAGCGGGCGGAGCGGGCGGGTCAGACGCTGACGCCGTGGCCGCGCAGGTAGGCGACCGGGTCGATGTCCGAGCCGTACTCGGGGGAGGTGCGGGCCTCGAAGTGCAGGTGCGGTCCCGAGGAGTTGCCGGTGGACCCGGAGAGGCCTATCTGCTGGCCGGGGGTGACGGACTGGCCGACGGAGACGCCGATCGAGGAGAGGTGGCCGTACTGGGTGTACGAGCCGTCGTTCATCCTGATCACGACGTTGTTGCCGTAGGCGCCGCCCCAGCCGGCCTCGACGACGGTGCCCGCGCCCACGGCGACGACGGAGCTGCCGGAGGAGGCGTGGAAGTCGACGCCGGAGTGGCTGCCGGAGGACCACATGGCACCGCCGGTCTGGTAGCCGGTGGAGACGTACGAACCGGCGACCGGCAGCTGGAAGGTGTTGAGGCGCTTGCGCTCGGCCTCACGGGCGGCGCGCTCGCGCTCCTCCCGCTCCTTCTTGATCTTCGCCTCGGCCTTGCGCTTGGCCTCCGCCTTGCGGGCCTCGGCGGCCTTCCGCTCGGCCTCGGCCTTCTCGAAGGCCTCCAGCTGCGCGGCGGCCTGGGCCTCGACCTTCTCGGAGAGGGTCTGCGGCACCGAGTCCATGACGACGGTGCGGATGGCGCCGGTGTCCTCGGCGGCCAGGTCCTGCTCGGCGGCGAGGGCCTGCGGGGCCAGCGTCCCGATGACGCCGGTCGTGGTGAGGGCGGCGACTCCGGCGATGTTCGCGCTCCTGCGCGACAGCACGGAGGGGCGACGGTGCTTCCCGGCGGCACGGGTGAACGCCATGAAGTGGCTGTTTCCTTTCCTTCCTTCTCGCCTACCGGGTTAGCTGACGGGTTCGGAGCAGGAAGGTCTCCTACGGACCCCACCGGCCCGTGAAGGGCAATGGCGTCCGATTCACCCCAGGGACTTCATATGGGTCCCCGGCTCCCCAGGCTCGCGCCTGACGGGGACTCGGCGATGGCTGCCCGGTGCCGCGGTTTGCGGCGCACTCTGGCGGGCAGCCGGACCGACGCTAAGCGGGCTCTCTTTCAATCTCCAAACACAGACGGGATTTTGTAACGCAGCCCACACGGCAGACACGCCACCTCCCCAACAAAGCGGACATACAGGAAGACCCCGGCGACTTATCTGCCGCCAGGGTCCTCCTTGTCCTGCTTTGCGAGGCCGTGCCGGATGACCTTTGATCGGTCACCCGCACGGCATCCACCACGTGCCCCGGCGCGGTCTCCCGGGGCCGCGGCCCCGGTACACACCGTCAGCCGGTGACGACCGTGACCTCGCCGATGCCGAGCGCACGGACCGGCTCGGCGATCCGGGAGGCGTCGCCCACCAGTACGGTGACCAGCTTGTCCACCGGGAAGGCGTTCACCACGGCCGCGGTGGCTTCCACCGTGCCGGTCTGCGCGAGCTGGGCGTAGAACCGGGCCTGGAAGTCGTCGGGCAGGTGCTGCTCGACCTGGTCGGCCAGCGTGCCCGCGACGGCCGACGCCGTCTCGTACTTGAGCGGGGCGACGCCCACCAGGTTCTGCACGGCGACGTCGCGCTCGGCGTCGGTGAGACCCTCGGCCGCCAGCTTGCGCAGGACCTTCCAGAGGTCGTCCAGTGCGGGTCCCGTCGACTCGGTGTCCACGGAACCGCTGATGGCCAGCATGGCGGCGCCGCTGCCGTCGGCGGCGGACCGCAGCACCTGGCCGAAGGCGCGTACGCCGTAGGTGTAGCCCTTCTCCTCGCGCAGGACACGGTCCAGGCGGGAGGTGAGGGTGCCGCCCAGGCAGTACGTACCGAGGACCTGGGCGGGCCACAGACGGTCGTGCCGGTCGGCGCCGATGCGGCCGATCAGCAGCTGCGTCTGCACGGCGCCCGGACGGTCCACGACGACGACCCGTGCGGTGTCGTCGGCCGTGATGGGCGTCATCGGGCGCGGCTCCGCGGTGTTGCCCGTCCACTGGCCCAGGGTGTCGGCCAGGACGGCGTCCAGGTCGGTGCCCGTCAGGTCGCCGACGACGACCGCGGTGGCGGTGGCCGGACGGACGTGTGCCTCGTAGAAGGCGCGCACGGCGGCGGAGTCGACGTTCTTGACCGTCTTCTCGGTGCCCTGACGGGGGCGCGACATCCGCAGGGCTGCCGGGAAGAGCTCCTTGGAGAGCTGCTTGGCGGCCCGCCGGGACGGGTTCGCCGCCTCGTGCGGGATCTCGTCGAGCCGGTTGCGCACCAACCGCTCGATCTCGCCGTCCGAGAAGGCGGGGGCGCGCAGGGCGTCGGCGAACAGGCCGAGCGCCTTGGGCAGCCGGGAGACCGGCACCTCCAGGGACACGCGCACGCCCGGGTGATCGGCGAACGCGTCGAAGGTGGCGCCGCAGCGCTCCAGCTCGGCCGCGAACTCCTCGGCGGTGTGCTTGTCGGTGCCTTCGGTGAAGGCGCGCGACATGATCGTGGCCACCCCGTCCAGGCCCTCCGGCTCGGCCTCCAGCGGCGCGGCGAGGAAGACCTCGACGGCCACCAGCTGCTGGCCGGGGCGGTGGCTGCGGAGCACGGTCAGACCGTTGGGCAGGGCGCCGCGCTCGGGGGCCGGGAAGGCCCACGGCGTCGCGAGGCCAGCCTGCGGCTGCGGGTGGAACTGCATTTCGCTGGTCACGGCTGCGGTCTCCGTCACTTGTCCGCCCCTTCCTGCGTGTCGTGCGGTACGTCGGCGGCGGCGAGCGGTTCGTACACCAGGACCGCCCGGTTGTCGGGGCGCAGGCGTGCCTCGGCGACGGCCCTGACCTCCTCCGCGGTGATCTCCAGCACGCGGGAGACGGCGCTCAGGGCGAGCTGCGGGTCGCCGAACAGTACGGCGTACCGGCAGAGTTCGTCGGCGCGGCCGGCCACCGTGCCGAGCCGGTCCAGCCACTCGCGCTCCAGCTGGGCCTGGGCCCGCTCCATCTCCTCGGCCGTCGGGCCCTCGGCGGCGAACCGCGCGAGCTCCTCGTCGACGGCCGCCTCGATCTGCGGGACCTCGACGCCGCCGGACGTCTTGACGTCCAGCCAGCCCAGCGAGGGGGCGCCGGACAGCCGCAGCAGGCCGAAGCCGGCCGCCACCGCCGTCTGGTCCCGGCGGACCAGCCGGTTGTGCAGCCGGGAGGACTCCCCGCCGCCGAGTACGGTCAGCGCCAGGTCGGCGGCGTCCGCCTCGCGGGTGCCGTCGCTGGGCAGCCGGTAGGCGGCCATCAGCGCACGCGCCGGGACCTCCTCCTCGACGACCTCGCGCAGTTCGGCGCCGATCACGTCGGGCAGCGAGCCGTCGCGCGGCGGCTGCTTGCCGTCGTGCGAGGGGATCGAGCCGAAGTACTTCTCGATCCAGGCGAGGGTCGCCTCGGGGTCGATGTCGCCGACGACCGACAGCACCGCGTTGTTGGGCGCGTAGTACGTGCGGAAGAACGCGCGGGCGTCCTCCAGCGTGGCCGCGTCCAGGTCGGCCATGGAGCCGATCGGGGTGTGGTGGTAGGGGTGGCCCTCGGGGTACATCAGGGCGGTGAGCTTCTCGAACGCGGTGCCGTAGGGCACGTTGTCGTACCGCTGGCGGCGCTCGTTCTTGACGACGTCGCGCTGGTTCTCCATGGACTCGTCGTCGAGCGCGGTGAGCAGCGAGCCCATCCGGTCGGCTTCCAGCCACAGCGCCAGCTCAAGCTGGTGCGCGGGCATCGTCTCGAAGTAGTTGGTGCGCTCGAAGCTGGTGGTGCCGTTGAGCGAACCGCCGGCGCCCTGCACCAGCTCGAAGTGCCCGTTGCCGTGCACCTGGGCGGAGCCCTGGAACATCAGGTGCTCGAAGAGGTGGGCCAGGCCGGTACGGCCCTTGACCTCGTGGCGCGAGCCGACGTCGTACCAGAGGCAGACCGCGGCGACCGGGGTCAGGTGGTCCTCGGAGAGGATCACCCGCAGACCGTTCGCAAGCCGGTGCTCGGTCGCTGTCAGGCCGCCGGAGCCGGCCTGCGCTGTGGCCGTGTGACCCATGGGCATGTACGTCCCTTCGATCGCGTATGAGACAAGTCCTGCAATTAAGTCCTGCCACTGTATGCAAGCGCAGTGACAGTCCGCGAAGTTCCCGTTGCGTGCACTCTTCTCGGGGATGCGCCAAATACCGCTACGGACGGGTCGAGGTCGGCGTTGTCGGTGCGGCGGTCCACAATGGTCCGCGTCAGCACCACCGTTTGCTGATCACCCGCCCGCCGAACCGCCGCCCGTTGAACAGTGAGAAGGAGCCGCAGCCGCGATGGCCCGCCGCAGCACGAAGACCCCGCAGCCTGACGAGGCGTTCGAGGAGAAGATCCTCGACGTCGACGTCGTCGACGAGATGCAGGGCTCCTTCCTCGAGTACGCCTACTCGGTGATCTACTCGCGCGCCCTGCCGGACGCCCGGGACGGACTGAAGCCGGTGCACCGTCGCATCGTCTACCAGATGAACGAGATGGGCCTGCGCCCCGACCGGGGGTACGTGAAGTGCGCCCGTGTGGTCGGCGAGGTGATGGGAAAGCTGCACCCGCACGGCGACGCGTCGATCTACGACGCCCTGGTGCGGATGGCACAGCCGTTCTCCATGCGGCTGCCGCTTGTCGACGGGCACGGCAACTTCGGTTCGCTCGGCAACGACGACCCGCCGGCCGCGATGCGTTACACCGAGTGCAAGATGGCCGACGCGACGTCGCTGATGACGGAGTCGATCGACGAGAACACGGTCGACTTCAACCCGAACTACGACGGCAAGGAGCGCGAGCCCGTCGCGCTGCCGGCTGCATACCCGAACCTCCTGGTCAACGGCGCCACCGGCATCGCGGTCGGCATGGCCACCAACATGCCCCCGCACAACCTGGGCGAGGTCGTGGCCGCCGCCCGCCACCTGATCAAGCACCCGGGCGCCGACCTGGAGACGCTGATGCGCTTCGTGCCGGGGCCCGACCTGCCGACCGGCGGGCGGATCGTCGGCCTGGCCGGCATCAAGGACGCGTACGAGAAGGGCCGCGGGTCCTTCAAGATCCGCGCCACGGCCGCCGTGGAGAACGTGACGGCGCGCCGCAAGGGCCTGGTCGTCACCGAGCTGCCCTTCACCGTCGGCCCGGAGAAGGTGATCGCCAAGATCAAGGACCTGGTCGGCGCGAAGAAGATCCAGGGCATCGCCGACGTCAAGGACCTCACCGACCGCTCGCACGGCCTGCGCCTGGTCATCGAGATCAAGAACGGTTTCGTGCCCGAAGCCGTCCTCGAACAGCTCTACAAGCTGACCCCGATGGAAGAGTCCTTCGGCATCAACAACGTGGCCCTGGTGGACGGGCAGCCCCTCACCCTGGGTCTCAAGGAGCTCCTCGAGGTCTACCTCGACCACCGCTTCGAGGTGGTCCGCCGCCGCAGCGAGTTCCGCCGCACCAAGCGCCGGGACCGGCTGCACCTGGTCGAGGGCCTGCTCGTCGCGCTGATCGACATCGACGAGGTCATCCGCCTCATCCGCTCCAGCGAGAACTCGGCGCAGGCCAAGGAGCGGCTGATCGAGCGGTTCGGTCTCTCCGAGATCCAGACGCAGTACATCCTGGACACTCCGCTGCGCCGGCTGACCAAGTTCGACCGCATCGAGCTGGAGTCCGAGCGCGACCGGCTCAACGGCGAGATCGACGAGCTGAGCGGAATCCTGGATTCCGACTCGGAGCTGCGCAAGCTGGTGTCCGGGGAACTGGCCGCGGTGGCCAAGAAGTTCGGCACCGAGCGGCGCACCGTCCTGCTGGAGTCGGGCGCCTCGGCGATCGCAGCCGTCCCGCTGGAGGTCCCGGACGACCCCTGCCGGGTGCTTCTGTCCTCCACCGGGCTGCTGGCCCGCACGCCCAACGGGGAACCGCTCGCCCTGGACGACGCGCGGCGCACCAAGCACGACGTGATCGTCTCCGCGGTCCCCGCGACGGCCCGCGGCACCATCGGCGCGGTGACCTCGGCCGGCCGCCTGCTCCGGCTCCCGGTCATCGACCTGCCGCGGCTCCCGGACACGGCGGCCGCGCCCAACCTGTCGGGCGGGGCCCCGGTGTCGGAGTTCCTGTCCCTGGACGGCGACGAGACGCTCATCTGCCTGACCACGCTCGACGAGTCGTCGCCGGGCCTGGCGATCGGCACGGAGCAGGGCGTCGTCAAGCGGGTGGTTCCCGACTACCCGTCCCACAAGGACGAGTTGGAGGTGATCTCCCTCAAGGACGGTGACCGCATCGTGGGCGCGCGGGAACTGCGCACCGGTGAGGAGGACCTGGTCTTCATCACCGACGACGCGCAACTGCTGCGCTTCCAGGCCACGCAGGTGCGGCCGCAGGGCCGCCCGGCAGGCGGCATGGCGGGCATCAAGCTGGCCGCCGGCGCCAAGGTGATCTCCTTCAGCGCGGTCGATCCGGCGGTGGACGCGGTGGTGTTCACGGTGGCGGGCTCGAAGGGCACGCTGATGGGCGACGCCGAGTCGTCGGCGAAGCTCACCCCGTTCGACCAGTACCCCCGCAAGGGGCGGGCCACCGGCGGCGTCCGCTGCCAGCGGTTCCTGCGCGGGGAGGACGTCCTCATGCTGGCCTGGGCGGGCGCGGCTCCGGCCAGGGCCGCCCAGCAGAACGGCACCCCCGTCGAGCTGCCGGCCCCGGACCCGCGCCGCGACGGCTCGGGCACCCCGCTGGCCAAGCCGGTCGCGGCGCTGGCGGGGGCGGTGTAGGCGCCTGCGGATGGGGGCACGGCGGCCGAGGTCGGCGCTGCGCCCCCAGGGGCCGCCGTGCCGGGCGGCCCGGGTGGCTAGAACGGGCCGCGCGGAGCCGCGTACGGGTACGGGTCCTCCGGATCCGAGTACGGGCCCGGCGCGGCCCCTGTCCCCCGTTCCGAGTCGCCCGCTTCCGGCTGCTGCGAATCCCCGTGCTCGGGGTCGTCCGGCTGCTGTACGTAGCGCAGGACGCCCCACATCGCACGCTCGCTCCGGTCGTCCGGGACGGCCCCCTCGTCCGTCCGGCAGGCAGACAGGCGGGCGTGCAGCGCGGCCCCGTCCGTCCCCGAGCCGATGAGCACCAGCTGGGTGAGCCGTTCCTCCCCGCCGCCCCACGGCTCCGGGTAGAACCGCAGGAACCGGCCCACCGCGTGCACCGCGTACCGGTTGCGCGGGTCCGCCGCGCCGAAGTCGACGTACCCCTTGATCCGGTAGAGGCCCTCGGGCCTCTCGTCGAGGAACCGCATCAGCCGCGCCGGGTCCATCGGCAGGTGCGAGCTGAAGGCGACGCTCTCATAGGAGGCGTGCAGGTGCGCGGCATCACCGTGGCCATGGCCGCAGCCCTCCCCGCACCCGCTGCCGTGGGGGCCTGCACCGTCACCCGGAACACCTTCCTCCACTTCTGGCTCCTCGACCTCCGCCCGCAGGTCCTCGAAGCTCAACTGCCAGCCGTCCGCCCGGTGTTCGGCGTCGGTACGGCGTTCGAAGAGCACTTCGGGGTCGACCCGCCCGTACTGGACCGGCAGCACGGCACCGCCGCCCAGGGTGCCCAGCTCCGCCCGCAGGGACGCGAGCTCCTGCTCCCCCACCCGGTCCGCCTTGTTGAGCACCACGAGGTCCGCGACAGCCAGGTGGCGCACGATCTCCGGGTGCCGTTCCCGGGTCGCCGAGAACTCGGCGGCGTCCACGACCTCGACCAGCCCTCCGTAGACCACCCGCGGGTTCTCGCTGGCAAGGAGCATCTTCACCAGTTCCTGCGGCTCGGCCAGTCCGCTCGCCTCGATGACGATCACATCCATCCCGGCGCCGGGCTCGGCCAGCTTGTCCAGGTAGAGGTCCAGCTCGCTCGCGTCCACGGCACAGCACAGACAGCCGTTGCCCAGGGAAACCGTCGAGTCCCCGAGCTGCCCGGCCACCGCCATGGCATCGATCTCGATGGACCCGAAGTCATTCACGATGGCCCCGATACGGGTGCCACGGCTGCGCCGCAGAAGGTGGTTGAGCAGGGTCGTCTTGCCCGCCCCCAGGAACCCCGCGAGGACGACGACCGGAATCTGTTGCCTGGACATGGCCCCGATCGTAGAGCCGCGCGGCGGCCCGCCCACCACCGCACACCGCGGACCGCACTCCGCCTGTCCGGGCACCGGGGCGGGGGCGCGCCGCCCCCGGGCACACCCCGTGGAGCGACGTCCGGCGCGGCGAACGGTTGTTGGCCCTCGTTACCGGGCAGATACACGGCACGGCGCGCATGGCGACGACACGTGCCTCCGTGCGCCTCTTCTCCGCCTCCCGCCGATCGGAGCCGCTCGGCAACCTGGGATGCGGCTAACGCAGTCAACGACCGCCCGCCGGCCCATGCCCATGTCCGTCCCCCGGTGTCCGGTGGACGATCGCCTGTGATTCGGGGGTGGGTGCATGACAGGGCAGGAACACCGACGCCTGCGGGACCTCGCCGCGGGCCTCCTCTTCAGCGCGGCGGTCACCGCGCTGCTGGCGCAGCAGAGACAGATCCACCACCGGCTGCTGCTGATGGAGAAGCACCACCTGCACGCGGAGCTGCTCTACAAAGCCATGGACGACCCGCAGCTCGCCGAAGTGCTGAACACCTACGAGACGGATGTGACGCCGGAGCGGCAGCGTCAGTTCCTGTACGCCAACATCGTGTACGGCAACGTCCTGCACTACTGCCGCATCGGCGTCATGAACACCGAGGAGGCCCTGGGTCACATGCGCGGCATCTGCCGCAGCCGCGCGTTCCGCGACTTCTGGGACGCGACGCAGCACCACAGGGAGAGCCTGCCCGCCGACTCCCCCGAGGCGGTGCTGGGACGCCTGGTCGACCGGATCGTCACGCGTGCGAGCGAGGAGAGGGACAACTGGTGGGTCGCCTGACCGGGGGGTGCAGATCGCCTGGCCGGGTGCTGCAGGTCACCTGACCGAGGGCTGCAAGTCACCCGACCGGGGACTCTGGGTCACCTGAGCGAGGGCTGCAAGTCACCCGACCGGGGCTGCAGGTCACCTCTCCGGCACCGGTCCGGCTAAGGGGACGGACCTTGCAATCGGCACGGGGGACCTACCTGTCCGGGATGTCGGCCTTGGCTCTGATCAGGGTCTCCCGGCTGATGACCACGATCCGCTCGTAATCGGCACGCCCCGCGTCCGTCGGCAATTCGTCGTCGAGCACCGCGGTCGACTCCGTGCCGATCACGGCGAAGTTGCCGTCGCTGAGTTCGAAGATGTCCGGACAGGTCTGGCCAGAGGCGCTGCCCCGCTCTTTGGGCGAAGCGCCGATCCTGCGGACGATGCTCACGTTCTTCAAAGGTTTTCCAGTGGGTGCTGTGCCCTGGCAGCGCGCAAACCAGGGGTGTCTGAGGGTGATGAGCCGTGAGCACGATCACGGGGTGACGCTCTCCGATGCGCACGGGGGCCTCCCGCGCAGGAAAACGCGAGGACCCGCCTCGTGACGTTCCGGGCGGGACACCTCCGAAGAACGGGTGGCGCGCATCACAGTACAACGTGCCGACCTCTCTCCCAGGCCGCACAGGCCCATGCGGTCACACCGCCGTGTCGGGCCCCACCAGCCCTCCCCCGCCCCTCCGTTGCCGCGGCAGCGGGACCGTCTCCGGCGCCGGCCCGGGACCGCCCGCGGGTGCCGGATGCGGAGGCGGCGGGTCCGGGCGGGCGGCCCGGCCCTCGCCTCGCGGCTCACCTGCACCTACGGTTCGCCCATGCGCATCCCATGGCCACAGCGCGTCGTCTCCCGGTTCCTGCTCTTGCAGCTGGCGATCGTCGCCGGCGTCACCGTGCTGGCCACCGGCCTCTTCCTCGCCCCGCTGGGGGCGCAGCTCGACGACCAGGCGATGCGGCGGGCGCTGTCGATCGCCCAGGCGACCGCCTCGCCGCGGCTCGCGGGGACGCTGCTGGGTTCGCCGGCGGTGCCCGGGGGGCCCGTGCAGGCGGAGGCCGAACGGATCAGGCGGGCAACCGGCGCGGAGTACGTCGTGATCATGGACGGGCGCGGCATCCGCTGGTCGCACACCTCGCGGGGCCAGATCGGCAAGCCGGTGTCCACCGACCCCAGCGACGCACTCGCGGGCGCAGAGGTCATGGAGATCGACGACGGCACCCTCGGCCGGTCCGCACGGGGCAAGGTCCCCCTGCGCGACACGCACGGACGGATCGTCGGGGCCGTTTCCGTCGGGATCGAGTACGAGTCGGTGCGCGGACGGCTGCTCGCGGCGATCCCCGGGCTGCTGGTGTACGCGGGCGGGGCGCTCGCCTTTGGCGCCCTGGCTGCCTATCTGATCTCCCGCAGGCTGCACCGGCAGGTCCACGACCTGGCCTTCTCCGACCTCGCAGGCCTGCTCGCCGAACGTGAGGCGATGCTGCACGGCATCCGCGAGGGGGTCGTGGCCCTCGACCCCCGCGGCCGGGTGCGGCTGATCAACGACGAGGCGCAGCGGCTGCTGGGTGTCGGCGAGGAGGCCACCGGACGGCCGCTGGAGGAGGTGCTGGACCCGGGGCGCACCGCGGACGTGCTGCTGGGGCGGGTCTCCGGCGACGACCTGCTGACCGTTCGTGGTCCCCGCGTGCTGGTCGCCAACCGCATGCCCACCAACGACGGCGGGGCCGTGGCGACCCTGCGCGACCGCACCGAACTGGAACAGCTGGGCCGCGAGCTCGACTCCACGCGGGGGCTGATCGACGCCCTGCGCGCCCAGGACCACGAGCACGCCAACCGGATGCACACCTTGCTGGGGCTGCTGGAGCTGGAGATGTACGAGGAGGCAGCCGAGTTCGTCACCGAGGTCGCCGGGGTGCACCGGGCCACCGCCGAACAGTTCACGGAGCGCATCCATGATCCGCTGCTCGCGGCCCTGCTGGTCGGCAAGGCCACCGTCGCCGCGGAACGCGCCGTGGTACTGCGCCTCGCGGACGGCACGCTGCTGCCCGACCGGCTGGTGGACCCGCGCGGGCTGGTGACAGTGGTGGGCAATCTGGTGGACAACGCGCTGGACGCCTCGGCCGGATCACCCGGCGCTTCGGTGGAGGTAGCCCTGTACGCGCGGGGCCGCGAGGTCGTCCTGCGGGTGACGGACAGCGGGTCCGGCGTGCCCGCGGAGCACCGGGAGCTGATTTTCACGGAGGGCTGGTCGACGAAGGAGCTGCCCGCGCACGGCAAGCGCGGCCTGGGCCTCGCACTGGTGAGGCGGCTGGCCGAACGGCAGGGCGGCTCGGCGCGGGTCGCCGAAGCGGCGGGCGGCGGCGCCGAGTTCACGGTCGTACTGCCGGAGGCCCTGGCCGGTGAGGCTGCGGCGGTACGACCGTGAAGGGCACGCGGGACCGCTCTCAGGCGGCTCCGGCTCCGGTGAGGGAGCGGACCTCGGTCTCCGCGTGCTTGGCCTCGTCCGGCGGCTCGGACGAGGTGACGGTACCGAGCCAGCCGGTGAGGAAGCCCAGCGGGATCGAGACGAGGCCGGGGTTCTGGAGCGGGAAGAACTGGAAGTCTGCGTGCGGGAACAGCGCTTCGGGGCTGCCGGAGACCACCGGCGAGAACACCACGAGCAGTACGGCCGGGACCAGCCCTCCGTACACCGACCAGACGGCGCCGCGGGTGGTGAAGTTGCGCCAGAAGAGCGAGTAGAGCAGCACGGGGAGGTTGGCGGAGGCGGCTACGGCGAAGGCGAGGCCGACCAGGAACGCCACGTTCAGATCGCGGGCGAGCAGGCCCAGTGCGATGGCCACCACTCCGATGCCGCCTGCCGCGACCCGGGCGACGGTCACCTCGCTGTACTGCTTGGCACGCCGGCTGCGGCTGCGCAGGGTGGCGTAGAGGTCATGGGCGACGGAGGCGGAGGACGCCAGGGTGATGCCCGCGACGACGGCGAGGATGGTCGCGAAGGCGATGGCCGCGACCACCGCGAAGAGAACCGTTCCTCCTGCGGAACCGTCGCCGCCGCCGAGGTCCGCGGCGAGCAGCGGGACGGCCGTGTTCCCTGCCGCGTTCGACGCACGTACCCGGTCGGTGCCGAGGATGGCGGCGGCACCGAAGCCCAGCACGATGGTCATCAGGTAGAAACTGCCGATCAGGCCGATCGACCAGACCACGGACCGGCGGGCGGCACGCGCGGTGGGCACGGTGTAGAAGCGCGACAGGATGTGCGGCAGTCCCGCCGTGCCGAGGACGAGGGCGAGTCCGAGGCTGATGAAGTCGAAGCGGGCGGTCCAGTCCCCGCCGTACCTGAGGCCGGGCGCCAGGAAGTCCCTGCCGTGCCCGCTGCGGTCGGCCGCGGTACTCAGCAGCTGGTTGAAGTCGCCGTGGAAACGCACCAGTACGAGCACGGTCAGGGTGAGGGCTCCGGCCATCAGCAGGACGGCTTTGACGATCTGGATCCAGGTGGTGGCGCGCATCCCGCCGAGCGTCACGTAGATCACCATCAGGGCGCCGACACCGATGACCGTCCAGGTCTGGGCGGCGCCGCTGCTGCCGCCGAGCAGCAGCCCGACGAGCGAACCCGCGCCGACCATCTGGGCCACCAGGTAGAGCACGGACACGGTGACCGAGGACGTTCCCGAGGCGATCCGTACCGGCCGCTCGCTCATCCGGGAGGCGACGACGTCGGCGAGGGTGAACCGGCCGCAGTTGCGGACCAGTTCGGCGACGAGGAAGAGCACGAGGAGCCAGGCCACCAGGAACCCGACGGAGTAGAGCATGCCGTCGTAGCCGTAGAGGGCGATGAGGCCGGAGATGCCGAGGAAGGAGGCGGCGGACATGTAGTCGCCCGCGATGGCGAAACCGTTCTCCATGGGGGAGAAGAGGCGGCCGCCCACGTAGAACTCCTCCGGGGAGCCGTGCCGGTTGCGGCTCACCCAGGTGGTGATCGCGAGGGTGGTGGCGACGAACGCGCTGAACAGCAGCAGGGCGAGGGTCTGGTGACCATGGTTCACCGGGTGGTCCCCCTGGTCAGTTCCTGGGTGTCCCAACGCAGTTCGAGGGCGGCACGGTCCCTGCGCAGCCGGGCGTGCCGGGCGTACGCCCAGGTCAGCAGGAAAGTGGTGAGGAACTGGCCGAGCCCGGCGACCATGGCGACGTTGATGGCGCCGGTCACCGGCCGGGCCATCAGCTCCGGTGCCGCGGTCGCCGCGACGACGTACGCGAAGTACCAGGCGAGGAATCCGAAGGTGGCGGGGAAGACGAACCGCCGGTAGCGGCTTCGCACTTGCCGGAATGCCGCGCTGCGCTGCACTTCCAGATAGATGTCGGCCGCACTGGGTTCGCGCTCCGGAGCGGTGGGCGCGGGCGGAACCGCGTGCGCCGGGGCGCCCGCACCGTCCATTTCGCCCCACCCGGAGGCGAGCGCGTCATACCACGGGTCGTCGAACCGCATCGCTGCGGCATCACGCCCTTCGTGCTTGTCCACCGAACAACTCTCCTTGTCCGCGGCCGGATTGGTCCGCGCGCCCCAGGATGGGCAGACCGGAAAGCTCCTCGGCTCGGCAATCCCCTCTTCTTCACCCCATTAGGTGAAACCACCACCGACGTCATGCCCGTCCGGCACAGTCCCCGGGGCCACTCGAGACCCCGGGTCCGGTGGACGCGGCGGGTCTGGAGGACGCAGCGGGCCCGATGGATTCGGCGGGTCTGGAAGGCGTGCCTGGTCCGGTGGACGCGGCGGGCCTGGAGGGCGCGGCGGGCCTGGAGGGCGCGGCGGGCCTGGAGGGCGCGGCGGGCCTGGAGGGCGCGGCGGGTCTGGCCCACACAGCGAGCTCATCGGCACCGGCCGACGCCCCGGGCTCACCCGCCGGGTCGGGTCCGGCATACCCGGCGAACCACGGCGCGCGGGTGGCGCCACGCGGTGAGCCACGGCGCGGGTACCACCCCGCGACGCCATCGTGAAGGACCGCCGGTACGGCCTATCCCCCGCCCGCGCCCCGTCCCCCCGGCGCGTCCACTCCCGGCGGCCTGGCAAGTCCCTGCCGGTAGGCGTACCGCACGGCCTGCGTACGGTCGCGCACTCCGGTCTTGGCGAAGAGGTTGTTGATGTGGGTCTTCACCGTGGCCGGGCCGACGCACAGCGCCTGGGCGATGTCCGCGTTGGGCATCCCTTCCGCGATCAGCACCAGCACCTCGGCCTCGCGCGGCGTGAGGCCGTCCGGCAACTCCGCCGGTTCCTGCGTCTCCGGCACGGGTGCCGTGACCTGCTCGAGGAGCCGGCGCTGCACGCCGGGCGAGAGCCCCGCCTGCCCCGACATCACGTCCTGCACCGCCCGCGCGATCTCCGTGCCGCCCGCGTCCTTGGTGAGGTACCCGCGCGCCCCCGCCCGCAGCGCGGGAAACAGCCAGTCGTCGTCCGCGTACGTCGTCAGCACCACGACCTGTGTCGACGGATACCGGTCGCGAATCCTGCGGGTCGCCTCCACACCGTCGCAGCGCGGCATCCGCAGGTCCATCAGGACCACGTCCGGCGAGTGCTCCGCCACCAGCGCGACAGCCTCCTCCCCGTCCCCGGCCGAGCCGACCACCTCGATCCCGGGAAGCAGCCCGAGCAGCAGCACGATGCCCTCGCGCACCATCGCCTGGTCGTCGACCACCAGCACCCGGATCGCCCCAGCCTCTGACGCACCCCCGGTACCGCCCCCTGCACCGTCTCCCGGCCCCCTCCCCGGTCCGTCGGAAACCCTCCCGGCGGGGCCCCTCGCCCCAGGGCCCTGCTCGCCCGCTTCCCTCATACCGGCATCCGCAGCCTCACCACGAACCCCTTCCCCTCCGGGCCGGCCTCCAGCGTGCCCCCGAGCAGTTCCGCCCGCTCGCGCATCCCGAGCAGACCGTACCCGGCGCCTGTGTCAGCCAGCTCCCCGCGCGCATCGGGCCTGCCCGAGTCCTTGACTTCGAGGGCGACTTGGTCCGGACCGTAGGTGAGCACCAGCCGGACCGCGGCACCCGGTGCGTGCTTGCGCACATTGGTCAGCGCCTCCTGCGCCACCCTCCGTATCGCCTGCGAAGCGTCGACGGTCAGCTTCTGCCGCGTCCCCACCACCTGCACCTCGGCCCTGTCCGCGGCCGCCAGCTCCCGCAGGTAATCCTCCACGGGCGCCATGTCCCCGCGCAGCGCCGAGAGTGCCTGCCGGGTCTCCGCGAGCCCCTCACGAGCCATTCCCCGCGCCGCAACGACCCGCTCCAGCACGCCGTCCCGAAACGGCCCCTGCGGCTCCCGCTCGATCAGCAGCCGGGCCGCCTCCAGGTGCACCATCTGCGCGGAGAGGCTGTGCGCCAGAACGTCGTGTATCTCCCTGGCTATACGGGCCCGCTCGGCCAGTGCCGCCGTCTCTGCCTCCGCCTTCCTGGCGGCCCGCTCCTGGGCGAGAAGCCGAAACCCCGAGCCCCGCGCCTGTGCGTCCAGACGCAGCATGTATCCGATCGCGACGACCCCGAAGCCCACCACGGCCATCTCCCGTGCGCTCACCTCGCTCATCACCGCGTGCACACTCATGATCACAGCGCTCGCCGGCAGCCCCACCGACAGCGGCAGCCGTTGCATGGCCTGGATCGCACAGACGATCAGCAGAATGGCCCCGGCGGTGTCCGCACGCACCGCATACGACCCCGCGGCCACCAGGATCACCCCACCGAGCACTCCGAGCGAGAACAGCAGCCGGTGCCGCGTGGTCCAGCGGTCGTACAGCTCGGCTGCGCCGATGACCGTCGCCAGCGCGAGCGGCGGCACGATCGCGGCGGCCCCGCCGAAGGCCTCCGAGTCGTATGCCTCCCAGAGAATCCAGAAGCCCACCCCCAGCCACATGACGAGGTCGATGGCCATCCGGACCCGGGGCACCCCGAGCCGGGACAGCGCCTCCGGCGGAGGCCAGGCGGTGAATCCGCCGCTCGACTGCTTCGTCTGCGATCCCATGCCGTCGACATTACGGATCCGGCCTGCGCAGCGGATCGGAGCGTGGGTGGAGCTTTTCGCTCCACCTACGGGTTGAGATCCCTGCTGGCCGACGGCGCGGCGATCTGCCAGCGCGGCGGCGCGGCAGCCCGGCGGACAGCTGCTCGCGGCCGGTCCCGGGTCCCGCGACCGCTCCTGGCCCCGGCCCCTCCCCGGCCCCGGCGGACCCTCGGGCTGGGCACGCACTGACGCCCAGGCCGGGCACCGGCTCAGGCGTCGATGCGCGACCTGTCCAGCGTGGCCGCCGCGCTGGTGATGAACTCCTTGCGGGGCGCGACCTCGTTGCCCATGAGGAGGTCGAAGACCTGTTCCGCGGACTCCAGGTCCCCGATGTTGATGCGGCGCAGCGTCCGGAACCGCGGGTCCAGCGTCGTCTCCGCCAGCTGGTCCGCGTCCATCTCACCCAGGCCCTTGTAGCGCTGGATGTCGTCCTTGTACCGGACGTTCTTGCGCTGGAACTCCAGCAGGGTCTGCCGGAGCTCGTTGTCCGAGTACGTGTAGACGTACTTGTCCTGGCCCTTCTTGGGCTGGACGAGCTCGATCCGGTGCAGGGGCGGAACCGCCGCGAACACCCGTCCCGCCTCCACCATCGGGCGCATGTACCGCTGGAAGAGCGTGAGCAGCAGGATGCGGATGTGCGCACCGTCGACGTCGGCGTCGACCAGGAGCACGATCTTGCCGTACCGCGCCGCGTCGATGTCGAAGGTCCTGCCGGACCCCGCTCCTATGACCTGGATGATCGCCCCGCACTCGGCGTTCTTCAGCATGTCCGAGACGGAGGCCTTCTGGACGTTGAGGATCTTGCCGCGGATGGGCAGCAACGCCTGGAATTCGGAGTTCCGGGCCAGCTTGGCCGTACCGAGCGCGGAGTCCCCCTCGACGATGAAGAGCTCGCTGCGCTCCACGTCGTCGCTGCGGCAGTCGGCCAGCTTGGCCGGCAGCGAGGACGTCTCCAGCGCGGTCTTGCGGCGCTGCGCGTCCTTGTGCTGGCGGGCCGCGATACGGGTGCGCGCGGCGGCGACGATCTTCTCCATCACCGAGCGTGCCTGCGCCTTGGCGTCGCGCTTGGTGGAGGTCAGGAACGCCTTGAGTTCCTTGGCGACCACATTGGCGACGATGCGGTTGGCGGCCGACGTGCCGAGGACTTCCTTGGTCTGGCCCTCGAACTGCGGCTCGGCGAGTCGCACCGTGACCACTGCGGTGAGGCCCTCCATGGCGTCGTCCTTGACGACGTCGTCCTCGGCGACGCGCAGCAGCTTGGCGGAGCGGAGCGACTCGTTCACCGTCTTGGTGAGGGAGCGCTCGAAACCGGAGACGTGGGTGCCGCCCTTGGGAGTGGCGATGATGTTGACGAAGGACTTGACCGTGCTGTCGTAGCCGGTCCCCCAGCGCAGCGCGATGTCCACGGCGAGCTCACGGGTGACCTCGGTGGGCGTCATGTGGCCGCGCTCGTCGAGGACCGGGACGGTCTCCTTGAAGGTGCCCTGCCCGGTGAGCCGCATGACGTCGCAGATCGCCTTGTCCTGCGCGAGGTACTCGCAGAACTCACTGATGCCGCCGTCGAAGCGGAACGTCTCTTCGCTCTTGCCGACGCCTTCCAGGTCCCGCTCGTCCCGTACGACGATGGTCAGGCCCGGAACCAGGAACGCCGTCTGGCGGGCGCGCTGGTAGAGGTTGTCCAGGGAGAGCTTGGCGTCCTTGAGGAAGATCTGCCGGTCGGCCCAGTACCGCACCCGGGTGCCGGTGCGGGTCTTGGGCACCCGCTTGCCCTTGAGCAGCCCGTTCGCCGGGTCGAAGGGGGACTCGGGGCCGGATTCGGTGAAGATGCCGGGAACGCCTCGGCGGAAGCTGATCGCATGCGTGGCGCTGTTGCGGTCGACCTCGACGTCGAGCCGGGCGGAGAGCGCGTTCACCACGGAGGCGCCCACCCCGTGCAGACCGCCGGAGGCCGCGTAGGACCCTCCGCCGAACTTTCCGCCGGCGTGCAGCTTGGTCATGACGACCTCGACGCCGGAGAGGCCCGTCTTGGGCTCGACGTCGACGGGGATGCCCCGGCCGTTGTCCTGGACCTCCACCGAGCCGTCCTCGTGGAGGATCACCTCGATGCGGTCGCAGTAACCGCCGAGGGCCTCGTCGACGGAGTTGTCGATGATTTCCCACAGGCAGTGCATCAGACCGCGGCTGTCCGTGGACCCGATGTACATGCCGGGACGCTTGCGGACCGCCTCAAGGCCTTCGAGGACGAGCAGGTGCCGCGCGGTGTAATTGGAACCGTCACGGTCCGCAGCGCTCAGCAGTGCGGTGGACGGGACGGTCGTATCGGCGGTCACGCGGTTCGCTCCTCGCTGAATTTCAAATGGGCCCCAGTGGGGTACGGGGTCGGCGTCGGTCGCCGCTCAGAGGGTAACGGGGCCTGGTAGAGCGGGTGTAACGCCACCCTGGGGAAAACTCATGCTAGTCCAGACGCGTACACACGTTCGATCCCTCGTGGGAGTGAAGCACATGTCACGTTCCCTTCCGGGCATGAACCATTTAGGCTCCGGGCACGTCCTCATGAACAACCCGGCAATCCGGCCGGGCGGACGCACCCCCGACACACCAGAGACAAGCCAGCAACGCGAAACCGTAAAGCGACGCAATACGGCTCATTCGCCGCCAACCGGCAACAGACAACCACTCCGGACGACCTCCGGAAGAATTTTCAAGTAAAAGCCACGAGCGGGAACGTTTTCGGCCTGGTTGGATGTTGACCCTGGTACGACAGCTCGTCGAGCTAGAGAAGAGGCGACGTGACTACTGTTCTGACCCCCGCGAGCCCCCTGACGGCCGCTGACCGATGCGACCGCTGCGGCGCCCAGGCTTACCTGCGCGTTCTCCTGGCCAGCGGCGGCGAACTGCTCTTCTGCGCCCACCACGGTCGCAAGTTCGAGCCCGAGCTCAAGAAGATCGCCGCGGAAATACAGGACGAGACGGACCGGCTGACGGTCACGCCTTCGCCCTCAGAGGACGACGAACGCTGACGCCCTGAGAGCATCCACGACGAGCCAAGGACCGGTCACGACCGGTCGACGGGCGGCCCACCCCGGGTGTGCGGGGCGGGCCGCCCGTTCTCGTACGCCCCGGGCGTCGCGCTCCGCCGGCCCGCCAGGACCGCCGCGCAGCCCCCGCCAGAACGCTCACCATGCCCCCTGCCGGGGCGCCACGGGGCCCGCCACCCGCACGGGCGCGCTAGGGGTCCTCAGGGGCCCGCGGGGCGGCGTCCGGCTGCCTCAGCCGTTCTTCGCGATCTCCTCGGACAGCACCGAAATCCGGGTGTACACCCCGGGGTTTTCGGCCTGCCCGCAACCACTTCCCCAGGACACCAGCCCGATCAGCCGCCCCCTGGCCACCAGGGGCCCCCCGCTGTCGCCCTGACAGGCGTCGCGGCCGCCGTCCGGGTCTCCCGCGCAGAGCATGGTGGCGGGGAGATAGGCTCCGCCCGGCTTCCCGGGGTAGGCCCTGGTACAGGCCGCGTCCGGCAGGACCCGCACCCGCGTCGCGCGCAGGGACGTCGCGTAGTCCCCGCCCCCGGTGGTGTCCCCCCAGCCGTAGACCATGGCGGGGGTGCCCGGCCTGGCCGCGGCACTGTGCGGGCCCGCCATCCGCATGACGTGGTCGGCGGGCAGTGCGGCGGACAGGGTCAGGACGGCCACGTCACCCGAGTTCGAGACCGGGTCGTACGACGGATTGATCCAGGTTCCGCGCACCGGGATCTCCCGGCCGCCCGGCCCCCGCAGCTCCCCGCGACCGGCGATGATCTTCAGATCGCCCACCGCGCTCAACGGCACGCCGAGCACGTCCCGGCCCAGACAGTGGGCCGCCGTCACCACCTTGGTCGGCGCCACCACCACTCCGCCGCAGAACTGCCCCGCCCGCGTACCCCCGAACCGGTCACGGCTGGACACGGCCACCGCCCACGGGCTGTCCGTGATCCGCACCTTCTGGCCCCCTATGACCACCCCGTCCGCGACGGCCGGGCCCGGTGCCACCAGCGGTGATACGGCCACAACTGCGGTCAGGGTGAGGGCGGCGGTGAGTGATCGGGTGCTGGGTAGGCGCATGCGTCCTCCTGACTCGGGGTGATCTCTGCACACCCAGAGTCATCCAGCCCCCATTCCCCCGCACCCTCGCGCATGCCGGGGCCGCCTCCGAGCGACGTACGCCGGATGCCTGACACCACGGCCGGGCCACGTCGGGGCGGCCCGCTAGGACGGGCTCAGTCCAGGTAGTCGCGCAGGACCTGCGAGCGCGACGGGTGACGCAGCTTGGACATCGTCTTGGACTCGATCTGGCGGATGCGCTCACGCGTCACGCCGTAGACCTTGCCGATCTCGTCCAGCGTCTTGGGCTGGCCGTCCGTGAGGCCGAAGCGCATGGACACCACACCCGCCTCGCGCTCGGAGAGCGTGTCCAGGACCGAGTGCAGCTGCTCCTGGAGCAGCGTGAAGCTGACGGCGTCGGCCGGAACCACGGCTTCCGAGTCCTCGATGAGGTCACCGAACTCACTGTCGCCGTCCTCGCCGAGCGGGGTGTGCAGGGAGATCGGCTCGCGGCCGTACTTCTGCACCTCGACGACCTTCTCGGGCGTCATGTCGAGTTCCTTGGCCAGCTCCTCCGGGGTGGGCTCGCGGCCCAGGTCCTGGAGCATCTGGCGCTGCACGCGGGCGAGCTTGTTGATGACCTCGACCATGTGCACCGGGATGCGGATGGTGCGGGCCTGGTCGGCCATGGCGCGGGTGATCGCCTGCCGGATCCACCAGGTCGCGTACGTGGAGAACTTGTAGCCCTTGGTGTAGTCGAACTTCTCGACCGCACGGATCAGGCCCAGATTTCCTTCCTGGATCAGGTCCAGGAAGAGCATGCCGCGGCCGGTGTAGCGCTTGGCGAGGGAGACGACGAGGCGGAGGTTTGCCTCCAGCAGGTGGTTCTTCGCGCGCCCGCCGTCCTGGGAGATGATCTCCAGTTCGCGCTTGAGCTTCGGGGCGAGCTTGTCGGAGTTCGCCAGTTTGTCCTCGGCGAACAGTCCGGCCTCGATGCGTTTGGCCAGCTCCACCTCCTGCTCGGCGTTGAGGAGCGGCACCTTGCCGATCTGCTTGAGGTAGTCCTTGACCGGGTCGGCGGTGGCGCCCGCGATCGCGACCTGCTGGGCAGGGGCGTCGTCCTCGTCGTCGTCGGAGAGTACGAAGCCCTTGCCCTCGCTGCTCTCCTCCTCCTCGCCCGGCTTTCCCGGAGTCTCCTCGGCCGTCTCGTCGCCCTCCGCGTCCCTCTTCGCCACCGCCTTCTTGGCCGCCGTCTTCTTCGCGGCGCTCTTCTTCGTGGCGGTCTTCTTCGCGGTGGCCTTCTTGGCGGCCGCCTTCTTCGTGGCCGCCTCCTTGACGGGGGCCGAGCCCTCCTCGTCGGCCACGGCGTCCACCGTCCCGGCAGCGGGAGCCGCGGCGGCGGCAACGGTCCTGGGGGCGGACGCACTTGCCGCGACGGTCCGGGAGGCGGGCCGCTCGGCGGCGGGGTTCGCTGCGGCGCTCTTGCGGACGCTCTTCGGCGTCTCCGCGGCGGTGACCATCAGCGTCACACCCTCTTCCTCGAGGATCTCGTTGAGGCTCCGCAGAACGCTCTTCCACTGGGTCGGCGGGATCCCGTCCGCGTCGAACGCCCGACGCACGTCGTCGCCCGCGATCTGCCCATCAGCCTTCCCCCGCTCGATGAGCGCCAACACGGACTCGGACTCGGCGATCTCCGGCGGGAGCGTACGGGATGTGCTGGCCGACACGAACAACCTCTCGGAACGATGGAAATGGCGTCCGACCCCGCCCGCGAGGGCCTGAGCCGACGACCACCGGCTGGGGGTGCACCGGCGGACCGGGCGAAGAGCTGAGACGGTCGGCGGGGCCGTGAGCGGCTCCGCATTTCCTCCTCGGCTGTCACCTCTTAGGTCATCGCGGGATTCCGAGGAGTGTTACGCCCAATCTTCGTGGCCCGAGTCACAACGGAATCGCCACGGAATGACAACGAATGATGCAGAGGGGAGTGGACGCCCCACCCTCGTGTCGCCGGACCCGAGGGGCCCGGCGACACGAGGAACAACCGCCGGCACGGGGCCGGGTTTTCCCATGGACGTGCCTCAGTGCTCTCGCGGCGCAGGAACAACCCGCTCCACTTCGGGGTGCACCGTGAGGAGTTGACGCATCGCCGACTCGGCCCCCGAAGCATCGCCCGCAGCAAGGGCGTCGGCGATCCGGGCGTGGTGGGAGAGGGAGGCGTCGGTGGGCCGGTCACAGCCGAAGATCGGGCCTCCGGACACCTGCAGGGCAGCCGAAACGATGCCGGAGAGGTGTTCCAGCATGCGGTTGCCCGCGAGTTGGATGAGCAGCGAGTGGAATTCGGCATCGGCCCGCGAGAAGGTGAGTGCGTCCCCCTGCGAGAGCGCGTGCCCCATGATCTCGACCATGTCGCCGAGCCGCTGCTGCACGTCGTCGCGGTCGTGGCCGGCGGCGAGCCTGGCCGCGAGCGGCTCGATCGTCCAGCGGAGTTCGGCGAGTTCGCGGCGCTGGTCGTCGCGCTGTGGCCCGAAGGCGCGCCACTCGATGATGTCGGGGTCGAGCAGGTTCCAGTCGCTGACCGGACGGACCCGAGTGCCCACATTGGGGCGGGCGCTGACCAGGCCTTTGGCCTCAAGTACGCGCAGCGATTCGCGGACGACGGTGCGGGAGACCTCGAACCGCTGACCGATCTCCTCGGGTACGAGCGGGCGGTCGGCCCCGAGATCACCGGAGACGATCATCTGGCCGAGCTGCTGGACGAGTTGGCCGTGGAGGCCTCGCCCGCGGTTGCCGGCCGCGCGGCGGCCGACCCGTCCCAGGTCGGATTCCGGGCTGTCCCAGCCGAGGGGCCCGACGCGGTCGGGGCCGGACGTCTCCGCGTAGGGGTAGCGGTCGAGTGCGCCAGGCCCGGGAAGACCTGAGTCGACGGAGCGGGCGGCGGTCATCATGGTGTGCGCAAGGGTACTCACGGATCAGTTGTCGGCTTGAGCTCCGTGCCCCTTGAGGTCTTTGGTGAAAAGCACACGAAAGGGTGATCACCGCCCACTCCCCCCTTGACGCCTTATCGGCCGGAAATAGGCGGTCTCCGGGGAGTTGTGGCCGATTCGCCTCCTACGCGTCAGGTTGTGGTCACCAACGGGCCCTGCGCCGAAGGCAGGTGAGCAGATATGCGCACAGGAGCGCAGGGAGCGACAACACCAGCGCGGTACCGACCGGTTGGGCAAGCATCCGCAGTGCGGCCAGCAGCCACTCGTCCGTCGCGCCGGGCAGTCTCAGCCACATCAGTTCCCGCAGTCTGCCCGGGAGTCCGGCCATCGAACGTGCGGCCGGACCCGTGAGCAGGTACTGGACCGCCGGTGCGACGACGACGGGAACGGCGAGTACGGCCGCCAGCCCGGCGGTGGTGACCCGGAACACCCCGGCGCCGAGCAGCCCGGCCCAGGCGCAGCCCACACAGAGCGCCGCCCAGCTCGCTGAGCGGGTCGGAGCGCCCGGGGCGATCTGGGCCGGCTCCGTTCCGTAGAGGAAGTGCAGAAGCAGGAAGTCGACCGCGACGGTGCCGACGGCGAGGGCCAGTGCGAGGCCTGCGGACACCGCGAGCTTGGCCAGGAGCAGTCCTGGTTTGCGGGGGGAGGTTCCCCTCGAGGCCGCGAGCGCCGGGTAGCGGAACTCGTCACCGAAGGCGACCGCGCCGAGCAGGCCCGCACCGAAGGCTGCGGGCGGCAGTGGCAGTACGTCGGGCCAGGCGGCCAGCGCGACGGGGAGAGGAGTCGTGCCGCCGCGCGCGAGGAGAGCCGCGAGGACGGCGGAGACGCAGAGGACGGCGGCGGTCGTCGCCAGGGTGGCCCGGGTGCCGAAGGTGCGGATCAGCTCGTAGCGCAGGGGGCGAAGCGGACTGCGCAGAGCGCGTGGCGTGACGGTCGGACGAGGACGCCCCGGCTCGGGGGCGGGAGTGGGTACGGGCTCGGGGTGGGGTACGGGCTCGGGGGTGGATACGGGCAGGGAGGTGGATACAGGCACGGGGGTGGACCGGGGTTCGGCGACGGATGCGGACTCGGACGCGGGCCGGGGCTCGGCGGCGGGTTCCGGGTTCCGGGCTGCCGCCGCCCCGGGCCGGGCCCCGGAGGTGACTGGTCCGCCCATGTCCCCGACCTCGTCGGAGAGTTGATGCAGAAGTACGCCGTGCCGGAACGCGGTGTCGCCGACCTCCGCACAGCTGCTGCCGTAGACGGAGAGACGGTTGCCGCCCTCGGGAACGACCTCCACGGAGCGGCGGTCGGCCCTGGCCTCCTTGCCGAGGAGGGCCCCCAGCCGGAGGGCCTGCGGTGTGCGTACGGCGACCCGTGGGCGCAGCCGGGTGCGGGAGAAGTCGGCGGCGTCCTGGTCGGCGACGAGGCGGCCCTCTTCGAGGGTGACGACCCGGTCTGCCGTACGGGCTGCCTCCTTGGGGTCGCCCGTGGTGTAGAGAACGGTGCCGCCTTGTGCAGCATGGGCCCGCAGGAGTGCGAACAGCCATCCGGTGTCCCGGGGGGAGAGTCCCGCTGCGGGCTCGTCGAGCAGGAGGGTGTGCGGGTCGGCGAGGAGGGCGGCGGCGAGGCCGAGGCGGCGGTCCATGCCCAGCGAGAGCGATCCCAGACGCTGCCGGCCCAGTCCGGTGAGTCCGACAACGTCGAGCAGTTCGTCGACGCGCGACGCGGGTACGCCCGCCGCGGCACACAGCATCCGGAGCTGACCGTGCGCGGTACGGGAGGGGTTGCCGGGTACATCGCCCAGGAGGACCCCCACTTCACGGGCCGGGTGGGCGATGCGGTGCAGCGGCCGCCCTCTGAAGTAGGTGATCCCTCGCCCCTGTTCGAGCGAGAGCATCAGGCGCAGCGCGGTGGTCCTGCCGGAGCCGGGTGCGCCGAGGAGGGCCGTGACATGGCCGGGCCTGGCCTCGAAGGTCAGGTCGTCCACGGCGGGCGGGCGGGTCCTGCGTCGGGTGCTGGTGAGTCCGATGGCCTGGAGCATCGCTTCCCTCGCGTCTGTTGCGTCTCCCGCATCTCCCGTCTCTCCCGCGGGAGGTGGGACCGCTCGGCGGCTGGGACGGGTACCGCAGCAAGATAACGCGACATTTCAGACTTTTTGCGCAGCAAGGAGAAGTGCGGGTGTCAGGACCGGCCACGAGCGGCCCGCAGCGGTGTGCTGATCAGACCTCGGGGCGCAGCATCGGCGGGTTGAGCACAGTGGCTCCGCCCGCCCTGAACAGCTGGGCGGGACGGCCCCCCTGACGGGTCGTCGTACCGCCGGAGGGGACCAGGAAACCAGGGGTGCCCGTCACCTTGCGGTGGAAGTTGCGGGGGTCGAGGACCACGCCCCACACCGCTTCGTACACCCTGCGCAGCTCACCGACCGTGAACTCCGGCGGGCAGAAGGCGGTGGCGAGCGACGAGTACTCGATCTTCGAACGGGCCCGCTCCACCCCGTCGGCCAGGATCCGCGCGTGGTCGAAGGCGAGCGGGGCCCCCTGTGTGCCCTCGCCGCGGCCGTCGTTGTGGCCGAGCAGGTCCTCGACCGGCGCCCAGCGGGCGCTGTTCGCGTCACCACCCGCCCGGGGGGCGGGAAGGTCGGGAGCGAGCGCGAGGTGCGCGACGCTCACCACCCTCATCCGGGGGTCGCGCCCGGGGTCGCCGTAGGTGGCCAACTGCTCCAGATGAGCGCCGTTGCCGAGGGTGCAGGCGGAAGTGTCGTGTGTGGTGGGACCGGAAAGAGAGGTCGGGGCCGACAGCGCGGTCAGCCCGGTTTCCTCGGCCAGCTCCCTGGCCGCGGCCCCCGCGAGATCCTCGTCCGCGCGGACGAACCCCCCGGGCAGTGCCCAGCGCCCCTGGAACGGCGTCTCCCCCCGGCGTACGACCAGGGCGCAGAGCGCGTGGCGGCGCACGGTGAGCACGGCCAGATCCACGGTGACGGCGAAGGGCGGAAAGGCCGACGGATCGTAGGGGGACATGCCGCGATCATAGTCGTCTTCCTGACGATAAACAGTCCCCACGGACCTCCCCTTGCACCTCGCGCCGTCGTCGGCGGCGTCCTGCTCCGCGTCGCCCCGCATCGGTCCGTCACCCACCCAGCTGGAGGCCTTCGGCGGCTTCCTCGATCATGCCGAGGCCGAGCCTGCTGACCCGGACGGCGAAGGGTTCCCCGGCGACCCGCAGCCCGGAAAGCCGCAGCGCTCCGAGCGGTGCGCTGCTGAGCGGTGCCAGCCGCACCGTGCCCGCCGGCGCGTCCGGGAGGATGCCGACGAGGGTGGCGAGCAGGTGGATTCCCGCGGCGGCCGACACCGCCGCCGGCCTGCACGCCGCCGGGTGCGGCGACGGCAGGCTGCCCGCGGTGCGCTGCTCCCCCGCGTACATCTCGGGCAGCCGGAACTCGAAGGCAGCCGCAGCGTCCAGCAGGCCCCGCAGCAGAGCTCCCGCCTCCTTCTCGTACCCGGCGGCGGCCAGCCCGGAGACCGCCACGGCCGTCTCGTGGACCCGTACGGCACCGCTGCGGTGGCCGAACGGATTGTGCGCTGGCTCCTTGGCGCCCAGCCCTCGCAGCCCCCAGCCCGTGTCCAGGGACGGACCGCCGAGCAGGCGGGCCAATTGCTCCGTCTGCACCCTGTCGAGCAGCCCGGGAGCCCGCTGCCCCGCTCCCAGCAGACCGGTGTCCAGCAGATGCGCGGCGCCTGCCCCGAAGTGCGGTACGAGCCGGCCGTCGGGCGCCCTGGCAGCTGCCGGGCGGCCACCCGCGCGGTCCTCGATCCAGAAGTCGCGGCGGAAGGCGTCACGCAGGGCGGCCGCCCGTTCGCGCCAGCCGTCGGCGCCCGGCCGCCCGCACGCCTCCAGCAGGTCGGCTCCGAGCAGTGCCGCACGGTAGGAGTGCGCCTGCGTTTCCGCCCGGCACAGGCCGGCGGGGCCGGCGTCGCGCAGGTAGACGCCGTTTCCCAGGGCGTTGTCCAGCCACCGAAGGCAGCGCTCGGCCGCCGGCAGCAGTTCCGCCAGCTCCTGTTCGGGGATGCCCCAGCGCCTGGCCTCGGCGAGTACGGCGGGGAAGGCGAGGGTGGCCTCGGCGCCGGTGCAGCCCGGGGGCAGATGCGGTCCCGCGTCCCGGAACGGTCCTGGGATGCGGCCGTCGCCGTCCGGCTGGGTGCGCGCGAGGACGCGCAGTGTGGCGGCCGTCAGCCGGGTGCCGAGCGGCAGTGCCATCCGGACCGCCCAGAGCGCCTCGGAGGGGGCGAGTCCGCATCGCCAGGGAATTCCGGCCGCCGGGTACATGTCCGAGGGGTGGGCGGGATCCCGCAGCAGCAGGGAGCGCAAGTCATCGACGGCGGTGCGCAACCAGTCCCGCACCCTGGGATCGTCGCCCTCCGCGTCCGCGTCGGGCAGCGGGCAGGTCCCCGCCCGGCCGGCCGAGCGGATCACCCGGTCGGCCCTGACCCGCAGTTCGATGGTGGTGGAGCCGCCCGGTGGCAGCTTCAGGTCCCAGCGCAGCAGCCCGGCCGAGGCGAGGGCGTCGACGGGTGACGGTACCGCCGTCACCACGCACACGGCCTGGGCCGTGCTCCAGCGCAGGCCGGAGCCGTGGACGCCGGCGGGCAGTCCGGGGCCGGGGCGGCCCGCCCCGATGGCGCCCAGGTCCGCGAGGTCGGTGCCCAGCGAGATCTCCACCGGGAGCTGGAGCGGGCGGGGCAGCGCGTTGCGCAAGGTGATCCGCTCCATGCCGTCGGCGGTTCTGACCCTCTCGACGAGGACCCCGGGATCCGGGCCGGCGTCGCCCTGAGTCCGGACGACCGCCACGAACCTGGCCCGGTCCGCGCCGGTCAGCCTGCCCTGCACGGAGACAGGCTCGCGGCCGGCCACCCGCAGCACGCAGCGCGAGAGCAGTCTGCGCCCGGCCTGGTAGAAGCCTTCGAGTCCGCTTCCGGTGAGCTGACCGTGCGGCGCGGAGAGGGCGAGGGAGGGCAGGTCGGCGCAGACGATCATCGTGTGCACGGCGGGCAGTTCGGCGGGGTGCCCGCCTCCCGGGGCGCCGCCTCTGACAGGGCCTGCCGGGCCAGGTCGACGGGCTGCCGGGGGCGTACCGCCGGCAGCGGAGGACGGCGGGACGGTGAGTGCCATGCGGTGCCTTCTCTGCACTCCGAAGGAGGGCGTCCGATGTGACGGCGTGGCCCGTGCGGCGCCACCACAGGGGTGAACGGCGGCACGGGCAACGGAGTCACGGCCGATGGGGGCGGTGAAGGCGAATACCGGTGGCCGGGGCACCCGGGAACCCGGCGGACGGGAGCCGGGCACCCCGGCAGAGGCCTTCAGCCCTGGCACCCGGGCGGTAGGACCCCGCCCGAGCAGCCCGGCGGTGGAATCCCGCACGGGCACCCGCGCGGTGGGACTCCGCCCCGGCACCCCGGCGGTGGAACTCCGCACGGGAACCCAGCCAGTGGACCTCCGCGGGCCTGAACCCGTGGGGATGCGGCGCGCCCCAGCTCGTCGCGGGTGCCGCGCGGGCCGCTGCGTCATCGCCGGCTCCGGGTCCCGCGCCTCGTCCGCGGCGTCTCCCGCCGCCGCACCCCTTCCCGGAACACCACCGGCCCGGACCGCGGCCCGGTGGCGGGGACGTGGGTCCGGCCGGCCGGGCCGCCCCGCCGGATCCGGCCCACCGGCTTTCCGCCCCGCCCCGCGCCCCGGACAGCGCGAACGCTCCGTGACCGCTGCTCCCCCGACGCCCGCCGGAGGCTCCTCCCCGATCCCGGTTCGGTGCCGCCCTCGGCTCCTCCCGGGCGCGCGGAGCGGTCCCGGCGCAGGCAGGCGCGCAGCCGTTCCGGGTCGAGGCCCTCGTTGCAGGCCTGGTGGAGGAGTTGGGCGAAGGTGTACTCGGGGTCGGCCCCGAGGGCGAGGCCCAGTGCGGCACGGGCCTCCGGTTCGTCGCCGGTGGACCAGGCGACCCAGCCGGCGAGGGTCAGGGGCGGAGCCGCATAGGTGTCGTACGGGCCGACGCACCGCCTGGCGAGCGCCCGCCAGAGCCGCAGTGCGGGGGCCGCCCGGGGACCCTCCATCCATTCCGCCGCCCGGTCCCTGGTCTCCCGGTCCTGGAGGCCCACGACAAGGGTGGCCGCCTCCTCGTCGCTGATCAGGTCGTCGTCGGCGCGGTCCGCAGCGGTCCAGGAGCCCCGGGGCGGCGGTGCCTGTCCGATGCGTTTGATCAGGACCCGGGCCAGACCGAGGGTTTCCTCCGCGACCTCGGTGCGGCCGGTCTCACTGAGGATCCGCGGGACCACGGCACCTCCCGCCCCGTCCAGCGCCCGGACCTGCGCGCGGAGGGAGGCGGGGTCACGCGGCCGGGGTGTGAGCCGGTCCTCCATCTCCCGCAGGGTTCCCCGCACTTGGATTCCCGCGTAGGCGGCCGCCGCCGCCATCACCGACGTACCGGGCAGGGCCAGACCCGTACCCTCGGGCGGGCAGCAGCGGCCGTCCGGGCAGCAGTAGGACCAGAACCGGCCGCCGGAAATGCACAGCGCCTCGAACACCGGGACTTCCAGGGACCCGCAGGCGACGCGCAGCCGCTGGGCGAACGTCCGCAGCCGCTCCATCACCTGCTTGCCGGTCTCGCCCTCGGCGGGGTCCTGGCAGAGAAAGATGACGATGCCGTCGGGGCGGCCGCTGCGCCGTTCACTGGTGGCCACGAGGCAGTCGGCGAGGTGCCGTGCGAGTGGCGCCCACTCCTGGGGAGATTTCGGGATCCCGAGCCTGAGCCGTCCGCCGAACCGGCCCCGGGGCCCGTGCAAGGCCACCATGACCACCGAGTCGCTGGGGAAGTAACCCATCAAATAGGGCAGGGCGTCTGCCAGTTGAGCCGGGCCCCGCAGGGTGATCTGCTGCTCCTCGGTGGATTCGACGGTGTTGGCCGGACCGTGCTGTTCACTGTTCGTGTTCATGCCGCTACGGTGCATCACCTGTCGCCGAGGTCGCCGCCCCTGTGGATAAGGTTATCCACAGGCTGCGGGGCACGTTCGCGCAATGTCGGTGCCATCGGGTTGCATGGGGGCATGACCAACGCAGATCTCAGGGCATCGGCCGACTCCGTACTCGCCCGCCTCGTCGGGGACCCCAGCGGCACGGCCCGGCTGCGCGAGGACCAGTGGCGGGCCATCGAGGCGCTCGTCGCGGACAAGCGCAGGGCGCTGGTCGTGCAGCGGACCGGGTGGGGCAAGTCCGCCGTGTACTTCGTGGCGACCTCGCTGCTGCGCGCGCAGGGCAACGGGCCCACAGTGATCGTCTCGCCGCTCCTGGCGCTGATGCGCAACCAGGTGGAGGCCGCCGCCAGGGCCGGCATCCGCGCGCGCACCATCAACTCGTCCAACCAGGAAGAATGGGAGACCGTCCGGGCCGAAGTGGCCGCGGGCGACGTCGACGTGCTCCTCGTGTCGCCGGAACGTCTGAACAACCCCGACTTCCGGGACAACGTCCTGCCCGAAGTGTCCGCCACCACCGGGCTCCTGGTGGTGGACGAGGCGCACTGCATCTCGGACTGGGGGCACGATTTCCGCCCCGACTACCGGCGGCTTCGCACCATGCTCGCCGAACTGCCGGCCGGGGTTCCGGTCCTGGCCACCACCGCAACGGCCAATTCCCGGGTGACCGCCGATGTCGCCGAGCAGCTCGGCACGGGGGCGGAAACGGACGCGCTGGTCCTGCGGGGCCCGCTGGACCGGGAGAGCCTGAGCCTGAGCGTTCTCCAGCTCCCCGACGCCGCGAACAGGCTGGCCTGGCTCGCCGACCACCTGAACGAACTGCCGGGCTCCGGGATCATCTACACCCTGACCGTGGCGGCTGCCGAGGAGGTCACCACGTATCTGCGCCGGTGCGGGCACCCGGTCTCCTCGTACACCGGCCGCACGGAGAACGCCGATCGTATGCAGGCCGAGGAGGATCTCCTCGCCAACCGGGTGAAGGCCTTGGTCGCGACCTCCGCGCTCGGCATGGGCTTCGACAAGCCCGACCTGGGATTCGTGGTGCACCTCGGCTCCCCCTCGTCCCCGATCGCCTACTACCAGCAGGTGGGCCGCGCGGGACGCGGGGTGGAGCACGCGGAAGTACTGCTGCTGCCCGGCAAGGAGGACGAGGCGATCTGGCGGTACTTCGCCTCGGTCTCCTTCCCGCCGGAGGAGCTCGTACGGCGCACTCTGGACGCGCTCGCGCAGTCCCCGAGGCCGCTGTCGCTGCCCGCGCTGGAACCGATGGTGGATCTGCGGCGCACCCGCCTCGAGGCCATGCTCAAGGTCCTCGACGTGGACGGCGCGGTGCACCGCGAGAAGGGCGGCTGGACCTCCACGGGCCGGCCCTGGGTGTACGACGCCGAGCGGTACGCGTGGGTGGCCGAGCAGCGCAGCTCCGAACAGCAGGCCATGCGGGAGTACGCGGCGACGACCGGGTGCCGCATGGAGTTCCTGCGCAGGCAGCTGGACGACGAGGAGGCCGCTCCCTGCGGCCGTTGCGACAACTGCGCGGGCCCGAGGTTCGAGGACAAGGTCTCGGGCACCGCGCTGGACGCCGCCCGCGGGGAGCTCGGCCGCCCCGGTGTGGAGGTGGAGCCGCGGAAGATGTGGCCCACCGGCCTGCCCGCCGTGGGTGTCGATCTGAAGGGCCGCATCCCGCGCGGCGAAGTCGCCTTCCCCGGGCGCGCCCTGGGCCGTCTCTCGGACATCGGCTGGGGCAACCGGCTGCGCCCCATGCTCGCGTCCCAAGCTCCGGACGGCCCTGTTCCGGACGACGTGCTGCAGGCGGTGGTGACGGTGCTGGCCGACTGGGCGAAGGGGCCAGGCGGCTGGGCCTCGGGCCGGGACGACGCCCCCGCGCGCCCCGTCGGTGTCGTCACGGTGCCGTCGTACCGCAGGCCGGGGCTGGTCTCCTCGCTGGGCATGCGGGTCGCCGAGGTGGGCCGGATGCCCTTCCTCGGTTCGCTGGAGTACGCACCGGAGTCCACCGGGGCGCCGCTTGCGCAGGCCAACAGCGCTCAGCGGGTCCGCTCGCTGCACCAGGTGCTGACCGTGCCGCAGCAGTTGGCCGAGTCGCTGGCCTCGGCCGACGGTCCCGTACTGCTGGTGGACGATCTGTCCGACACCGGCTGGACGCTCGCCATGTCGGCGCGGCTGCTGCGCCGGGCCGGCGCGGAGGGGGTGTTTCCGCTGGTCCTCGCCGTTCAGGGGTGACGGGAGGCATCGGGAGCGGTTCGACTGGGCAGGGATATCAGTGTCGTATCCACAGAATCCGGTCGGCCGCCTCAATTGCTCGTTGCCGCATTCCCTTGCGCCAGGAAGAATTGGAAGCGCTCCCCGCACGGTTTCCTGTGGTCCGCAAGGGCTGTGCCGTGGTGCGCCCCCACTCGACCTTGCCCGCAGCCGCGGGCGCGTATGCGAAGGGAGGACCGTGACCTTCGGATTCGCTCCGTCGCCGAGTTCATTGAGCCCGTCGTCCGCCGATCCGGCCAGTCGCCTGGGCCGGACGCTGGAGCCTGCCGAGTGGGCTTCGGCGGGAATTCCCCTGCTGCGCAACCCGCGTGAGGTCGTCAGCGGCCTGTACGCACGCCATGCGCCCGCGTACGCGACCGCCGTGGTCGCCGTGCTGGACACCGAGGAACGGCTGGTCGCCAGTGCCTCGTTCACCCGGCGCGACTCCCCTGCGGACGGCTGGGAACTGCGCAACTCGCTCCTCGCCCACCTGCGCAGGATCATCCCGCACGACCTCCGCCGCCGTACTCCCGTGCGGACAGCCGTACTGCTCTACTGCCGCGACGGCGACGAGCGGTGGACGGAGGAGGACGGGGCGTGGATGTGGGGTCTGCGGGACGCCTGCACTCTGCACGGCCTGCGCTGCGGGGCGTACATCACCCTGACGCGGGGCGGCTGGCAGGTGCTCGGCGAGGGGCGCGGTGGACGCCGGCCCCACGCGGGTTCACCGGTCGCCGGACTCGCGGACTCGACGGCCGAGACCGATCCGGCCTTGCAAAGCTCCGGCGGCGGGGCGGCGGATGCCCTGCGCCGGGCGGCGGCCCGCTGATCCGGCGGAAGACCACCGGATCAGCGAAGCCGGGTGACCGGGACTCAGACGCCGGCGCCGAGAGCCGAGTTGATCTGCTCCGCGTCGCCGCAGACGATCAGCAGCACACCGGCGCGCTCCCGCACCGCAGGCAGGGAGCGCACCAGGTCCTCGCCCGCCTTGTCGTTGACCGCGACGACCACGACCGGGCGGGCGGCGGCCCGCCCGGCGGCGCTGATGTCCGCGTAGAAGACGTCGTCACCGGCGTCGTGCTGCGCCCAGTAGGACGCGTCACCGAAGGACAACTCGTGTGCCGCCCAGGGGTGTTGTTCACCCGTGGTCAGCACCAGTACGTCCCCCGGTGCGCGGCCCGAGTCGAGCAGCAGGTCCACGGCTTCCTCGGCGGCGTCGAGCGCGCCGTTCACGGGAGCCGGAATCAGCTGGATCCGGGGCCGGTCCGCGGCCGGGGCGCCAAGGGACGCCGGCGGGGCGGCAGGGGCGGCCGGCGGGGCGGCAGCGGCCGTCGCGGGCCGCGGCGCGGAACGATTCTCCGCAAGGGGCGCCTGGGGCCGGTCGGCCGTGGCGCGCGTCCGCGGGGCGGGCGGGCCGGGGCGGGGTGCGGGACCGGGGCGCGGCACCGCCACGGGACGCGGTCCGGGTACGGGGCGAGGGGTCGGCGCGGTCCGGCCGGCGGCCGGCGTGCTGCGGGGACCCTGGGCGCTCTCGTGAATCTGAGGCTCCTGAGGAATGAGAGGCATGAAATGGAGATCTGTGGGACGCCGGTGCGACAGGCTCCGGCAGGTGGTCCGGTGGATGGTGCGTCGGGTGGTGGGTCACTACGGCGCACGGAACGGGCCGCGCGCCCGGCAGAGCCGGTGAACGGTCAGAAATCGAAGCCGAGTTGGCCCCCGCTTTCCAGTGCTGCGGCCTCCGCCGGGATCCGGTGTTTCTTGAGATGCCGCCACTGCGGAAGTCCGTCGAGATAGGACCAGGAGAGGCGGTGGTGCGGGGTCGGCCCGAGCTCCGCCAGGGCCGCTTTGTGCACGGGCGACGGATAGCCGGCGTTGGCCGCGAACGCGTAGGGCGCACAGCCCCCGGCCTCCGCGTCCAGCTCCGCCATCATCGCGTCCCTGCGCACCTTCGCGATCACCGAGGCGGCCGCGACCGCGATGCAGGACTGATCGCCCTTGATCACCGTACGGACCTTCCAGGGTGCCCCGAGGTAGTCGTGCTTCCCGTCGAGGATGACCGCATCGGGCCGTACCGGCAAGGCATTTAGCGCACGTTCGGCGGCGAGCCGCAGGGCGGCCGTCATCCCGAGCTCGTCGATCTCCTCGGGGGTGGAGTGGCCGAGCGCATAGGACGTGACCCACTCCTCCAGCAGCAGCACGAGTGCGTCGCGGCGTTTGACGCTGAGGAGCTTGGAGTCGGTGAGTCCGGCGGGCGGTCGGCGCAGTCCGGTGACGGCGGCACACACGGTGACGGGTCCGGCCCACGCTCCGCGCCCGACCTCGTCGACCCCGGCAACGGTCTTGGCACCGGTGGTGGCGCGCAGTGAGCGCTCGACGGTGTGAGTGGGAGGTTCGTACGGCATGGCGCCAGCCAGGGTACGCCCGCCCGGCGCCGGCCGCGACACCCGCCCCACCCGCAGGCGTCCTCGCGGCCCCGGGGCGGCGGCCGGGGGCCGCGACGGTACGCCGCGGCGTGCCGTACGGGGCCTGGCTCTAGCGCCCGTACTCCCCGTTTCCGCCGGTGCCGAGTCCCCGGCAGTGGGTCACCTCAGGGTCGAGCGGGCGCTCCTCGACGATGTCCAGGGCACGCTGCCGGCCGAGGCTTGTGGCGTACCACGGGTCCCTCTCCAGGCCGTCCATGATGCCGCGCAGCGCACAGGTCCGCTGCGGCTCGGGAAGCGTGTCCAGGGCGGGCACGGCATCGGCCGACAGGTCCCGGAAGTACTCGATGTCGATCCCCTTCTCGTGCTTGAAGCGCGCGACGTTGCGCTCGGCGACCAGGGCGTCGGGGGACGCGAGGCCGAAGGCCAGGACGGCGCCCGCGGCGCTGCCCGCGACGGCCCGGGGCAGCCAGCGGGCCCCGAACACCCCGGACGCCATGATCAGCACGATCACCACGCCGAGCCACAGCTCCATCGCGGTGACCGAGACGCGCAGCCGGGTCAGGCCGTACTCGTCGACGTACATGTTCATCCGGTACAGCGCGGAGACGACCACGACCAGGGTGAGCAGGCAGAGCACGCCGAGCACGGCACGCACCAGGGTCGCGTCGCGGGCGTCCGAGCGGGGTGCCCAGCGCTTGGCGAGGGCGATCACGACGAGGGTCAGCAGGGTGGCCCAGAGCAGCTGCCAGAAGCCCTGCCTGGCATAGGCGGAGTGGGACAGTCCGGCGTCGTCGAGCACCTTCTTGTACTCACCGAACAGGACGGTGAACTGCACGGCGATGAAGGCCGCGAAGAGCAGGTTGAGCACGATGAGCGGAAGGGCCCATTCCATGCGGCCCCGCGCGCGTGCCGGGGCGATCCTGGCCTTGTCCCACTGGTGCGGTGCGGCGGCGGTACGGGCCGCGGCCAGCGCGCCGACGAGCCCCAGCGCGAACAGCAGGACGCGCCACGGGCCGTCGAGGACCGAGAACTCCGGCAGCAGCTTGCCGAGGAGCTCGGCGAAAGCAGCGTCGGCGCTGACGAAGAGGGCACCGAACACGACCAGCAGGAGGACGGCGACGGCCACGGTGCGCACCACCGGGGCCCAGCGGTCCCGGGAACCGTCGGCCCGCTCGCGCAGCCCTCGCCAGCCCCAGCGGACACCCGGTCCCACCGAGCCGACGATGCCCAGGGAGCCGATCAGGATGCCGAGCCAGGTCCGGCTGCCGTGCAGGGCGAGTGAGCCGAGGGCGAGGGCGGAGACCACCGCGAGGAAGGTCGGCCAGCCCGCGTCCCGCAGCACGGGTATCGCGAGGAGCGCGAGCCCTCCGAGTCCCCAGAGCAGCGTCCACGGGCGGACACGGCGACCGGCGGCCTGGGCCGCGAAGAACGCGGCGAGGGCGGCGGGGACAGCCACGACCAGCAGGTTCAGGCCGAGTCCGTCGCCCAGGAAGAGGCCGCTCAGAGTTGCGGTGGCGAGGGCCGCCCACAGCGAGGCGGCGCGCACCCGGGCGGGTGGCGCGGGGCGGACTCCGGCGCGCCAGGCCGGCGGCTCGGCGGCCTTCTGCTGCCGCGCGCGCTGCCAGTGCTGGTGGGCCTGCCACTGCTGCCACTGCTGTTGCTGGCGCAGCTGCTCCGCGGTCGGCGCCTGCGCGTACGACCGCGCGCCGGGCGGCACGGCCGCGGGTGCGGGTGCGGGTCGTGGCGTCGCCGGTACGGGCTGAGGCGATGGCGACGCGGGCCGTGGCGTTGCCGGGGCGGGCCGCGATGGCTCTGCCGCGGGCGGTACGGGCGGTACGGCCGCTGGGGCAGGCGGTACGGCCGCCGGTGCCGCTGCGGGCGGTGCGGCGGCCGCCCCGGGCGGCATGGCTCCGGACGGTTCGGCTGCCGCCTCGGACGGTTCGGTCGGCACTGCGTCGTCAGGCACGGGACCCCCTCCCGACCAGGCGCTTCGCGTCTCGCGCAAGGCGTGGCGGGGAGGGCCCGGTGTCTCGTTCGGCGCACGCCCGTGGAGATCGACGGAGCGGCGTGGCCGTCAGGGTAGCCCGCCGGTTGGACACCCGTTCCCGTCGGCCCCTGGATGCGGACACAACCGTGACAGACCACCGTCCTGGGCGGCGATGCGGTCGAGTCAGCCTGTCGGGACCGGCACCCACGAGGGCAGGGCCTCGGTGCGCTCCAGCCAGGCGTCCGGCGGGCTTCCCGCCCCGGCCCCCGCGAGCACCCCTCCGACGATGGCGCAGTTGGTGTCGACGTCGCCGCCGACCTGCGCGGTCGTCCAGAAGGCCCGTTCGAAGTCGCCGAGCCCCCGGGCCGCGGACCAGAGCGCGAACGGCACGGTGTCGTGCGCGCTGGTGCGCCGCCCGCAGCCGAGCACGGCGGCGACCGTGGTGGCGTCGTCGTAGTCGAGCATGTTGCGGGCTCTGCGCAGTCCGGCCGCGACCGCACTGCGCGGGACGAGGGAGATCACGTCGTCGAGCAGCCCGGCCGGGGTCGGCGGTCCTGCCGGGCCGGCCACCAGGGCTGCCGCGGCGGCGACCGCCATCGCGCCCATCACGGCTTCCCGGTGCTGGTGGGTGACGTACGCGGAGATCTCGGCCTGATGGGTCGCCTGTTCCGGATCGTCGGCGTACCAGGCGCCGAGCGGCGCGATCCGCATGGCGGCTCCGTTGCCCCAGGAGCCGCGGCCGTCGAACAGTGCGGCGGCCAGCTCGCGCCAGTCACCGCCCTCCCTGACCAGCCGCAGCATGCGGTTGACCGCGGGGCCGTACCCGCGGTCGAAGTCGTGGTGCTCGGCGAAGGAACGCGCGAGCGCGTCCTGGTCGATCCGTCGGTGCTCGCCGAGTACGGCCAGCACGGACGCGGCCATCTCGGTGTCGTCGGTCCACTGCCAGTCGCCGTCGGGCAGCTCGCGGCGCTTGAGCAGGGGGTAGTTGGCGGGTACGAAGAACTGGGAGCCCAGGGCGTCTCCCACGGACAGCCCTTGCAGGCTGGCCAGTGCGCGCGCGGAGCGCGGATCGGAAGCGGAGTCAGCGGTCATCGTGGTGCACTCTAACCGGTGACCGGCGACCTCTCCCCAGTGATTCCGTACGGTTCGGGGGCCCGCCACCGCTCGAAGGGCCGGTCCAGTGTGTACCGTCCGTCGTCGCCCAGCTCCAGCACCCGCATTTCGGCGTTGCCCGGGTTGGACAGCGCCTCGAACTCGGCCACCTGCCAGTGGAACCAGCGCATGCAGAACAGCCGCATGGTCAGACCGTGCGTGACGATCAGGACGTTCTCCGGATGGTCCGCGGCCTCGAAACTGCGGTAGAGGCTCTCCAGGAAGGCGCCCACCCGGTCGTAGACGTCCGCCCCCGACTCGCCCTGCGCGAAGCGGTAGAAGAAGTGCCCGTACGCGTCCCGGTACGCCTTCTGCAGTCGTACGTCGTCCCGGTCCTGCCAGTTCCCCCAGTCCTGCTCGCGCAGCCTCGGCTCCTCCCTGACCCGCACCTGGGCGGGGTCGAGGCCGAAGGCACGGAAGGTCTCGTGGGTGCGCCGGTAGGGGGAGACGTATGCGCTGATCCCTTCGTCGCCGAACAGTTCCCTCAGTCTCTCCCCCGCTTGCCGGGCCTGCTGCCGGCCCTGGTCGGTGAGCCTCAGGGCATGGTCGGGCTCACGTTCGTACACGGTGTCATCGGCGTTGCCCTCGGATTCGCCGTGCCGGACGAGGACGATGCGTCGCGGTCGTGCCATGCCGAAACCCTAGTTCGAGTGGGCGGCGGCGGCTCAACCGGCCGGCCTCCCCGCCCCCATCCGGCGTATCTGCCCGGTGCAGCGACGCCGGACACCGGCCAGGGCGCCCACCGGGCAACGCCCGCCACAGGAGCCCCACGCCCTCACACCGTCCACGTCGGCTCCAGCTCCACCACGTCGCCGGCCAGCGCCGCCACGTCCGCCTCGGTCTGTGCGCGCAGCGAGAGCCGCTCCACCCGGTCCGCCCGGTACTTGCCGTGCTCGGCGGCCGACCGCCACATCGACAGCACCAGGAACTCGTTCCCCGGCGCTTCCCCGAACAGCCCGCGCAGCATGCCGGGCGAGCCGGCCATGGCCGGATTCCAGACCTTCTGCTGCATCAGCACGAAATGTTCGACCCGGTCCGCGCGCACCTTGCAGTGCGCGACCCGCACCACGTCGGCATCGGTGAACCGCGGCTCGAAGCCCGTCTTGACGTCGAAACGGTATTCGAACAGCTTGACCTGGATGTCCTTGTACGTGCCTGCCTGACCGGCCGCGAGCCGGTCGTGCGAGCGCGCCATGAAGGAGTCGTAGAAGGCGCGGCTCTCCCAGAAGGCGAAGACGTGGGCCACCCCGTCCCGCCCCCGGCTCCAGCCGCCGCTCTGGCCCCGGAATCCGGGTTCGCCGAGCAGCCCCGCCCATTTTCGCTGGCCCCGATCGAACCCTCGACGGTCGACAACACTGCAGCGAATCCACTTGACCAGCACCGCGCCATCGTACGGCCGCAAGGGTGGCGCGGGTCACCCCGCGACGGCCGCACCGGCTGTCACCTGACGACTTGTCCGGCTCGGTCTCCCCTGTGAGGATCGACGCACAACAGGAAGCGGAGGCAAGCACGTTGAGCAGCTTCAACAAGGGGATCACCAAAGCCGTGGTCACTCTGAAGTGGGATCCCAGCCCGCACGGCACGGCGGCCAGTGACCTCGACATCATCGCCGCGACCTACCGGGCGGACGCGCCGTACGGCAGTCCCGCGTACCTGGTGCACTTCGGCAGCCGGTCGCCGGACGGCACCATCACCCTCAACCGGGACAGCAAGACCGGCCAGGGCTTCGGCACGGACGAGCAGATGACGCTGGAACTCGACCGCCTCGCGGAGAAGTACGCGCGCGTGGTGCTGGGTGTGGCGATCCAACAGCGTGAAGGCAGAAAGGAGTTCGGCGACATACAGAGCACCCTGATCCGGATCCTGGAGGGCCACACCGAGCTCGTCAGCAATGACTTCGCCACCCTGGCGGGGGCGACCGCCGCGACCATCGGCGAATTCGTCCGCGACACGGACGGCACCTGGGAACTGCGCGAGACGGTCCGGGGTTTCGACGCCGATCCCGCGGAGTTCGCCGAGCTGATGGGCGCCCGCCAGGACTGACGGCGCCCTCCCGCGCCAGGCAGGGCATCTTCACCGCGAGTACACATCGCAGAAGGCAGCCGCACACGGCAGCAAGGAGCACACGGCACAGGGCGGCGACCCCCTCCCGGGAATCGCCGCCCTGTGCTTCACACTCCCGGCCGCACGCCCTCAGGGCGTGTCGGCCTGCGGCCTCAGCTGCAGCCGCTGGTCGAGCCGCAGCCCTCGCAGATGTAGCAGCTGCCCGCGCGCTGCATCTTCGTACCGCAGGAGAAGCAGAGCGGTGCGTCGGCGCTGACGCCGAGCTGCATCTCGACGAGCTCCGCCGAGTTGTGCGCCTGCCGGGGAGCCGGAGCAGTGGCCTCCGCCTTGGGAGCGGCGACGGCCGTCACCGTCTCCGCGAGCGGCGCGGACTGCGAAAGACCTTCCACGTCCAGCTCGTCCTCGCTCAGGGACGGCTCGTACGAACCGGTGTCGAGGTGACGCTGGCGCTCCTCGGCCGAGTGGATGCCGAGCGCGGAGCGCGTCTCGAAGGGGAGGAAGTCCAGCGCCAGGCGGCGGAAGATGTAGTCGACGATCGACTGCGCCATCCGCACGTCCGGGTCGTCCGTCATACCGGCCGGCTCGAAGCGCATGTTGGTGAACTTCGAGACGTACGTCTCCAGCGGGACGCCGTACTGCAGGCCCACGGACACGGCGATCGAGAAGGCGTCCATCATGCCCGCGAGGGTCGAGCCCTGCTTGGACATCTTGAGGAAGACCTCGCCGAGACCGTCGTCCGGGTAGGAGTTGGCGGTCATGTAGCCCTCGGCGCCACCGACCGTGAAGGAGGTGGTGATCCCCGGACGGCCCTTGGGCAGACGCTTGCGGACCGGGCGGTACTCGATGACCTTCTCGACGGCCTTGCGGATCTCCGTCTCGGCCTTCTCGGTGACCGCGGTCTTCTCCTTCTCCTTCTTCTTCGCGGAGAGGGGCTGACCGACCTTGCAGTTGTCGCGGTAGATCGCGAGCGCCTTGACGCCCAGCTTCCAGGCCTCGAAGTAGACCTCCTCGACGTCCTCGACGGTCGCCGTCTCCGGCAGGTTGACCGTCTTGGACAGGGCCCCGGAGATCCACGGCTGGATGGCCGCCATCATGCGGACGTGGCCCATCGCGGAGATGGAACGCTCGCCCATGGCGCAGTCGAAGACCTCGTAGTGCTCGGTCTTCAGGCTCGGGGCGTCGATCACATTGCCGTTCTCGGCGATGTGGGCGACGATCGCCTCGATCTGCTCCTCCTGGTAGCCCAGGCGGCGCAGTGCCTGCGGGACGGTGCCGTTGACGATCTGCATCGAGCCGCCGCCGACCAGCTTCTTGAACTTGACCAGGGCGAGGTCGGGCTCGAGGCCGGTGGTGTCGCAGGACATCGCGAGGCCGATGGTGCCGGTGGGGGCGATCACCGAGGCCTGCGCGTTGCGGAAACCGTTCTTCGCGCCGAGCCGGATGACGTCCTGCCAGGCCTCCGTGGCGGCGGCCCAGATCGGGTTGTCCAGGTCGTCCACGTGGACGGCCGCCGCATTGGCGTCGGCGTGCTGCTTCATGACGGCCTGGTGCGGCTGCGCGTTGCGGGCGTAGCCGTCGTACGGGCCGACGACCGCCGCCAGCTCGGCGCTGCGCTTGTACGAGGTGCCGGTCATCAGCGAGGTGATCGCACCGGCGAGCGCGCGGCCGCCGTCGGAGTCGTACGCGTGGCCGGTCGCCATCAGGAGGGCGCCCAGGTTGGCGTAGCCGATGCCCAGCTGGCGGAAGGCGCGGGTGTTCTCACCGATCTTCTCGGTGGGGAAGTCCGCGAAGCAGATCGAGATGTCCATCGCGGTGATGACCAGCTCGACGACCTTGGCGAAGCGCTCGGACTCGAAGGACTGGTTGCCCAGGCCGTCGTCCTTGAGGAACTTCATGAGGTTGAGCGAGGCCAGGTTGCACGAGGTGTTGTCCAGGTGCATGTACTCGCTGCACGGGTTCGAGCCGTTGATCCGGCCGGACTCCGGGCAGGTGTGCCACTTGTTGATGGTGTCGTCGTACTGGATGCCCGGGTCGGCGCAGGCCCAGGCGGCCTCGGCCATCTTGCGGAAGAGGGACTTCGCCTCGACCTCTTCGATGACCTCGCCGGTCATCCGGGCGCGCAGGCCGAACTTGCCGCCGGCCTCGACGGCCTTCATGAACTCGTCGTTCACGCGGACCGAGTTGTTGGCGTTCTGGTACTGGACGGACGTGATGTCGTCGCCGCCCAGGTCCATGTCGAAGCCCGCGTCGCGCAGGGCGCGGATCTTCTCCTCCTCCTTCACCTTGGTCTCGATGAAGTTCTCGATGTCGGGGTGGTCGACGTCGAGGATGACCATCTTGGCCGCACGGCGGGTGGCGCCGCCGGACTTGATGGTTCCGGCGGAGGCGTCGGCGCCGCGCATGAAGGAGACCGGGCCGGACGCGTTGCCGCCCGAGGACAGGAGCTCCTTGGAGGAGCGGATGCGGGAGAGGTTCAGGCCGGCGCCGGAGCCGCCCTTGAAGATCATTCCCTCTTCCTTGTACCAGTCGAGAATCGACTCCATGGAGTCGTCGACGGCCAGGATGAAGCAGGCGGAGACCTGCTGCGGCTGCGGGGTGCCGACGTTGAACCAGACCGGGCTGTTGAAGCTGAAGATCTGGTGCAGGAGGGCGTACGCCAGCTCGTGCTCGAAGATCTCGGCGTCCGCCGGGGAGACGAAGTAGCCGTAGTCCTCGCCGGCCTTGCGGTACGTCTTCACGATCCGGTCGATGAGCTGCTTGAGACCGGTCTCGCGCTGCGGGGTGCCGACGGCGCCGCGGAAGTACTTGCTGGTGACGATGTTGACCGCGTTCACCGACCAGAAGTCGGGGAACTCGACGCCACGCTGCTCGAAGTTGATCGAGCCGTCGCGCCAGTTGGTCATGACGACGTCACGATGCTCCCAGACCACCTCGTCGTACGGGTGCACGCCCGGAGTGGTGTGGATGCGCTCGATACGCAGACCCTTGGCCGTCTTGGATCCCTTGTTGCGGGAACCTCGTACCGGGCCGCTCGTCGTCTCGGTCATGCCGCCTCCCATATCGGGCTAAAACGCCCAGAAGTGCCCAGTTCTTCCCGGGGCACGGTGTGTGTCTGATGTCCCGGCCGTCGCGCGCAGCGCTTCGTCCGTGACGGGTTCTCGGTGCCGCCGGCATTCGCGTCCGGCGACTGATCAGCAGGAGGGCCGATCTGCTCGGTGGCCGCTAGTCGGCGGCCGCGGCGGGCACGGGCACCCCGGGAGGTGCACCGGGCCCACGCTCCTGAGCGGGCGGCCGCTGGTCACGGAGTTCCGTGATGGCGGCCTCGAAGTCTTCCAGCGAATCGAAGGCCCGGTAGACGGACGCGAAGCGCAGGTACGCGACGACGTCGAGCTCCTGGAGGGGCCCCAGAATGGCCAGGCCCACATCGTGGGTGGTCAGCTCGGCACTGCCGGTCGCCCGCACCGCCTCCTCGACCTGCTGGCCGAGCTTGGCGAGGGCGTCCTCGGTGACCGGACGGCCCTGGCACGCCTTGCGCACTCCGGTGATGACCTTCGTACGGCTGAAGGGCTCGGTCACCCCGCTGCGCTTGACCACCATCAGGGAGGCCGTCTCCACCGTCGTGAAACGGCGGGAGCAGTCGGGACACTGACGGCGCCTGCGGATCGACGTCCCGTCGTCCGTGGTCCGGCTGTCGACCACTCGACTGTCGGGGTGCCTGCAGAAGGGGCAGTGCATGGTTCCAAGGCCTCCTTCGCGGCACGATTGAACAGCTCCGTCCGGCCCGGAACGGACCTTCGAAGCAGCACCCAGCATAGGCGATGACCGGGGCCTCTGAGACCGCGGACCACAACTTGTGGGCAGCTGCGGAGATTCAACCACTAGATCTGGGGTTTGGCCGGGCCATCACCCCTACGCGCGTGTCGCGGCAGAAAGGGGTCCGGGCGGGCCGACCACGAGGGTACGGGACGCGGGGCGGGTTCCGGGCTTCCGGTCCCCCGGACGGCGCATCCGACGGCCGGCGAGGGGGTCACGGGCTCACTGCAGGCACCCCTCGAGTGCTCACCGCCGGCAGCCTTCGAGGGCTCACCCAGGCCCTTCAGGACCCCCTGGGGACCCCTCGCTCCGCACCTTCCCAGGGCCCCTTCGGGCCTCCCGGAAGGACTCTCGGAACACGCCGAAACGCATTCGAGCGCCTTTCGACCCGACAGGGAAGGCTACCGTAATCAGCCGAATTGCCGTTCGGAGGATCGGGCACGGAGGCGGGCCCGAGTCTCGCGTATACACCCATCCGTACGAATAAGGCAGCCACTCTGCAGTTTTTCACTCGAACGTGTGTTTGGCGCAACCTTTCGAAAGCTACTACCGTTATGCGGTCAGGGAGACCATTCGAGAGGGGCCGACCATGACGACCACCGCAGACAGCGCAACGATCGCAGCCCAGGACCGCTCCCTGGGCCGACTTGAGCCGGGGCATGCCATGAACGACGCGAACACGAACGCCGAAGGCGCCAAGCCCGCGCGCTCGCTGCCCGGCCGACCCCCCGGGATCAGGGCCGACAGCTCGGGCCTCACGGACCGGCAGCGGCGGGTCATCGAGGTCATCCGGGACTCCGTGCAGCGGCGCGGCTACCCGCCGTCCATGCGCGAGATCGGTCAGGCGGTCGGCCTCTCCAGCACCTCGTCCGTCGCCCACCAGCTGATGGCTCTCGAACGCAAGGGCTTCCTCCGCCGGGACCCGCACCGCCCCCGCGCGTACGAGGTGCGCGGCTCCGACCAGCCCAGCACGCAGACCACCGACACCGCGGGCAAGCCCGCCGCGTCGTACGTGCCGCTGGTGGGCCGGATCGCGGCCGGTGGCCCGATCCTCGCCGAGGAGTCCGTCGAGGACGTCTTCCCGCTCCCCCGCCAGCTGGTGGGGGACGGCGAACTGTTCGTGCTGAAGGTGGTCGGCGACTCGATGATCGAGGCCGCCATCTGTGACGGCGACTGGGTCACCGTCCGTCGCCAGCCCGTCGCGGAGAACGGCGACATCGTGGCCGCGATGCTGGACGGAGAGGCCACGGTGAAGCGGTTCAAGCGCGAGGACCATCACATCTGGCTGCTGCCGCACAACGCCGCCTACCAGCCGATCCCCGGCGATGACGCGACCATCCTCGGCAAGGTCGTCGCGGTGCTCCGGCGGGTCTGACCGTGTCCGCCGGTGAGGGCCGGGCTCCGGAACACGCTGCGTCGGTTCCGGAGCCCGGCCTTTTTCGCTCCCTGCCTCGCGAGGAGCCGGTGGCTCCGCCGCGCCTGCGGGGGGTCCTCAGTACCTGCGGGTACTCCCCAGTACCTGCGGGTGCTCCTCGCACACCACGGGCGCCGCTGGGCGTCAGGATCCCTCGGCGGCCTTGGCGGCAGCGTCGATCGCGGCGAGCGAGCGACGGACCTGGTTGCGGTCGGTGGTGAACCAGAAGTCGGGCATCGACGCCTTGAGGTAACTGCCGTAGCGGGCCGTGGCGAGGCGCTGGTCCAGGACGGCGACCACGCCCTTGTCGCCCGTGGCCCGCACCAGACGGCCGGCGCCCTGGGCCATCAGCAGGGCCGCGTGCGTCGCCGCGACGGCCATGAAGCCGTTGCCGCCGTTCTCCTCCACCGCCTTCTGGCGGGCGCTCATCAGCGGGTCGTCGGGGCGGGGGAACGGGATCTTGTCCATCACCACGAGCTGGCAGCTCGTCCCCGGCACGTCGACGCCCTGCCACAGGGACAGCGTGCCGAAGAGGCAGGTCTGCGGGTCTGCGGCGAAGTTCTTGATCAGTTCACCGAGGGTGTCCTCACCCTGGAGCAGGATCGGCACATCGAGCCTGCCGCGGAGGGTCTCCGCCGCGGTCTGGGCGCCCTTCATGGAGGAGAACAGGCCGAGCGTGCGGCCTCCCGCGGCTTCGATCAGCTCGGCGAGCTCGTCGAGCATGTCCTCGCGCCCGGAGTCCCGGGTCGGCTTGGCCAGGTGCTTGGCGACGTACAGGATCCCCTGCTTGGGGTAGTCGAAGGGCGATCCGACGTCGAGTCCCTTCCAGACCGGACTGGCGACATCCCCCTCACCGGTCTCGACCCGGGTGCCCTCGGGGGCCAGGCCCAGTGAGGCACCCACGCCGTTGAAGTCGCCGCCCAGTTTGAGGGTGGCGGAGGTGAGGATCACCGACCGGTCGGTGAAGAGCTTCTCGCGCAGCAGCCCGGAGACCGAGAGCGGGGCGACCCGCAGCGAGGCCGTTCCGTAACGGTCGTTGCGCTCGAACCAGACGACGTCCCACTCGGAACCGTTGGCGATGCGCTCGGCGACGCCGTGGATGTTCTCGATCATCGCGAGGGCCTGTTTGCGGACTGCGTCCTCGTCGGTGACGGACTTGTCCCGGGTCGAACCGAGGGCGGACACGACGGTGCGCGATGCGTCGCGGAGTGCCATCAGCGCGTAGCCGAGGTCCTCCGGGATCTCCTCCAGCCGACCGGGCAGGGAGAGCTCCATCACCCGCTCGAAACTGTCGGACGCGGTCTGCAGGGCGTCCGCGGCCTTCTCGTTGACGATCTTCGCGGCGCGGCGGACGGCCCGGTTGACCTGTCCTGGCGTGAGCTCGCCGGTGGCGACGCCCGTCACCCGGGACACCAACTCGTGCGCCTCGTCGACGATCAGCACCTCGTGCGACGGGAGCACCGGGGCACCCTCGATGGCGTCGATGGCGAGCAGCGCGTGGTTGGTGACGACGACATCGGCCAGCTTGGCCCGCTCGCGCGCCGCTTCCGCGAAGCACTCCGCGCCGTACGCGCACTTGCTGGCGCCCAGGCACTCGCGCGAGGAGACGGAGACCTGCCCCCACGCCTTGTCGGAGACTCCGGGCGTGAGGTCGTCGCGGTCGCCCGTCTCGGTCTCGTCGGCCCAGTCCCGCATCCGCAGCAGGTCCTTGCCGAGTTTGCTGCTGGGTGCGTTGGCGTCGTACTGCTCGATGGGGTTGAAGAGGCCGTCGTCCTCGTCCTGCGGGGCGCCCTCGTGGAGCCGGTGCAGGCAGAGGTAGTTGGAGCGGCCCTTGAGCATGGCGAACTGCGGGGTGCGGCGCAGCAGCGGCTTGAGCGCCTCCACGGTGCGCGGCAGATCGCGCTCCACGAGCTGGCGCTGGAGGGCCAGCGTGGCGGTGGCGACCACGACGCGCTCGCCGTGGGCCAGCGCCGGCACCAGATAGCCCAAGGACTTTCCGGTGCCGGTGCCCGCCTGGACGAGCAGGTGGGAATTGTCGTCGACCGCGTCGGCGACGGCCTGGGCCATGGTGACCTGGCCTGGCCGTTCCACGCCGCCGACGGAGGCGACGGCGGCGTGGAGGAGCTCGGGGAGTGAGGGCTTCGTCATAGCTCGACCACCCTACGACGCACCACTGACAACGGCGGTCACGGCCGGTGCAGTGGGTTGGGGACGGTGCCGTGCACGGCGGCGTGCGGGCGGTGCGGCCGGTCGCGGTATCCGTCGGTGTGCAGGCGGTTGCGGTTGAGGCAGAGCCGCTCCAGCCGGGGAACCAGCAGGTCGAAGGTCTCGAAGCGGTCCTTCAGCTCGGGGAAGCGGGCGTGGTGCCGGAGGATCTCGGCGCGTACGAGAGCCCAGAACTCCTGCTCAGGAATGCCCAGTTGGGACTCGCACAGGGGCGCGAGATAGCGGAACACTCCGATGAAGAGGCCGGACTGGATGAACTGGGTGAGGAAGGCCGGCGGCTCGGTGAGCAGGGTCCTGCGGACGTCCTCGGGCATGTCGTCGTGTTCCGGCAGCGGCTCGGCGCTGATGTTGACGTCGTCGACGAAGTCCTTGATCGCGAGGCGGACCGGGACGTCGTGCTCGTCGTAGATCACGATGGCGTTCTCGCCGTGCGGGGAGAAGACGGTCCCGTACCGGTAGAGGAAGTGGAGCAGCGGGGGCAGCAAGGCCTCGAAGAGGCGGCGGAGCCAGGCGGCCGGGGCCATGCCGGAGCGGGTGACCAGTTCGGCGGTGAAGGCCCTGCCGTGCGGGTCGGTGTGCAGCAGGGCGGCCAGGGTGCGGGCGCGCTCCCCCGGGGCCAGGCGGCTCTCCAGGGGTTCGCGCCAGATGGCGCCGAGGAGTTCCTTGTACTGGTACGGGGCCTCGGGGAGGTGGTCGTAGACGGGGTGCTCGACCGCCACCGAGGCGACCTCGCCGAGCAGCACGACCCGGCACTCGTCCTTGAGGAACGGGTCGCTCTCGTACAGCCCCTGCACCCACGTGGTGACTGCCGGGGCGGCGACGGTGCGCTCGGTGGGCAGGCCGCGCCAGACGAGCGTGTTCAGGACGGACAGCGGGAGCTTGACGGTGTGCCGGTCGGGACGGCTGACGTTCAGGAACGTACGGATGGACTGCTGGGGAAGCCGCAGATCGGTGTCGGCCGGCAGCGGCACGATCTCGTCGCGGGCCACGGCCGGTGCGAACAGCGGCAGGACCGACTCGTCCCACTGCCAGGGGTGCACCGGCAGATAGAGGTACGAGGCGGGGCTCAGGCCCCGCGCGCGCAGGGCGGCGTCGAAGCACGCGCGCGTGGGACTGTCGAGCTCGCGGTCGTAGAGCAGTTCCGGGGTGGCGAGGGAGGGAACGCCCTGGTACCGGGCGAGGGTGGTACTGACCGCGATCCAGGGGAGTCTGGCGGGTGTGCGGGCCTCGGGGGCCCAGGTGGCGGCGTCCTGGGCGGAGAAACCCACGCGGCCCTTGTTGAGGACGAGCCAGGGGTGCCCGGTCTGGTGGCCTTCGAGCTCCGCGTAGCCGAGGTCGGCGAGCGCTGCTGCGGACAGGGCGCGGTGGTCGAGGCGGGCGTCGGCGGCGAGGGTGGCGGTGAGTTCGCGGACGAGGTGGCCGAGGGTGGCACCGTCCAGGTCGAGGAGCCGACGGGCCAGTACCAGAAACCGCACCGGGTCGTGGAAGGGGCGGCAGCCGCCGGTCCGGTCCTGGATCCCGATGGTTTCCGCAGCCACCTGCCAGCTGCCGTAGGAGCCGCGGCGGGCGCGGAAGGAGACTATTTCGCCGTTGTCGAGCTGGAGTGTGTACGGGTCGCCGTCCTCGCGGGGCGCGGCCTGCCCGACGGTTTCCGGCACCGGCTCCACGATCTCTTCGTACGCGAACTCGGCGAGGGTCTTGGCCAGCAGGCGGCGGCCGGCCCGGTCCCAGCGGTCCGCGGTGAGCTCGGGCGGGTCGGCGAGTGCCGGCGGGTCGGACTGCCGGTCGTGGGCCGGTACGGGGTCCGCGGCGGACGATTGCGTCGGTAAGGACGAGGGGGCCGGGACGGAGGTGGGAGGAGGGACGGGGACGGGGGCCGGCTTCGACACGGTGACTCCTCGGGGTGGACCGATGCGGAACGAGTGGTGTGGTGAAGCAGCTGGAGCGGGGTGGCAGCTCAAGGGCCGGGGTGGGGCCCGGAGCGGTGGCCGGGCAGCGGTGGCTTGGGGGACGGGGCCGGGCGGTTACAGCTGGTGGCGGTGGGCGCGGTCGCGGATCATCAGCGCGGCCTTCTTGTCGGGCAGTTCGACCTCGGCGCCCAGCCGGAACCCTGCCCGGAGGAAGGCGGCGACGGACGGGGTGTTGCGCAGGTCCGGTTCGGCGACGACGCGGGCGCAGGACGGGCGCCGGTCGAGGACGAGGTCGGCCACGGCCCGCAGGAGCATGGTGCCGAGGCCGCGCCCGCGGTCGGCGACTTCGCCGAGGAGGAGGTGGACGCCGGTGTCGTGCGGGCGGGCCGGGTAGTGGCGGGCCAGCGGGTCGAGGTCGGCGCGGTAGATCTCCCAGTAGCTCATGGGGCTGCCGTCGAGAACTCCCAGGCAGGGGATGCTGCGGCCGTCGCCTTCGAGCTGGACGCGCAGGTGGGCGGCGGTGACGTCCTCACCGCCCGACAGTTCCCAGAAGGCGGCGACGGCGGGGTCGTTCATCCACCGGGTGACGAGTGCCAGGTCGTGGGCGGGGTGCACGGGGACGAGCCGGAACTCGCCCGCGGGGGTGGTGGCCGGGCCCCAGTCCGCGAGGGCGTCCAGGAGGTCACCGCGTGCCGCGGCGCCTTCCTGTCCGGGGCTGCTGGTCCAGAAGCGCGCGACGAACTCGTCGGGCAGCCGGAGTTCCAGGGTTTCCTCGCAGGGCGGCGTGCGGAGGGCGGCTCCGCCCCCTGCGGCACGGTCTTCGGGTTCTGCGCCCGCTTCGGTCGGGGTGCGGGGTGGGGTGCCGGTGGGGGTGCCGGCGTCAAGGGGAGGCACGACGGGCGCTTTCCTCTCAGCGGTTCGGTCGGCCGGACCGGCCGACCGGGAACTTCCGGGGACGACAGGGACGTTCGGAGAGAAACGGGACGTGGAGCGAGGCGCGGACAGGGGGACGGGGCAACGGGCACCGGAGTGCGGGGGTCAGCTGCGGAGGGGGTTGGTGAGGGTGATGTAGACGGACTGGGTGTCGACCGGCCCCACCAGCTCGTCCAGTCCGTGCAGCCGGGTGAGCAGGTTGGCCTTGCAGCGGAGTGCCGGGGTGTCCAGGAGCTGGGCAGGCAGGGCGGAGCCGAGGCCGGTGGCCTTGCCGAGGAACCGGCGCAGCGCGGCGATCAGGACCCGTTCGTCGGCGAGGCGCTGGGCGCCGAACGCGCCGATGAGGCCGAGGATGTTGTTGATGCCGAGGTAGTAGGCGAAGCGTTCGTCGGTGACGTCGTCGGCGACGAAGGTGTCACTGCGGGCGCCGATGCCGGGCAGCCGTGCGTGGAGTGCGTCGCGGTGGGACTCGCGGAAGTAGTAGCCCTGGTTGTCGCGGTAGCGGCCACCGACGGGCCAGCCGTCCCGGTCGAGCAGGACCAGGGTGTTCTGCTGATGCGCTTCCAGCGCGATGCCCGCCCGGCCGTCGAGCCAGAGCACCGGCCGTACGACGTGGTCGAGGTAGCGCAGGAACCATTCGGCGGCGACGGCTCCCGCGGACCTTCCGCTACGGGCGGCGAGCCCGGCCACCAGTTCGGCGAGCCGCGAGTGCATGCCGGTCCTGCCCGGCCAGGGGCGGGGCGCGGTGAGGCCCGCGATGCAGACCGCGTCGTCGTCGGGCCCGAAGGGGTTGTGCCGCAGTACGACGTCCAGTCCGGGCACGGGTTCACCGTCGGGGCCGTCCACGGCGAGCCAGGCCGGGTCGCGCACGATGTCGAACTCCGGGTGCACCGCGTGCCATTCCTCGGCGAGACCGGCGCGCAGCAGGCGCTGCACCTCAACACCCCGGTGCAGTTCCTTGCGGAGGTTCTCCCGGCGGGAGTTGGTGATGCGTACGCCGAGGGAGAGTTTGAGCATCGCCGCGGCGCCGGGCCGGTGGACGGTGCGGACGGAGGAGGTGGGGAACCAGGAGTCGCCCGACGGACCGAGGTCGTGCAGGAGCCCGTCGTCGAGGAGTGCGGCCACGCCGGGCCGCAGGGCCAGCTCGCGTGCCTGCCAGGGGTGCACGGGCAGGGCGGCCGCGCCTTCGGGGAGGCGGAGGTCCCCGGCGAGCCGCGAGAGGACCTGTTCGGCCTTGAGGGTGCGGCCCCGCTCGGTCCAGGCGGATTCCTGGGCGAGCACGGACCGGTCGACGGCCATCCAGTGCAGCGGGAAGCTGCCCCGCAGCTCGGGCGAGTAGCGGCGCGCCTCTTCCTCGGAGAGCCCTTCGCGGCTCTTGGGGGTGGGGTGCGTGGGGTGGCCGAGCAGGAGTGACTGTTCCGCGGTGAGGAAGAGGTCGGCCCAGGCGGCGGGTTCGGGCCGGCGGCGGCGTTCTTCGATGAAGTCGGCGGTGCGGCGCACGGAGTCGGCCACCCTGCCGACCAGGTCGGTGCCCTCCCCCCGGCCGGTTTCCCTGCCGAGAAGGGACGCGACGGTCACCGCGTCGACGGTCGGGGCCTGCCGGGGGGCGCCCTCCAGCACCGGCATCCCGAAGCGGTGCCAACCGCAGGCGGACCAGTAACGCACCGGTACGAGGAGGGCGGTGCCGCTGCGGTCGAGCGGAATGCGCAGGGTGGGTCCTTCGGGACGGGGCATGTCGTTCTCGCGCACCCAGCAGCGCAGCAGGTTCTCGACCCCGGCCGCATCGGCGGCGGTCCGCGGGTCGGGGTGGTCCAGCGGGTCGGGTTCTTCGAGGTGGTCCAGCAGGCCATCGGAGTGGTCCGGGCGGCCGGGCAGTCCGTGGGCCGCGTCCGGTCCCGGGGCCGGCTGCCCTCCGTGGTCCGTGGACTTCTGGCGCGGCACCGTCACCGGCTCGGCCGCATCGGGCACGGTGCCGGTCCGCAGGTCCGTCGGCGTCCGCCCGTCGGCCGGTGCGCCACTCGTCGCGGTGGAGGGCGGGCCGCTCGTTCCGGTGGCTGACGCACCACCGCTCGTCCCGGTGGCCCGTGTACCGCTCGTCCCGGTGGACTGTGCACCGCTCGTTCCGGTGGCCGGCGCACTGCTCGTCCCGGTGGACTGTGCACCGCTCGTTCCGGTGGCCGGCGCACTGCTCGTCCCGGTGGCCTGTGCACCGCTCGTCCCGTCGGCAGGCGCGCCGGCCGGTCCGACGGCGGCCCCGCCCCGGGAGGCGGCTGCCTCGACGGGCGTCCCGGCTGCGCCGTCCTTGTACGTGTCGGGTACGGGTGTGGGGTTCACTGGAGGCTTCCTTGTGAGGGTGTTCCGGTGCGGGCCTGGGTCAGCACGGTGTCCCGGTCGGTTCCTTGCGGTACTGGCCCTGACGGGGCGGTCCCGGGTGGCGCCGGGCGTCGCGGCAGGGCGCTCGTTCGGCGGCGGCCAGTGCGTCGGCGAGCCGGTCCAGTACCGCGTCCGCCTGTTCGTCGGTGAGGGTGAGGGGCGGCAGCAGGCGGACGACGGCGGAATGCCGTCCGCCGACCTCGACGATGAGCCCCCGCCGCAGGCATTCCTGCTGGACGGCGGCGGCGAGCGCCGGGGAAGCGGGTGCTGGGGAAGCGAGCCCGAGCCCCGGGGAAGGGGGCGACGCGGGCGCGGGACCGCCGGTCGCGCCGGCGCCCGGTCCGCTCGCGCGCCCCTCCGGGTCCACGAGTTCGATGCCGATCATGAGTCCGCGGCCCCGGACGTCCCCGATGACCGGGTGGTCGAGAGCCAGCTGCCGCAGCTTCCCGAGCATCCGGGAGCCGAGCGCGCCGGCCCGCTCCGCGAGCCCGTTCTCCCGTACGTACGCCATCGTCGCCGCGCCCGCCGCCATGGCGAGCTGGTTGCCGCGGAAGGTTCCCGCGTGGGCTCCCGGCCGCCAGACGTCCAGGTCCTGCCGGTAGACGATCACTGCCAGTGGCAGGCTGCCGCCGATGGCCTTGGACATCACCATCACGTCGGGGACGGTCCCGCTGTGCTCGACCGCCCAGAAGGCCCCGGTCCGGCCGACGCCGGTCTGTACCTCGTCGACGATCAAGGGGATGGACCGGGCGGCGGTGATCTCCCGCATCCGCCGCAGCCAGCCGTCAGGAGCGGGGATCACCCCGCCCTCCCCCTGCACCGGTTCCAGGATCATCCCGGCGGGCTGCGGCACTCCGCCCTTGGGGTCGTCGAGCAGATTCGCGGTCCACCGGGCGGAGAGCTCGGCCCCCTGCTCCCCGCCGGTCCCGAACGGGCAGCGGTAGTCGTACGGGTAAGGCAGCCGCGTCACCCGCACGTCGGGTGCGCCGCCCGACACGTCGAGCGCGCCGGCGGTCATCCCGTGGTACGCCCCGGTGAAGGCGAGCATCCCGCTGCGGCCGGTGGCGGTGCGCACCAGCTTGAGCGCGGCCTCGACGGCATCGGTCCCGGCCGGGCCGCAGAACTGGATCCGCGCGTGGTCGGCGAGTGCGCGCGGCAGCGTTTCGAACAGCTCGGTGGTGAAGGCGTCCTTGGCCGGCGTCGCCAGGTCCAGGACGTGCAGGGGCGCGCCGGAGTCGATGACCTTCTTGATCGCTTCGAGGACCACGGGGTGGTTGTGGCCGAGCGCGAGGGTCCCGGCCCCGGACAGGCAGTCCAGGTAGCGCCGCCCGTCCGCGCCCTCGATCGTCAGGCCGCGCGCGCGTACGGGCACGATCGGCAGCGACCGCGCATACGTTCTCGCCGCGGACTCGCGCAGCGACTGCCGGCGCAGAATGCCTTCGTGCGCGACGGTCGGCTGAGCTGCCGGAGCAGGTTCGGTCACGGCCACGACTGCTGGTCCTCCCCCTGGTGCGGGTACCTCTGTGCGCATTGCCCCCGGCGGGCTGCACGGCGTACCGGCATCCCCCGTACGTACCAACGACGGGGTCTGCGGCGGATCACGGGCAATCGGAAGATCCTTCCGGCGGCGGAACCGCGGCCCTGCCGTTGGCCGTCCCCCTGGGCACCGGCATAGTGGGGGGCCGCGCTCCGTCGGCAGCGGGGTTCGCGTACCCCGGCGGCCGTCACTGCGCGACCGTCCGACCCGTCACGTTCGAAGTCCCAGGGGGATCAAGACATGCGACCCATACGCCCGGCCTGCACCGCCACTCGTAGGAGGAGCGCACGTCGCAGAAGCGCGCCCCTGATGTCCGTCGTGGGCCTCACCGCCGCGCTCGCCCTGACCGTGTCCGCCTGCGGGCCCACCGAGGACGGGGCGGCGAGCACGCCGTCCGCTCCGGCGGCCGGCGCGGCCGGTGCCTCCGGCGGCAGCGCCGACGGCAAGGTCACGATTCCGGACGATCTCAAGGACCGGCTCAAGGAGCACGGGATCGACCTGGACAAGTGGAAGAACGGCGAGTGGAAGAACTGGAACAGGGACGACTGGCTGCGCGAGGCCGAGGACTTCGTCAACCCGATCATCGCGGGCCTGTGGGACCCGGACCGCATGAAGGACGCGGAGAAGCCGCCCAAGCAGCCCGTCGCCAACGACATCTCGGGTGACGAGGGCGTCACCGACCCGACGCCCGCACGGCTCCCCGCGCGGGCCGCCAAGGCTCCCTACCACTCCAGCGCACCCGAGTCGGGGCGGCTTCTCTTCGACTCCCCCGAGGGCTCGATGGCCTGCTCGGCGACCGTGGTCAAGGACCCGGCGCACCCGGGCAAGTCCAACCTGGTGTGGACCGCGGGCCACTGCGTGCACGCGGGCAAGAAGGGCGGCTGGTTCCGCAACATCACCTTCGTCCCCTCCTACAACAACCAGGCGAAGTCGCCCGCTTCGAAGCCCACGCGCGAGGAACTCGCCCCGTACGGCCTCTGGTGGGCCAAGAGCGCGCACACCTCGGACCAGTGGATCGCCCAGGGCGGCCCGACCGGCGGCGAGGGCGCGCCCTACGACTTCGCGGTGCTGAGCGTCACGCCGGAGACCAACACCGGGAAGTCGCTGGAGGAGACGGTCGGTTCCGCTCTCCCGGTCGAGTTCAACGCGCCGGCCGTGCCGAAGATCGCGAGCATGCAGGCGACCGGCTACCCGGCGGCTCCGCCGTTCGACGGCGAGCGGATGTTCCAGTGCGCGGACAAGCCGGGACGGTTCTCGGTGCGCGCCGCGCAGCCGACCATGTACCGCATCGGCTGCACCATGACCGCCGGTTCGTCCGGCGGTGGCTGGGTGGCGCAGGGCCAGGACGGCAAGCCCGCCCTGGTCTCCAACACCTCGATCGGCCCGGTCACGGCGGGCTGGCTGGCAGGCCCCCGGCTCGGAGCCGAGGCCAAGGCCCTCTACGAGAAGGCCGGCACGAAGTAACGGGGTCTGCCCGGCAGAGGGGGTCTTCGGCACGAGTCCCGCAGGCCCCCTCTGCTGCCTTCCGCACGGCGGTTTTCCGGCGCGACGCCCGCAGGGCGGTTCCTTCCGCCGTACGCCACCTTTTTGCATGACACGCTCATGACACATCTGAATGAAGCATCCAGGGGGACACCTTCCATGCGATCCATACGTCCGCTGCTGGCCGCCACCGGTCTCGCCGCGGCCCTCGCGCTGACGGCCACGGCCTGCGGCCCCACCGAGGACAAGGCGGCCGACAAGCCTTCGGCCCCCGCGCCCGCCGGCTCCTCCGCCGCGGGCGCCCCCGACAGCGGGGACATCGCCCTTCCCAAGGACCTCGCCGACAAGCTCAAGGAGCACGGCGTGGACCCCGAGAAGTGGAAGGACGGTGAATGGCGGAACTGGGACAAGGACAAGTGGCTGCGGGAGGCAAAGGACTTCGTCAACCCAGTCATTGCGGGTCTGTGGCAGCCGGAGCGGATGCGCACCGCCTCGGACCCGGCGAAGACCATGGCGGCCGGTGACCTCTCCGCCGGCCGGGGCGTCTCCGATCCGGAGCCTCGCCCGGTGCGGGCCGCGCGCGAGAAAACTCCGTACACGAAGCACGGCGCGCCCGTCGGGAAGCTCTTCTTCGACAGCCCCAAGGGGCACATGGTCTGCTCAGGCACCGTCATCAAGGACGTCAACAACCCCGGCAGGTCCAATCTGGTGTGGACCGCGGGGCACTGTGTGCACGCCGGTGCGGCGGGCGGCTGGTACCGCAACCTCACCTTCGTCCCCGCGTACAACAACAACGGCAGGTCCCCCGCCGCACTCCAGAAGGCCCCCTACCAGGAGCACGCCCCCTACGGCGCGTTCTGGGCCGACTGGGCCGCGACCTCCGGCGAATGGATCCGCTACGGCGGCCCGACCGGTGGCACCGGCGCTCCGTACGACTACGCCGTGCTGCACGTGAAGCCCGAGAAGGGTGGCGGCAAGTCCCTGGAGGAGACCGTCGGCACCGCCATCGACGTCGACTTCCAGGCTCCCGACACCCGGCGGATCGGCTCGATGGGCGCCTGGGGCTACCCGCAGGGCCCGCCGTACAACGGTGTGATCATGCACAAGTGCATCGACCGGCCGAACCGCCTGTCGATCAGCCCCAACACGCCCACGATGCACCGCATCGGCTGCACCATGACCGGCGGCTCGTCCGGCGGCGGCTGGTTCGTGTCGAAGCCGAACGGGCGGCTGGCGCTGGTCTCCAACACGTCGATCGGCCCGGCGACCCACACCTGGCTGGCCGGACCCCGGCTCGGCGCGGGGGCGCAGCAGCTCTACACGGCGATGAGCAGGAAGTACGGCAACAGGTAGCCGCCACGGCATGGCCGAAGGCCCGTACCCATGGGGTACGGGCCTTCGGCCATGGTCCTGCGGTAGTCGTACGAGGGGGCTGCTCGCCCCCCGCACGGCACCGTCAGTGCGTGACCGGAACGAACACCTCGAACTCGGCGGCCAGCTCCGGGTGCACCAGCGCCTTGAGCAGCGTGCCCTCACCCGTGTGCTCCTCGGAGAGCACCTCGCCCTCGGCGTGCGCCCGCGACACCAGCGCGCCCTGGATGTAGGGCACGAGCGCCACGATCTCTACCGAAGGGCGCGGCAGCTCGCGGTCGATGAGCTCCTTGAGCTCCTCGATGCCCTGGCCCGAACGGGCCGAGACCGCGATGGCGCGCTGCTCGATGCGCAGCAGCCGCTGGAGGACGACCGGGTCGGCCGCGTCCGCCTTGTTGATCACGACGATCTCCGGCACGCCGGTGGCACCGACGTCACGGATCACCTCGCGCACGGCGGCCAGCTGCTCCTCCGGTGCCGGGTGCGAGCCGTCCACCACGTGCAGGATGAGATCGGAGTCGCCGACCTCCTCCATGGTGGAGCGGAACGCCTCGACGATGTGGTGGGGCAGGTGCCGGACGAATCCGACGGTGTCGGCCAGCGTGTAGAGCCGCCCGCTGGGCGTCTCGGCGCGTCGCACGGTCGGATCCAGGGTGGCGAACAGTGCGTTCTCCACCAGCACGCCCGCGCCCGTGAGGCGGTTGAGCAGCGAGGACTTGCCCGCGTTGGTGTACCCGGCGATGGCGACCGAGGGCACTTTGTGGCGCCTGCGCTCCTGCCGCTTGAGATCACGGCCGGTCTTCATCTCCGCGATCTCCCGGCGCATCTTCGCCATCTTCTCGCGGATCCGACGGCGGTCCGTCTCGATCTTGGTCTCACCGGGGCCACGCGTGGCCATGCCGCCACCGCCGCCGCCACCCATCTGCCGGGACAGCGACTGACCCCAGCCGCGCAGACGCGGCAGCATGTACTGCATCTGCGCGAGCGCGACCTGCGCCTTGCCCTCACGGGACTTGGCGTGCTGGGCGAAGATGTCGAGGATCAGGGCGGTCCGGTCGACCACCTTCACCTTGACGACGTCTTCCAGGTGGATGAGCTGACCGGGGCTGAGCTCACCGTCGCAGACGACGGTGTCGGCGCCGGTCTCCAGGACGATGTCCCGCAGCTCCATCGCCTTGCCCGAGCCGATGTACGTCGCCGGGTCCGGCTTGTCGCGCCGCTGGACGACCCCGTCGAGCACCAGGGCTCCGGCCGTCTCGGCGAGCGCCGCCAGCTCCGCGAGGGAGTTGTCCGCGTCCTGCGCGGTCCCCGAGGTCCACACACCGACCAGCACGACGCGCTCCAGGCGCAGCTGCCGGTACTCGACTTCGGTGACGTCCTCGAGCTCGGTGGAGAGGCCTGCCACCCGGCGCAGCGCGGCACGCTCGGACCGGTCGAACTGGTCGCCGTCCCGCTCTCCGTCGATCTCGTGGCTCCAGGCGACGTCCTCTTCCATCAGGGCATCGGCCCGCAGGCTGTCTGTGATGTTGTCGTTCGTGGAAGGGGAAGAAGTGGAGGGGGTCATTGGATCCTTAGGTCGTCGTGGTGGTGTGAGGAAGCCCGCAAAAGCTCCCGTCGACAGTCACAACGCGTGACGGTCCCGGATGATTCCCGAAGGATCCCGGTGAATTTTCTCCGCCCGGCCGCGCCGCCGACCCGTTGATGGTCGCACGGCACGGCCCAGTGGTCACACGGGTTTACCGGCCCTCCGCCTCCGCCGGGGTACACACTCTCAGCGGCTCCCCGGGCCTTCGGCAGCCACTGCCAGGCTCCGCCAGTCCCGGTGCCCCGGCATCGGCGGCGTCTTCTGCCCGTACAGCCAGCGCTCGAAGAATGCGGACAGGTCGCGTCCGGCGACGTCCGACGCGAGGGTGACGAAGTCCCGGGTGGAGGCCACCGCGTCCCGGTGCTCCGTCACCCAGCGCCGCTCGATCCGCTCGAACGCCGGCGCTCCGATCTCCTGGCGCAGCGCGTAGAGCACCAGGGCGCCGCCCTCGTACACCACGGGACGGAAGATGCTGATCTTCTGTCCGGGCTCGGGGGGCCTGGGCGCGGCGGGCGGGCCGCCCGCGCGGCGCCATTCGTCGGACCGGCCGTACGCCGCCTTCATCCGCTCCTCCAGGGGGTACTGCTTCTGTGCGTACAGCGCCTCGTACCAGGTGGCGTGTCCCTCGTTGAGCCACAGGTCCGACCAGGCGCGGGGCGAGACGCTGTTGCCGAACCAGTGGTGCGCCAGTTCGTGCACCATGATCGAGTCGACGTACCACTCGGGGTAGTTGCTGCTCGTGAACATGGACCGTTCGAAGAGCGACAGCGTCTGGGTCTCCAGCGCGAACCCGGTGCTGGCCGCGGCCACGAGCACCCCGTACGTCTCGAACGGGTAGCGCCCGACCCGCTCCTCCATCCACCTGAGGTGCCCCGGGGTCTTCTTCAGCCACGGCTCCATCCGCCGGGCGTCGGCGGCCGGCACCACGTCACGCACGGGCAGTCCGTGCGGCCCGTTCCGGCGCAGCACCGCGGAGGTGCCGACGGAGACCTGGGCGAGCTCGGTCGCCATGGGGTGGCGGGTGCGGTACGTCCAGGTGCGCGCGCCCTGCGCGCCCCGGGGGCCTCCGGCGGCACGCGGTGCGGCGGCCGGCAGCCCGTTGGCGACGACCGTCAGTGCCTTGGGCGCGGTCACCCGGAAGGTGAAGTACGCCTTGTCGGAGGGGTGGTCGTTGCAGGGGAAGACGCGGTGCGCGGCGTCCGCCTGGTTGGCCATGGCGAGCCCGTCGGCGGTGCGTACCCAGCCGCCGTCGGAGATGCGGCCGGCCGGGTTGCTGGTGTGCTTGACGGTGACGACCGTACGGCGGCCCTCTCCGACCGGCCGGGCCGGAGTGACGACCAGGTCCTCGCCGGTGGTGGTGAACTCCGCGCGCGTGCCGTTCACCTCGACCGAGTGGACGGTGCCGTGCGCGAAGTCGAGGTTGAGCCGGTCGAGCGGCGCCGTGGCACGGGCCTCGATCGTGGTGACGGCGTTCAGCGGCTTGCTGTTGTCGCCGCCGTAGTCGAGGGCGATGTCGTACGAGAGGACGTCGTACCCGGGGTTTCCCAGGTGGGGGAAGAGCGGGTCGCCGATGCCGAGGGGCCCGGGTGCGGGCAGCACGGCTGCGACCAGGCAGGCGGAAGCGGCGGCCAGCAGGGCGGCGCGCAGTCGTGGTGAGGTGAGCAGCATGGACCACCGCTATCAGCGCGGGCGGCCGCACGGGGGGACGGGCACGCGGGCACCACCCGAACGAGCGGCGGCCGGCGTGCTCAGGCGGTGGCCGTGTGCTGCGCGCGGCTCACGTCGTACACCCCGGCCACTTCCCGCATCGCCCGCATCAGCGCAGGCAGGCCGGTGGCGTCCGGGAGCTGCAGGGTGTACGTGTGCCGCACACGCTGTTCCGTGGGCGGTTCGACGGTGGCGGAGACCACTTCGGCCCCGGCGGTGGCGATGGCTTCGGTGAGATCGGCGAGCAGATGCGGGCGGCCGAACGATTCGGCAACCAGGGTCACCCGGCAGTCCGCCGTGTCCTGCCAGCGCACTTCCACCGGCTCGCGACCGAGGGCCCGCATCCGGGCGACGGCCGCGCAGCTTTCGCGGTGGACGGTGACGACTCCGCCGCGGACGGCGAAGCCGAGTACCCGGTCGGGCGGCACGGGCGTACAGCATCCGGCCATGCGCACGCTGACGTCCGGCAGGTCGGTGACCGCGTTCTCCACGGTCGCCGGGAACGCCGCGTTCTCCGCGGGCGGCCGTGGAGCACCCTCGGCCGCCGCGTGGGCGCCGGAGAGCCCGGGCGCGGCCGCGGAGGCCCCGGCACTCCCCCCGGGCCCACTGCCGCCCTTCTGCGGCGCCGGGTCGTGCGAGGTGTCCGGGTCGGCGAGCCAGCCGGCGATGGCAATGCGGGCCGCCGGGGTGCGGGCGTGGTCGAGCCACTCCGGCGAGGGACCGGAGGCGGCGTCCTGGGCCAGCAGCAACTGCACGCTGTCGCCGTCGTGCAGCACTGTGCTGAGAGTCGCCAGGCGCCCGTTGACGCGCGCGCCGAGGCAGGCGTGGGCGGCCTCGCCGTACTGCGCGTAGGCGGCGTCGACACAGCTGGCGCCGGCCGGCAGCCCGAGGGTGCCGCCGTCGGAGCGGAAGACGGTGATCTCCCTGTCCTGCGCGAGGTCGGCCCGCAGGGAGCTCCAGAAGGCGTCCGGGTCGGGGGTGGCCTCCTGCCAGGCGAGGAGCCGCGAGAGCCAGCCGGGCCGGGTGGGGTCGACGCGTTCGCCGTCCGCGGTCGCGTCGGGCAGGGCCGTCTCCGGCTGGGCGTAGGGGTTGCCCAGGGCGACGACGCCCGCTTCGGCGACCTTGTGCATCTGGTGCGTGCGGATGAGGATCTCGGCCACCGCCCCGTCGGCGCCCGCCACGGCGGTGTGCAGCGACTGGTACAGGTTGAACTTGGGCGAGGCGATGAAGTCCTTGAACTCGGAGATCACCGGGGTGAAGCAGGTGTGCAGCTCACCGAGGACCGCGTAGCAGTCGGCGTCCTCCGCCACCAGGACGAGCAGCCGCCCGAAGTCGGTTCCGCGCAGCTCACCCCGCTTGCGGGAGACCCGGTGCACGGAGACGGAGTGCCGGGGGCGGATGACGACCTCGGCGGTGATGCCCGCCTCCTTGAGGACGCCGCGGACGCTCTCGGCGATCGGGGCGAGCGGGTCGCCCTGGGCCGCGTTGGCGTCGATCAGCGCGCGCGTGGCCGCGTTCTCCTCGGGCTGGAGGATCGCGAAGACCAGGTCCTCCAGCTCGGTCTTGAGCGCCTGTACGCCGAGGCGTTCGGCGAGCGGGATGAGCACGTCGTGGGTGACCTTGGCGATGCGGACCTGTTTCTCGGGCCGCATCACGCCCAGGGTGCGCATGTTGTGCAACCGGTCGGCCAGCTTGATCGACATGACGCGTACGTCGTTGCCGGTGGCGACGAGCATCTTGCGGAAGGTCTCGGGCTCGGCGGCGGCGCCGTAGTCGACCTTCTCCAGCTTGGTGACGCCGTCGACGAGGAAGCACACCTCCTCGCCGAACTGCTCCCGCACCTGATCGAGGGTCACGTCGGTGTCCTCGACGGTGTCGTGGAGCAGGGACGCCGTCAGGGTGGTGGTCTCGGCGCCCAGCTCGGCGAGGATCAGCGTCACCGCCAGCGGGTGGGTGATGTACGGCTCGCCGCTCTTGCGCATCTGGCCGCGGTGCGACGACTCGGCGAGGACGTACGCCCTGCTGAGGATCGTCAGGTCGGCATCCGGATGGTGCGCGCGATGGGCCTCGGCCACATGGGCGATCGCGTCGGGGGTCCGGCTGCGGGCGGCGGAACCGAGCAGGGCGGCCCTGCCGAGCCTGCGCAGGTCGATCCTGGGCCTGCCGCGCCTGCGGCTCTCTGTGGTCCTCTGGAGCGCCGCCGGCTGGGCCGGCGGGCGGACCTCCGGGGACGCACCTTTGGGGTTGGTGGCCTCTGCACTCATGGGCACCTCCGGAAGCCTCGACCGGCGGTGGGCGGGTGATGTCTCCCCCTGCCTTCGTCGGGAGTGTCCCGTCCGGGCCGGTGCTTGATGCTACCGAGCCCACCATGCGGTGCCGACCGGGTCCCGCCCGGCGTGAACCGGATCACCCATTCGAGCGAACATCAGGCGTCGGCGGAGGTGAGGGATTCCAGCCAGGCCGCGTCGATCCGCCCCTCGGCGACGATGACCGCGGGCCCGGTCATCTCGATCGTGCCGTCGGTCAGTTCGGTGATCAGCAGGCGCCCCCCGAGGACGTCGACGGTGTACGTGACGGGGGTGCCGGTGACGGCGGGGTCCCGCCCGTCCCTGCGGGCCGCGGCCACGGCGACGGCGCAGGCGCCCGTCCCGCAGGAGCGGGTCTCTGCCGCGCCGCGCTCGTGCACGCGCATCGCGACGTGCTGCGGGCCCCGGTCGACGACGAATTCGACGTTGACCCCGTCCGGGTAGGCGGTGGCGGGGCTGAAGGGCGGCGGGGCGAACAGGTTTCCGGCGTGGGCCAGGTCCTCGACGAAGGCCACGGCGTGCGGGTTGCCCATGTTCACGTGAACAGCGGGCCAGGAGCGCTCGTCGACGGAGACGGTGACCTCTCCGCCGGGGAGGAGGGCACGGCCCATCGCGACGGTGATGCCGCCGTCCTTGTCGAGGTGGACGCGCTTGACGCCGCCCCGGGTGGCGATGTCGAGGTCGCCGCCGTCGGTCAGGCCCGCGTGCTGGAGGTAGCGGGCAAAGACGCGTACGCCGTTGCCGCACATCTCGGCCACGGAGCCGTCGGCGTTGCGGTAGTCCATGAACCACTCGGCGCGGTCCGCCATCGCCTGTGCGTCCGGGTGCGCCGCGGACCGCACCACGTGCAGCAGTCCGTCGCCGCCGATCCCGGCCCGGCGGTCGCAGAGCCCCGCGACGGCGGATGCGGGCAGCTCCAGGGCGTTGTCCGGGTCGGGAACGATCACGAAGTCGTTCTCGGTGCCGTGGCCCTTGAGGAAGGCTAGCGGTGCGGAGGCAGCGGGTGCGGTGGTCACACGATCCATCGTAAAGGGCCGGTCCGACAGTGGGTCCCGGGCCCCGGTGCGCTCTGGCCCGCTCGCTGGGCCCGTTCGGCCCATCCGGGCGTGCTCCCGGTGCGACTGCCCCGCCCCATGCCAGCCTCGCGGGCCTCAGCGTGGCCGCACGGGCCTCAGCGCAGTCGGGCGACGCGCCAGACGGCCAGCGCCACGAGCGTCACGCACACGCCTGCGTAGAGGGCGGCGACCCGCCAGTCCGCGCGCCCGCCGGAACCCCGTGCGGGCAGCCCCGGCCAGGTGTAGCCGACGCGGCGGGCGGCCATCATTCCCCAGCCCGCGGCGCATCCGCTGATCAGCAGCCCGAGCATGGCCACGACCGCTCCGCCGTCGCCGATCTCGAAGGCCAGCGGGAAGGCGAACATCAGCGAGCCGACGGCGGCGAGCGACACGATCGGGGCGAGCTGCCAGATCCGCAGCCGGCGCTGCGGGCGCAGCTCCACCTCGACCTCGGCCTCCGGCTCCGGAAGTCCGGGGACGTCGGGGCTGTCGGGGAGCTCCGCGGAGGGGATGTCCCGGGGCGTCAGGGGCTGTGCTCCGGGCCCGTCAGGACTCAACCGCTCCGGATCTCCCTGTGCTGTGTCACGAGGGCCGGCCTCCATCGCCACGCGCCCTCCCCACTCGGACTCCAACAGTCGATCGAAGCTCGATGATGGCACGCGCGCGGACGCCGGAATGACGGGCGGAGCGTCCCGATGCCATCACGTGATCAGGCTGTGACCGCCCGTTCGAGCAACGCCAGCGCCCGGTGCGGGAGTTCCGCACGGTCCTCGGCGGCACCGCTCAGCCAGTGGACGCGGGGATCACGGCGGAACCAGGAGTCCTGGCGGCGGGCGAAGCGCTTGGTGGCGCGCACCGTCTCGGCGCGCGCCTCCTCGTCGGTGCAGTCACCGGCGAGTGCGGCCAGTACCTGCTGGTATCCCAGGGCCCTGGACGCCGTGAGGCCCTCGCGCAGCCCCTGGGCCTCCAGTGCGCGCACCTCCGCCACCAGCCCCGCGTCCCACATGCGGTCCACGCGCGCGGAGATGCGCGCGTCGAGCTCCGGGCGGGCCACGTCGACCCCGATCTGCACGGTGTCGTAGACCGACTCGTGGCCCGGCAGCTGTGCGGTGAAGGGGCGCCCGGTGATCTCGATCACTTCGAGGGCCCGGACGATGCGCCGTCCGTTGCTGGGGAGGATCGCGCGGCCCGCGGCGGGGTCGGCTGCGGCGAGCCTGACGTGGAGGGCACCGGGGCCCTGCTCGGTCAGCTCGGCCTCCAGGCGGGCGCGCACCACGGGGTCCGTACCGGGGAACTCCATCGCGTCGATGGCTCCCTTGACGTAGAGGCCGGAGCCGCCCACGAGGACGGGGGTGCGGCCCTCGGCGAGCAGCCGGTCGATCTCCTTGCGGGCGAGCCGCTGGTACTCGGCGACGTTGGCCGTGACGGTGACGTCCCAGATGTCGAGGAGGTGGTGGGGGACGCCGCCGCGCTCCTCGGGCGTCAGCTTGGCGGTGCCGATGTCCATCCCCCGGTAGAGCTGCATGGAGTCGGCGTTGACGACCTCGCCGTCGAAATGCTGGGCGAGGGCGACGCCCAGATCGGATTTTCCGGCCGCGGTGGGACCGACGACGGCGATGACCCGCGGTGCGGGAGCTGCAGTTCTCACCGCCCCAGTCTCGCAAACCCCCGCACCTCTCCCCGAACGAGCGACGTGACGACGCGCGTGCGGGGTCGTTGCCTGTTGCGAGGTTCCGCACGCCGGTTCACGGACCGGCCTCTCCGGGCGGCGCAATGGGACGCACCGGACGACGCGGCATTTCGCCCACACGAGTACGCTATGGAGTAGATATGGGCGTTTTTTCTATGTTTCGTCGGAAGTCCAAGGATGCCGTCGACGTGTCACCCGAGGAGGAGCAGACCACCGCTCCGCAGGCGCAGGCCACCGAGGAGGCCGTGACGGCCAAGGAGTCGGAGAAGGAGTCGGAGATCACGGAGAGTGGCTCCGAACCGTTGGTGGAGGTCGCGGCCGCGGCTGCTGCGGACACCCCGGAGGCCCCCGCCGCAAAGCCTTCCGAGGAGGCCGAGGAGGCCGCCGCGGAGGCTCTGGAGATCCCCAAGCAGCAGTCGGCCGAGGCGGCAGCGGACAATCAGGTCGGCGAAACTGCCCGCAAATAGCGAGTTCTGGCCCCTCCGGTCAGAACCGGACACTCCCTTGAGGGAAGGTGACCCATGGGCTTCCTGGACAACTTGAAGGCCAAGCTGGCCCCGGCGAAGGAAAAGGCCGCGGACCTCGCGCAGCAGCACGGGGGCAAAATCGAGCAGGGCCTCGACAAGGCCGCTCAGGCTGTCGACTCCAAGACCAAGGGCAAGTACAGCAATCAGATCCACTCGGGAACGGGCAAGGCAAAGGACGCCCTGGACCGTCTCTCCACCAAGGACAACGGCGGCACTCCGCCTCCTCCGCCGCCGGCCCCCTGAGGCCTGTCGGCACGAGTGACGAGCAACGGGAACGGCCGCGGAACCCAAAGGGTTCCGCGGCCGTTCCCGTATCGGGCCCGTCCCTGCCGGGCGCGCCCGCTAGGACCACGCCGCGACGAAGTACCCCACGCCGTACGGCGCGTCCTCGTACAGCAGCTGACCGCCCAGGCCCGCTCCGTCCGCGGCGCCCGCGAGCACCTGCCAGGGGGCTCGTCCTGATGCCTTGAGGGCGTGCGCGAGATCGCCGTCCGTCGCGAGCAGGGCGGCGGTGTCGGCACTGCCCAAGGCCCGGGCCGCTTCGGCGTCGAAGCCCTCGGCACGCTCGTCGAGGTAGCCGGGGGCCTTCAGGGTGCGGCAGGCGCTGCCGTCGCCCATCACCAGGAGTGCCACCCGGCCCGCCAGGCCCGCGATCCGCCGGCCCTCCTCGGCGCAGCGCGCGGTGGACAGTTCCTCACCGACACCGAGCCCCTCGACGGGTACGTGCGCCCAGTCCGTACGGTCGAGCAGCCAGGCCGCCACCGAGAGGGACGGCGGCAGCCCGCTGCCGCCGCCGGCTCCTTCGGCGGCGGTTCCGAGGGAGACCTCCAGGTCTACGCCGAAGCCCGCGAAACTGCCCTTCGTCCCCCGCGGGTGGGGGCCCTGGGATCCCGGGCCCGCGGGCCCGATGACGACCAGCAGATCGGGCCGGGAGGCGGCCAGTACGCCCAGCGCGTCCGCACAGGCGTCCCGCGCGGCGTCGAGTTCGGCCGCCGCGCCGGCGGCGACCTGGGGAACGAGCAGCGGCGGGCAGGGGCATACGGCGGCGGCTACGAGCATGCCCGGCAGCCTAGCGCGGGTACAGGAACAACCAGCTCAGGGCCGGTCCGGCGCCCCGGGCAAGAGGCGGGGACCCACGCCCGGACGGGAGGCGGGGACCCACGCCCCGGGCGGCCCGTCAGGGCTGGCACCCGGGTGGGAGCCGCCCCCCACGTGGGGACGTGCGCCCGCGACCGTCCCCCGGTCAGTTGATGCTGCAACCGCCCGTGGCGGCCGGCAGCGGCTCCGGCACGCCGATCTTCGGCAGACCGAGCATGACGCCGGGGCCCTTCTGCGGCTGCGCGTTGCGCTTCTCCCAGGCGTCGCCGGCCCGAGTGCGGCGCACGGCCCCGCTCTCGCCCTCGGCGAGCAGGTGGTGCGGTGCCGCGTAGGTGATCGTGACCGTCACCACGTCACCGGGACGCACGTCCTCGGCGGGCTTGGTGAAGTGCACAAGACGGTTGTCGGGGGCACGGCCGGAGAGGCGGAGGGTGGCGCCGTCCTTGCGGCCCTCGCCCTCGGCGACCATGACCTCCAGGGTGCGGCCGACCTGCTTCTTGTTCTCCTCCCAGGAGATCTCCTCCTGCAGGGCGACCAGACGCATGTAGCGCTCCTGGACGACCTCCTTGGGGATCTGGTTCTCCATCGTGGCGGCGGGCGTGCCGGGCCGGATCGAGTACTGGAAGGTGAAGGCGTTGGTGAAGCGGGCTTGGCGGACCGTGTGCATCGTCTGCTCGAAGTCCTCCTCGGTTTCGCCGGGGAAGCCCACGATGATGTCGGTGGAGATGGCGGCGTCCGGCATCGCGGCACGCACCCTGTCGATGATCCCGAGGAAACGCTCCTGCCGGTACGAGCGGCGCATCGCCTTGAGGATCGTGTCCGAGCCGGACTGCAGCGGCATGTGCAGCTGCGGCATCACGTTCGGCGTCTCGGCCATGGCCGCGATCACGTCGTCCGTGAAGTCGCGGGGGTGCGGCGAGGTGAAGCGGACCCGCTCCAGGCCTTCGATCCTGCCGCAGGCGCGCAGCAGCTTGCTGAAGGCCTCACGGTCGCCGATGTCGGACCCGTAGGCGTTGACGTTCTGGCCGAGCAGGGTGATCTCGGAGACGCCCTCGGCGACCAGGGCCTCGATCTCGGCGAGGATGTCGCCGGTCCTGCGGTCCTTCTCCTTGCCGCGCAGCGCGGGCACGATGCAGAAGGTGCAGGTGTTGTTGCAGCCGACCGAGATGGAGACCCAGGCGGCGTAGGCGCTCTCGCGGCGCGTGGGCAGCGTCGAGGGGAACGCCTCCAGCGACTCGGCGATCTCGACCTGCGCCTCTTCCTGGATGCGGGCGCGCTCCAGCAGCACCGGCAGCTTGCCGATGTTGTGGGTGCCGAAGACCACGTCGACCCAGGGGGCGCGCGTGGTGATGGTGTCGCGGTCCTTCTGGGCCAGGCAGCCGCCGACGGCGATCTGCATGCCGGGCCGCTTGGTCTTCATCGGCGCGAGCCGTCCGAGGTTGCCGTACAGCTTGTTGTCGGCGTTCTCACGGACCGCGCAGGTGTTGAAGACCACGACGTCGGCGTCACCGTCGGACCCTTCGGGCGCGCGGACGTATCCCGCGCCCTCCAGGAGGCCCGACAGGCGCTCGGAGTCGTGGACGTTCATCTGGCACCCGTAAGTGCGCACCTCGTATGTCTTCTCGCTCATCTCGCCCACCAGGGTACGGGGCGCGCCGTGTGCGGGGCGCCGTGCGGTCCTCCCTCTGGCCCGGGGGGCCGGTGAGCTGGCAGGATCGCGTCATGTTCCCCGTCCTCCGCCGTATCGGTCGCCGTCGTGCCCTGCAGGGTGTGGTGGCCGCGCTCGCCGTCTGCGGGCTGCTGCTGTGGTGGCTGCTGCCGTCCGGCGCCCCCTCGCCCAAGGGGGAGGTCACCTTCAGCACGGGAGTGCGGACCGGGGTCTACCAGCGGTACGGGGTGCTGCTGGAGGAAACGCTGCGCCGGGACCTGCCGGGAGTGGACATCACGCTCCTCACCAGTCAGGGGTCGCAGGAGAACCTGGCCCGGGTGGCGGCGGGGACGGCGGACTTCACGATCGCGACCGCAGACGCGGTGGCGACGTACCAGCGGGACCGGCTGAAGGGCGCGGACCGGCTGCGGGGCTGTGCACGGCTCTACGACGACTACGTGCAGCTGGTGGTGCCCAGGGATTCGAAGGTCCGCTCCGTCGCGGACCTGAGGGGTCTGCGGGTGGCGGTCGGGCAGGACGGGTCGGGGGTGCGGCTGATCTCGAACCGGCTGCTGGCCGCTGCCGGGCTCGACCCCGAAAGGGACGTGGAACCGGTCTCGATAGGGATCGACACCATGCCGGGGCGGTTGGAGGCAGGCACCGTCGACGCCTTCTTCTGGTCGGGCGGCCTGCCCACCAGCGCGGTGCGGGACCTGTCCGAGCGGATGGACGTACGGCTGGTTCCGCTCGGCCCCGACCTGGTGGAGGCACTGCAGAAGCCGGGCGACATCACCGGCTACTACCGCTCCGCCGTGATGCCGGCCGACGCCTACGCCAAGGTGAGCAACCAGGAGGCCGTACCGACGATCGCGGTGGCCAATCTGCTGGTCACCACGGACCGTACGGACCCGGAACTCACCAGGCGCTTCACCGAGACGGTGATCGCCAGCCGGGACCGGATCGGACGCCAGGTGCACGCGGCGCAGCTGGTGGACCTGCGCACCGCGATCTACACGGACCCGCTCGCGCTGCACGAGGGGGCGGCGCTCTACTACCAGTCGGTGAAGCCGTAACGGGGAACATGGGCTCCGGCGGTCAACGGGAAGGCCGGCGCGCGGCGGGGAGCCCCGGCGGTCAACGGGAAGACCAGCGGGGAGCGGGCAGCCTCGGGCCTGCAGCCCGAAGCCGGCTCATCGCCCGGTGCGCGGGACCGTGACCGTCACGCGCAGCCCGTGGGGTGCGTTGGCCGCGTAGCCGATGGTGCCGCGGCCGGCCAGGAGCAGTGCGCGGGAGATGGACAGCCCGAGTCCGGAGCCTTTGATGTTCTGGTGGCGGTTGCTGCGCCAGAACCGGTCGCCGACGCGGACCAGTTCGTCCTCGGTGAGACCGGGGCCTCCGTCGGCGACGACCACCGTGCACAGGTCGCCGTCCGAAGCGACCTGGACCGTGACCGTCTCGTCGGCGGGGGTGAACTTGAGGGCGTTGTCGATCACCGCGTCGAGCGCGCTGGAGAGCGCGATGGGGTCGGCCCAGGCAGTGACCGCCTTGGGGCCTTCGCGCAGCAGGCGTACGCCCTTGTCGTCGGCGAGCGGGGACCAGGCAGCGACCCGTTCGGTGGCCAGTTCGCCGAGGTCGATCAGCCGCAGGTCCGCCGGTGCGTGTTCGGCCTGGGCGAGGTCGAGGAGGTCGTCGAGGACCCGGGCGAGGCGCTTTCCCTCGGTGCGGACGGAGGCGATCTCCTCGTTTCCCTCGGGCAGTTCCAGGGCGAGCAGCTCGATGCGCAGGAGCAGGGCGGACAGCGGGTTGCGCAGCTGGTGCGAGGCATCGGCGACGAAGGCGCGCTGCTGCTCCAGGACGTCCTCGACGTTGTCCGCCATCTCGTTGAACGACTTGGCAAGACGACGCAGTTCGGGGGGCCCGCCGGAGGGTGCCACCCGGGAGTTCATCCGGCCGGTCGCTATGTCGTGGGTGGCGGCGTCCAGCACCCGGACCGGCCTGAGCACCCACCCGGTCAGCCGGAAGGCCGCGCCGATCGCCAGGAACAGGGCGGCGAACTCCCCCGCCGCGATCAGCAGCCAGTCGTGCAGGATGCGCGAACGCAGGTGTCCGGTGGGCGAGTCGGTGACGACGACCGCGACCACGTCCCCGTCCCGTACCACCGGCGAGGCCACCACCAGCGTGTGCTCCCGCCAGGGCCAGACCTGCGGCGGGTCGTGACTGCGGCGCCCGGCGAGGGCCTCCTGGAACGCCTCCCTGCCCAGGTCGCCCGCGGCCCGCACGGTCCAGTCCCCGGGAGCCGCCGCCATGACGCCGCCGTCCCGGTAGAAGACGCCGGCCCGGATCCCGTACACCGAGTGGTAGCGGCCGAGTTCGGCCTCCAGGGTGTCGCGGCGTTCGTCGCGCGCGAGGGAACGCTCGGTGACGAACTGGGCGAGCGAGGCGAAGCGGGCCGTGTCGTCGATCCGGTCGATCACCACCTGCTGCTGCTGGGCGGCGGCCACGCGCACGGCGAGCGGGAAGCCGAAGGCGATCAGCATGCCCGCGAGCAGGATGATGAGGAGCGGAAGAAGACGGGTGCGCACGGGGTGTTACGTGGCCCGGGGGGCGCCGGGTACGCCCGTGGCGTTCGGGGCGACCAGCCGGTAGCCGACTCCGCGCACGGTCTCGATCAGGGCGGGCATCCTCAGCTTCGAGCGCAGCGACGCCACATGGACCTCCAGCGTGCGCCCGGTCCCTTCCCAGCTGGTGCGCCACACCTCGCTGATGATCTGCTCCCGCCGGAAGACGACGCCGGGCCGCTGGGCGAGAAGCGCGAGCAGGTCGAACTCCTTGCGGGTCAGCTGGACGTCCGTGCCGCCGACGCTGACGCGGCGGGTGGGCAGTTCGAGGTGCACGGGGCCGAGCTGGAGCGTGGTGTCGCCGGAGGCGGGCGGTGTCTCCCCGGTCGCGGTGCGCCGGCTCACCGCGTGGATACGGGCGAGGAGCTCGCCGGTGTCGTACGGCTTGGTGACGTAGTCGTCGGCTCCGAGGTTGAGGCCGTGGATGCGGGAGCGGACGTCGGCGCGCGCGGTCACCATGATCACCGGGGTGCTGGTGCGTTTGCGGATCTTGCCGCAGACCTCGTACCCGTCCTGGTCGGGCAGCCCCAGGTCGAGCAGGACGACCCCGAAGGGCTCCTGTCCTTCGGGGGCCCGGTCGTCGGGCAGGAAGGCCTGGAGGGCCTCTTCGCCGTTGCGGGCGTGCACGACCTGGAAGCCGTGCCGGGTGAGGACGGCGGACAGGGCGGCGGCGACGTGGTTGTCGTCCTCGACGAGCAGCAGTCTCATGGCACCTCCTCCGGTCCGCGCTGTTGATGTGTGCGGGTTCTTCACCCGGGTCGGGTTCTTACCCTCATGGCATCCACGCCGATCCGGGCAGCCCCCGTCAAGGCCCTTCTCATCACGGGGTTGTTCCGTTATGGAGCCGGTATCCCCATCCGGCGTCCCCTTCACGCAGAGTGTCCGGTTGAGGCCGGATCGTTATGCTCAATTTCCGCTCAGATGTAATGACGCTGGTCGCACTGGGTGACTAGGGTCCTCCCAACCGAGGAGGACGGAGCAAAAGCCGATGAGCGGAGTTTCAGTGACCAAGGGCGCCGAGGACGCGGTACCCGCGTCGACGGACCTGGTGGTCCTGAGCAACGTCAACAAGCACTTCGGCGCGCTGCATGTGCTCCAGGACATCGACCTGACCATCGCCCGTGGCGAGGTCGTCGTCGTCATCGGACCCTCCGGGTCCGGGAAGTCCACGCTGTGCCGCACGATCAACCGCCTGGAGACGATCGACTCGGGCGCCATCCGCATCGACGGGAAGCCGTTGCCCCAGGAGGGCAAGGAGCTGGCGCGACTGCGCTCCGATGTGGGCATGGTGTTCCAGTCGTTCAACCTCTTCGCCCACAAGACGATCCTGGAGAACGTCACGCTGGGCCAGATCAAGGTCCGCGGAACCGACAAGAAGGCCGCGGAGCAGAAGGCCCGTACCCTGCTGGACCGGGTGGGCGTGGGCGCACAGGCGGACAAGTACCCGGCACAGCTCTCGGGCGGTCAGCAGCAACGCGTCGCCATCGCACGGGCGTTGGCCATGGAACCGAAGGTCATGCTCTTCGACGAGCCCACATCGGCGCTCGACCCGGAGATGATCAACGAGGTCCTGGAGGTCATGCAGCAGCTGGCCCGCGACGGAATGACCATGGTGGTCGTCACTCACGAAATGGGCTTCGCGCGCTCGGCGGCGAACCGGGTCGTCTTCATGGCGGACGGGAAGATCGTCGAAGAGGCCACGCCGGACCAGTTCTTCAGTAACCCTCGTAGCGACCGGGCCAAGGACTTCCTGTCGAAGATCCTGCACCACTGACGGTCCTCGGCGCCCGCGCCGATTCACCGTTCGCCGGCACGGCCGGCCAACGACCTACCGACGTAAGGGATGTTCACCGTGATTCTCCGTAAGACAGCCGTTGCCGCGGCCATCGCCGCTCTCGCACTGACCGCGACCGCCTGTGGCGGCAAGGAGGGCTCGGCCGGCGACGCCGCGAAGGCCCCGGGCGGCAAGGAGGCGCCCAAGGCGCCGACCTACGCCGTCGCCAAGGACGCGAAGGTCGACGGTTCGCCGACCTTCAAGGCCGCCAAGACCCGCGGCAAGCTGATCATCGGTGCCAAGGCCGACCAGCCGTACCTCGGCTACGAGGACCAGTCGACCAAGAAGCGCTCCGGCTTCGACATCGAGATCGCCACGATGATCGCCGCCGACCTCGGCTTCTCCGCGGACCAGATCGAGTGGAAGACGGTCAACTCCGACCTCCGCGAGACGACCATCGCGCAGGGCCAGGTCGACTACTACGTCGGTACGTACTCGATCAACGAGAAGCGCAAGAAGCAGGTCGGCTTCGCGGGTCCGTACTACAAGGCCGGCGCCGACCTCCTGGTCCGCAAGGACGAGTCCGCCATCACCGGCAAGGACACCGTCAAGGGCAAGAAGGTCTGCTCCATCAAGGGCTCGACCCCGCTCCAGGAGATCAAGAAGCCGGAGTACGGCGCCGAGGTCGTGGAGCTCGGCAAGTACTCGGACTGCGTCCAGCAGCTCCTGACCAAGCAGATCGACGCGGTCACCACCGACGACTCGATCCTCAAGGGCTACGCCGCGCAGAACCCGACCAACCTCAAGGTCGTCGGCAAGCCGTTCACCACGGAGCTCTACGGCATCGGCGTGAACAAGGACGACAAGGCGCTGCGCACCGCGATCAACGACGCGCTCACCAAGCACGTCAAGGACGGCACGTACAAGAAGATCTACGACTCGACGCTCGGCCTCTCGGGCTCCTCGTACACCGAGCCGCCGGCCATCGAGAACTACTGACCGGAACCGCCGGCCGGAATCACTGGCCGGCGCTCCGGCCCGTCCCTGACGGCCGCCGGCTGACGCGCCCCGTACCCCTGTTGGGCCTGTACGGGGCGCAGTTCCTCCTGCCCGTCCACCCCAAGCCGCTGCCCTCCGACGCGGAGACCTCATGAACGTACTGACCGACCATCTGCCGTTGTTCCGCGAGGGCTTCATAGGCACCGTGTTCATCACCGCGGTCAGCGGCTTGATCGCCATGGTCCTGGGCCTGATCATCGCGGGCTTCCGGGTCTCGCCGGTGCCCCCGCTGCGCTTCTTCGGAACCGCGTGGGTCACCATCCTGCGCAACACCCCGCTCACCCTGCTGTTCCTGGTCACCACCTTCGTGGTGCCGGAGATCTTCTTCCCCGGGATGAGCCCCTTCCTGCTGGGTGCGCTGGCGCTCGGCTTCTACACCTCCTCCTTCGTCTGCGAGGCGATCCGCTCCGGCATCAACACGGTGCCCGTCGGCCAGGCGGAAGCGGCCCGTTCCCTGGGCATGACCTTCGGCCAGACGCTGCGCATGATCGTCCTGCCGCAGGCCACCCGGACCGTGCTGCCACCGCTGAGCAGCATCTTCATCGCACTGACCAAGAACTCGGCGATCGCGGGCGCGTTCAGCGTCGTCGAACTCTTCGGTGTGCAGAAGACCTTGAGCGAGGACGGCTACGCGATCCTGCCGATCTTCATCTTCGTCGCCCTCGGGTACCTGATCGTCACCTTTGCCATCAGCGCCCTCTTCCGACTCTTTGAGCGCCGTATGGAGGTCGCACGATGAGTGCCAGCGTTCTCTACGACGCCCCCGGCCCCAAGGCCAAGGTCCGCAACCGGATCTACACCGTGGTCGGTTCGGCCGCCATCCTGGCGCTGCTCGTCGCCGCGGTCCTGCGCCTGGAGGCCAAGGGACACCTGGCCCCGGAGATGTGGGACATCTTCAACTACGCGGGCATCCGGCAGAACATCGCCGAGAGCCTGCTCGCCACCCTCGAGGCCTTCGGCCTCGCCGCGGTCGGCTCCCTGGTGCTCGGTGTGCTGCTGGCCGTCGCCCGGCTCTCCGACCACAAGCCGATCAGCTGGCTGGCCACCGGGTTCATCGAGGTCTTCCGCTCGATCCCGCTGCTGATCACCATCTACGCGGTGTGGGCCGGCTTCCTGGCCGACGCGTCGCTGTGGGCACTGGCCATCGGCCTGTCCATCTACAACGGCTGCGTACAGGCCGAGGTGCTGCGCGCCGGCATCAACTCGGTGCCGCGCGGTCAGAGCGAAGCCGCGTACGCGCTCGGCATGAGCAAGACGCAGGTCATGGTCAGCGTGCTGATCCCGCAGGCGGTCCGCGCCATGCTCCCGACGATCATCAGCCAGCTGGTGGTGACCCTCAAGGACACCTCGCTCGGCTTCATGATCCTGTACCCGGAGCTGCTGAACACCGCCCGCCTGATCGCGAGCAACACCATGGTCAACGGCATGTACCCGTACGTCTCGACGATCGTCGTGATCGGTCTGCTGTACATCGTCCTGTGTCTGCTCCTGTCCGCGCTCGCCACCTGGATCGAGAAGCGCGGGCGCCGGGCGAAGACCGGTATCCGGACCGCCAAGGCGGACGAACCCATTCCGGGTAACGAAGTCCAGTAGCCGGCCCGCCGGAGCACACCAAAGCGCTTCAGCACGCGCCAAACTGACGATTAATGAGGCAGCGGCCCCGCGCCGCTGCCTCCGTCACTTGACGCAAGCACCCGCAGTGGGTTGCATACGTTCTGTGATCGAGCACCTTGTGTCCACTGCCGCCTGTGCGGCTTTCCGCTTGTCCGTACGGGGCGGGGGTCGCGCGCCGTGGACCCGGTGATCGTGGTCGGCGCCGGACCGGTCGGGCTCGCGCTCGCCCTGTCCCTCGCCGCCCAGCACGTGCCCTCCGTCGTCCTGGACGAGGGCGACGGCGCGCAGGAGCCGCGTACGGCAAGGACCGTGGTGCTGCGGGCGGACACCGCGGCCCTGGTCGAGCGGCTGGGCTGCACCACCCTCCGGGACGACGGGATGCGCTGGTCCGGGTGGCGGTCGATGCGACGCAAGCAGGTCGTCACCGAACTCACGCTCGGTGACGACAGTGGGTTCCCGGCGCCCCTGCACCTCCCCCAGCACTCCCTCACGCGCGGACTGTACGCCGCCGCCACCGCCCACCCGCTGGTCGAGCTCGCGACGCACGCGCGCGTGGACACCATCGAGCACGACGCCAAGGGCGTCACCGTGCACACCCGCGAGCCGGGTTACCTCTACTGGCGGGGCAGCTATCTGGTCGGCTGCGACGGCGCCCGTTCCACCGTCCGCAAGCTCCTCGGGATCCGCTTCGCCGGACGCACCGCCGTCGAACGGCACGCCGTCGCCGCCCTGCGCACCGAACTCCCCTGGCCGGACACCGCGCTGATGCACCGCCAGCCCCCTTGGCGCGGCGGCGGCCCCGAGGTGACGGCCCGCCCCCTCCCCGACGGCGCGTGGCGGCTGGACTGGTTGCTGCCGCCGCGCGGTGACCTGGTCACGCCCGACGCCCTGGTCACCCGGATCAGGGACACCCTGGCCGGATGGTGCGGGGCGACACCGGCGTACGAACTGCTCGACACGGGTGTCTACACGCTGCACCACCGGCTCGCCCAACGCTGGCGCGAGGGCCGCTCCTTCCTCGCCGGGGACGCGGCGCACCTGCTCGGCGCGCTCGGCACCCAGGGGGTCGACGAGGGGCTGCGGGACGTGGAGAACCTGGCGTGGAAGCTGGCGCACGCCCTGCATCACGACGCCTCCGAGGTCCTGCTCGACAGTTACCAGACGGAGCGGCGCACGGCGGTCGCCGCACGGCTGCGCGCCGCCGACCAGGTGCTGCCGATACTGCGGGGCGGCGGCGGGTTGCGCGCGGTGCTGCCGGGTGCGGCGCGCGGGCACGACAGTCTGCTCATCGACGGGCACCTGGGCGGCGGTGCGCTCGGTGCGCTCCCCCAGTACCGGCACTCCCCGCTGGCGGCCGGCCCGGCCGCCGACCAGGAGGCGGAGGCCGAGGTCGCCACCGCGCCCGGTGCGCCCGTCGAGGACGTACGGGTGACCGCGCCGGACGGCACCACGGCGGCGCTGCGGGACCGGCTGGGGCAGGGGCACCTGCTGGTGGTGCTGGTCGCGCCGGGCACCGGGGTGTGGGACCGGCGGCACTGGATGACCGCGGGGGTGATGCCCCGTCTTGCGGCGGCGGTCACCGCCCTGCCCGTCCCGGCAGAGCTGCTCGTCACCGAGGGCTATCCCGGGGCGACGGCCCACACCGTCCTGCTCGTACGACCGGACGGGCACTTGGTGGCGGCCTTCGACGGGGTGCGTCCGGCGGAGCTGTACGCGGCGGCGGACGCGGCGCGCGGCGGCGCGCCCGAGGCGGCGGACGCGCCGAGCGACACCTCGGGCGCCCTGGTGCGCACCGACCGGACCGCGGACATCAATTGACCGTCGCAGGCACACATGGTGTACTCCGGAACGTGAGCGACACCCGTGTGTGCCTGTGGCGGAGGGTCCATATGGACCTGGTCCGCTACGCGGGCTGCGTCTGTCACCCGTCCTGCTGATTCGCCCCCTTCCCTCACGCGCGATGTGCCGCCTCCCGCTCCTCCTTCGGAGCCGGTGAGGCGCCCGTGCGTGCCCGCGAACCTCTCAGGACGGCCTTCCCGTGTCACTTCCCGTGTCTTTTCCCGTACCCGTACGGGCCTCCGCCCCTGCCCGCGCAACGGCGCCCACCCCTGCGCAGCTCCTCGACTTCGTCACCCGCACCGCGGCCGACGCGGCACTCGTGGCCTCTCTCCCGCTCGATCCGGAAGGGCGTACCTGGGTACGGCTCGAAGGCCCCGGCGGGAGCGAGGCCTGGCTGATCGGCTGGCCGCCGGGGACCGGGACAGGGTGGCACGACCACGGCGGTTCGCACGGCGCGTTCGCCGCGGCGGCGGGCGGGCTGACCGAGCAGTCGCTCGCCGCCCGGCTGCCCACCGAGGGGTGGAAGACCCTGGAGCTGGCCGACGGGGTCGACAGGGAGCGGCGGTTGACGGCCGGCCGGGGGCGGGCCTTCGGCGAGCACCATGTGCACCAGGTACGCAACGAGTCGGACAAGGACCATGCGATCTCGGTGCACGCCTACTATCCGCCGCTGCCGCTGATGCGGCGGTACAGCCGTACGGGCACGGTACTGCGCCTGGAGCAGGTGGAACGACCGGAGGAGTGGCAGTGAGGGACGAACCGGTGGGAATCGACGAGCTGTTGGAGCGGGTACGGGCGCGGCTCGACCGGGTCGGGCCGCAGGAGGCGTACGAGGCGGCCGCGGCGGGGGCGCTCCTGGTGGACATCCGGTACGCGGCCCTGCGCGAGCGGGACGGACTGATCCCGGGAGCCCTGGTGGTGGAGCGCAACGAACTGGAGTGGCGCCTGGATCCGCTGGGCAGTCACGGCGCCCCCGAGGCCACCGGTCACGATCTGCGCGTCATCGTGATCTGCAACGAGGGCTACGCGTCGAGCCTCGCGGCGGCCTCCTTGCGGCAGCTGGGCCTGCACCGCGCCACGGACCTGGCCGGCGGCTTCCAGTCCTGGAAATCCACCGGCCTCCCCATCACCCACCCCTGACCGCTGCCCCCGGCCCCCTTGGGCGGCGGGGGCAGCCCCCGCACCCTCTCCCCCAGTCCCCTTGGGCGGCGGGGGTCCCGCGCCCTCTTCCTCCCCCGCCCCCCCATGGGCGGCGGGGCCCCCGGGTGCGGAACGGGCGGGCAAGGGGGCGGCCCCCGGCGGAGCCGCACCCTCCGGCCCCACCCACGCTCCGCACCCCACCCCCTCAGAACGCCCCGGAGTCCAACCCCTCCGCGTCCTCCCCCTCCTCCTCCAACGCCCGCCTGACCACCCGTAGGGCAACCCCCTCCGGATAGCCCTTACGAGCCAGCATCCCCGCCAGCCGCCGCACCCTCTTGTCCCGCTCCAGCCCCCGGGTGGATCTCAGCTTGCGGGCCACCAGCTCCCGGGCCGTCTCCTCCTCCTGCTCCGAGTCCAGCTGACCCACGGCCTCGTCGATCAGCCCGGCGTCGACACCCTTGGTGCGCAGCTCCTGGACCAGCGCCCGCCGCGCCAGTCCCTTGCTGTGATGGCGCGACTCGACCCAGGCGTCCGCGAACGCCGCGTCGTTGATCAGCCCGACCTCCTCGAAGCGCGACAGCACCTGCTCGGAGATCTCCTCGGGGATCTCCCGCTTGCGCAGGGCATCGGCGAGCTGCTTGCGCGTGCGCGGAGTACCGGTGAGCAGGCGCAGACAGATCGACCGCGCCCGCTCCTCCGGATCCTGCGGGGGCTCCTGAGCGCCTCCGCCTCCGCTCTTGCGTCCCCTCCCGGACCTGCGGGCCCCGGGCTCCGCTCCGGCGCCCCCCGTTTCCCGGGAGGACCAGGGGAGCCGGGGCGGCCCCCCGGCCGCCCCCGCTCCACCGTCGTGCTCGGCGAACGCGGACCCACCTTGCCCGGCAGGTCCGCCCCGCCCCGCGGGTCCGTCGTGCCCGGCGTGCTCACCGTGCACGTCCCCCGTCCCGCCGTACGCGTCGTCCGTGCTGCCCGGCCAGCCCGATCTCCGGGTCATGGACTAGCCCTTGGCTGCCGCGGTCTTGGCCGTCTTGGCCTTGGCCGCCGGAGCCGGTACGGACTTTGCGTCCGCTGCCGACGCGGCGCCGGCAGCGTCCGCGCCGGGCTCACCCTCGGGGGCATCCTTCTTGGGCTTCACACCGACGCCCAGCTTCTCCTTGATCTTCTTCTCGATCTCGTCGGCGAGATCGGGGTTGTCCTTCAGGAAGTTCCGGGCGTTCTCCTTGCCCTGGCCGAGCTGGTCGCCCTCGTACGTGTACCAAGCACCGGCCTTGCGGACGAAGCCGTGCTCGACGCCCATGTCGATCAGACCGCCCTCGCGGCTGATTCCCTGGCCGTAGAGGATGTCGAACTCGGCCTGCTTGAAGGGCGGCGCGACCTTGTTCTTGACGACCTTGACGCGGGTGCGGTTGCCGACCGCGTCCGTGCCGTCCTTGAGGGTCTCGATGCGGCGGATGTCGAGCCGCACCGAGGCGTAGAACTTGAGCGCGCGGCCACCGGTCGTGGTCTCCGGCGAGCCGAACATCACACCGATCTTCTCGCGGAGCTGGTTGATGAAGATCGCGGTGGTGCCGGACTGGTGCAGCGCACCAGTGATCTTGCGGAGCGCCTGGCTCATCAGCCGGGCCTGCAGACCGACGTGCGAGTCGCCCATCTCGCCCTCGATCTCCGCACGCGGCACGAGCGCCGCCACGGAGTCGATGACGATGAGGTCGATGGCACCGGAGCGGACCAGCATGTCCACGATTTCCAGCGCCTGCTCACCGGTGTCCGGCTGGGAGAGGATCAGGTTGTCCGTGTCGACGCCGAGGGCCTTGGCGTACTCGGGGTCGAGCGCGTGCTCGGCGTCCACGAAGGCGACGGTGCCGCCGGCCTTCTGCGCGTTGGCCACGGCGTGCAGTGTCAGTGTCGTCTTACCGGAGGACTCCGGCCCGTACACCTCCACCACACGGCCGCGCGGCAGTCCGCCGACACCGAGCGCGATGTCCAGGGCGGTCGAGCCCGTGGAGATGACCTCGATGGGGTCGTTCGGCCGGTCGCCGAGGCGCATCACGGCGCCCTTGCCGAATTGTCGTTCAATCTGTGCGAGAGCGGCGTCCAGCGCCTTCTCGCGGTCGGTGCCTGCTGCCATGGGTTCCACCCGATTTGCTTGAGTCGATCGCTTCACGTCAATGACGCTAACGCCTGCCACTGACAATCGGCCTCGGCGTCCCCCTGACCTGTGGATAACCCCGTACGAACCCTTGGGATCACAAGCCAGGACTCCCCATAAGAATGGATGTTCGATTTTACTGTCAAGCGCACCACGCCCGCCGGGCGCCGTCCCCTCCGGCCCGGGCTCAGTCGCCGTCCCCCGCCGGAGGGGACGGCGGCTGCCTGTCGCGGTTGCGGTGCAGGGCGGCCCGCGCTCTGGCCAGGGCCGGGGCCCGCCTGCTGCGGTGGCCGTGCACCCGGGGGTCGTCCGTCACGGCGTACCGCTTCACGTACGCCCCGAGGAAGGCCTGCAGGGTGGCCACCGCGGGGATCGCGATGAGCGCGCCCACCGCCCCCATCAGTGCCGTTCCCGCGACGACCGAGCCGAAGGCGACGGCCGGGTGGATGTCGACGGTCTTGGCGGTCAGCTTGGGCTGCAGGAGGTAGTTCTCGAACTGCTGGTAGACCACCACGAAGCCGAGCACCCACAGTGCGTACCAGGGGTTGACCGTGAAGGCGATCAGCATCGGCAGCGCGCCCGCGAGGTAGGTGCCGATGGTCGGGATGAACTGCGAGATCAGGCCGACCCACACGGCGAGCGCGGGGGCGTACGGCACGTCGAGGATCACCAGCAGGATGTAGTGCGCGACGCCCGAGATCAGGGCCATCAGGCCGCGGGAGTAGAGATACCCGCCGGTCTTGTCGACGGCGATCTCCCAGGCGCGCAGCACCTCCGTCTGCCGGGACGGCGGCAGTACGGAGCACAGCGCCCGCCGCAGCCTCGGCCCGTCGGCGGCGAAGTAGAACGAGAACAGGAAGATCGTCAGCAGTTTGAACAGGCCGCCCAGGACCGTCGTGGAGACGTCCAGCACCCCGCTCGCACTGTTCTGCACGTACTTCTGGAGCCAGTCGGAGCGCAGCAGGCTGTCCTGCACCTCGACCCTGGACAGCTCGGTGTGGAAAGTGAGGTTGATCCAGCGGATCACCGAGTCCAGGTACTTGGGGAACTCGTCGACCATCTCCAGGATCTGGCCGGCCAGCATCGAGCCCAGCAGCACGACGAAGCCGATGCCCGTGATCATCACGCCGAAGAAGACCAGGAACGTGGCCAGGCCCCGGCGCATGCCGCGGGCCGCCATCCGGCCGACCGCGGGCTCCACGGCGAGGGCGAGGAAGAACGCGATCAGGATGTTCAGGAGCAGCGTGATGAGCTGGTGGAACGCCCAGTCGCCGAGCTGGAAGCAGGCGTAGAGGGCCAGGGCGAGCACCATCGCGCGCGGCAGCCACCGGGGCATTCCGGCCGGACCGGCGGGGTCCGGTCCCACGGGCGGCGCTCCGGGGGGCGCGGCGCCGGGCCGGCCGGTGCCCGGGGCTGCCGGGCCATGGGCTGCGGGGTCCTGGGGTTCTGCCTGGTCCTGGGCGGTCTCATCAGTCGGGGCCACGGGGCCAAGTGTCACTCATGAGGACAACGGGGTCGTACCCGTGCCGTGGTGACGAGGCCGCGGCGCCGGGCGTGCGGTCCCGCTGGGTCCGCTTGTGGTGACGGTGCGTCAGCGCCGGTCCTGCGGAACGTCCATCGCGCGGCACACGGCGTGCCAGACGGACTTCGCGTCCCACCCCGCGTCCAGCGCCTCGTGCACCGTACGGCCGCCGAGTTCGGACATCACGTGGTCGCGCGCGAAGGAATCGGCGTACGTCTCGCCGAAGTGCGCCGCCATCCGCTCCCAGAAAATCGTCAACCGCATGACCTCAGTATCGCGCCCTCAAGAGTGCACAGCGGTCCGCACCCCTTGCCTCGGACGCATTGCGCCCTACCGTCGGCACATGGCTGGAAATGGAGCATCCCCTCTCGCCCGTGCCGAGCACTTCGTGTGGCTGACCGCCCGGGTTCTGGAGCAGCGGCGGTTCGCGTACCACTTCCTCGGCGGTGGGGCGGATCCCGTCGAGACGGCCCTCAACGCCTACCGGGGTGCGGACGGCGGCTTCGCTCACGCGCTGGAGCCCGATCTGCGGGGTCCGGTGAGCCAGCCGCTGCACACGGCGCACGCGCTGCGGGTACTGGAGGAGATCGGCCGCTGCGGCGGCACGCGCGTGGAGCGGGTGTGCCGCTATCTGACGGAGGTGTCGTCCAAGGACGGCGCGCTGCCCGCCGTGCATCCCTCGCAGCGGGGGTATCCGGCGGCGCCGTTCGTGCCCGTGGTGGACGACCCGCCGAGCGAGCTGCTGGCGACGGGCCCGGTGGTGGGCCTGCTGCACCGCAACGAGGTGTGGCACGCCTGGCTGTTCCGGGCGACCGACTTCTGCTGGGCCGCCGTGGAGGCACTGGAGTCCTCCCACCCGTACGAGGTCCAGGCCGCCGTCGCCTTCCTGGACGGCGTTCCTGACCGGGCGCGGGCCCGGGCGGCTGCGGACCGGCTGGGGCGGCTGGTGCGCGCCCAGCGGCTGGTGGTGCTGGATCCGGAGCGGCGCGACCAGGTCCCGGTCGCACCCGGGTACGCGCCGGGTGAGCACCACTTCGCCCACCACTACGCGCGCGTGCCCGGGTCGCTGGCCCGTGACTGGTTCACCGACGAGGAGATGGAGCGCTCGCTGGACTTCCTGGCGGCCGAGCAGCAGGAGGACGGCGGCTGGCCGGTCAGGTGGCGGGTGTGGGCACCGGGGACCGAACTGGAGGCGCGGCCGCTGGTCACGATCGACGCCCTGCTGACGCTGCGCGCGTACGGCAGGCTGCCCGGCTGAGGCACGCGCGCGTGGGGGTGCCGGAAGTCGTACGCGCGTGGGGCGGGCGCGCGCGCCCCACGCGCGCGTGGCTGAGCGGCCGGTGGTCCGGTGGTGGTCAGCCGCCCAGTGCGCGTACCCCCGCCGTGACGGCCACCGCCGCCCCGACGACGATCAGGAAGGGCGCCCGCAGGACCAGTGCGACGGCGGCCGCCACGAGTCCCGCACCCCGGGCGTCCAGCACCAGCTGCTGTCCCGTGGCGAAGGTCTGCTGTGCGGTGAGTGCCGCGAGCAGGGCGACCGGCAGCAGCGCCGAGAGCTTCTGGACGAGCGGGCGCTCCAGGGTGCTCGCGGGCACCAGCAGTCCGAGGAGTTTGGCGAGGTAGCAGCCGACGGCTGTCAGGGCGATGGCGATCCAGACGCTCAACGGACGTCTCCCCGGGTGTCGTGGGCCGCGGTCCTGGTGCCGTCCGCGGGCGGCCCCGCTGCCGTCCTCCCGGCCGAGGAACCGCCACGTCCCTGGAGGAAGAGCACCAGGGGCGCGGCCAGGGCTGCCACCAGGACGGGCACTCCGCCGGGCAGTACGGGCAGCAGTCCGAGCCCCAGCAGGACCGCGATCGCGGCGACCGCGCGCTCCGCGGCCGTACGCAGCATGGGGGCGAGCAGCGCGAGGAAGACGGCGGGGCCCGCCGCGTCCAGCCCCCAGGCGTCCGTGTCCCCGACTGCTTCGGCGCCCAGCCCGCCGATCAGGGTGGTGAGGTTCCACAGGACGAAGAGCGTGAGGGCGGTGACGGTGAACCCGATGCGGGCACTGCGCCGGGTGGGCTGGGCGAGCGCGACGGCGGTGGTCTCGTCGATGACCGCCTGCGCGGCGAGCGGCCGGACGAGGCGGGGCAGGGCGAGCAGTTGCGAGAGCCGCAGCCCGTAGAAGGTGTTGCGTACGCCCAGGAAGAAGGCTCCGGCGGCCGCGGTGAGCGGGTTGCCGCCGGCGGCGAGCGCTCCGACGAGGGCGAACTGCGAGCCTCCGGTGAACACCAGGAGGCTGAGCGCGCAGGTTTGCAGGAGGGTGAGCCCGGCGCCCGCCGAGGTCACCCCGAAGGCGAAGCCGGAGAGGCCGACGGCGACGCCCACACCGAGCGCGTCCCGTACCACGGCGGAGTCGGCCTTCGGCTCGGCCGGGGCCTCCTCGGGTCCTGCCGTACGTGTACCGGTCCCGGCCGCGCTCTCTCCGGGCGCTGTCCTGCGCATGCCGGTCCCGGCCGCGCCCTCTGGGGGCTGGGTCGTCCGTATGCCGGAATGTTCTGCTGGTGCTGTCTGATCTGCCACGCCCCGGACGCTACGAGGGCCGGCCGCCCCCGGTCTTGTACGTTCTTGCGCGCTCGCGGCGGTACGCGCCGGGCGGCACCCCGACGATCCTGGTGAAGTGCCGGTTGAGGTGCGGCTGGTCGGTGAAGCCCACGGCGAGGGCGGCGTCGGCGGGCGGTGTGCCCGCGTCCAGGAGGACCCGCGCCCGGTTCACGCGCGCGCCGGTGAGCCAGGTGTGCGGAGGCATCCCGTACGCGGCCTTGAAGGCGCGCAGCAGCGCGAAGGGGCTGGTGCCCACCTCGTGCGCGAGGGCTTCCAGGGAGGGCGGGGCGGCCATCCGGTCCCGCAGGATGTCCTGGGCGAGCGCCGCGGTACGGGACGCCGCGGCGGCCGGGCTGCGGGCGGGCAGTTCACTGCCGTACCGGCGCAGCAAGCGGGCGATCACGATGCGGAACATGCTGTCGGCGGCGAGCGCGTTGCTCTCCTCTGCGGCCCGGTGCACCTCGGTGACGAGACGCGCGGTGTCGGGGTCGTCGACGAAGGTCTCGGCGAATCCCGGGGTGCCGCGCAGGGTGGTGACCTCGGCCGCCACCTCGGCCACGAGGTCCCGCGAGGGGTACAGGGTGGCGTACGACCAGCCTTCCGGGGTTCCGGCCCTGGCGGAGTGCGGCACCTCGGGGTTGATCATGACGACGCTGCCGGGCACCGCGCTGATCGTGCCTTCCGGCAGGTGCACGTCCTCGATGCCGCCACGGACCGCGCCGAGCACGAACCCTTCGTGGCTGTGCCGCGGGAAGGCGTGCCGGACGTAGCGGGCCCGCAGCAGGTCGAGTCCCGGCACGCCCGGGCACTGCCAGTGTCTGGCCCACTCCCCGTGCCGCCGGGTGGCCGTCGCGCCCTTCTCCATCCGGCCATTGTGCGCTCCCGGACCCGCGCCCCGACCTGGGCGTCCACGCGGTGGACCGGGATTGCCGGGGCATTGTCAGTGGTGGGGTGCACGATGGGGTCCATGGTGAGGAAAGCGCTCGATTCGTTCTCCCCCGCGACCAGGAGCTGGTTCACGGGAGCCTTCGTGACGCCGACCCCGGCGCAGGACGGGGCCTGGCGGGCCATCGGCGAGGGCTCGGACGTCCTGGTCGTGGCCCCGACCGGGTCCGGGAAGACGCTGGCGGCGTTCCTCGCCTCGCTCGACCGGCTGGCGTCGACGCCCCCGCCGGCCGACGCCACGAAGCGCTGCCGGGTGCTCTACATCTCGCCGCTCAAGGCCCTCGCGGTGGACGTGGAGCGCAACCTGCGCAGTCCGCTGACGGGAATCCGCCAGGAGTCGGTGCGGCTCGGGCTGCCGGAGCCCGACATCCGGGTCGGCATCCGCTCGGGCGACACCCCGGCGGGCGAGCGGCGCGCGATGGCGACCAAGCCGCCGGACATCCTCATCACCACCCCCGAGTCGCTGTTCCTGATGCTCACCTCCTCGGCCCGCAGCGCCCTGGAGGGCGTCGAGACGGTGATCCTGGACGAGGTGCACGCCGTCGCCGGCACCAAGCGCGGCGCCCACCTCGCCGTGTCGCTGGAGCGGCTCGACGAGCTGCTGCCCAGGCCCGCCCGCCGGATCGGCCTCTCCGCGACGGTCCGGCCGGTCGACGAGGTGGCCCGCTTCCTGTCGCCACAGCGCAAGGTGGAGATCGTCCAGCCGCCCTCGACGAAGGTCTTCGACCTGTCGGTGGTGGTGCCCGTCGAGGACATGGGCGAGCTGGGCGGCTCCCCCGCCAAGGATGACGACCAGGGCGACAAGCCATCCATCTGGCCGCAGGTGGAGGAGCGGATCGCCGACCTCGTCCAGGCCCACCGCTCGACGATCGTCTTCGTCAACTCCCGCCGACTGGCCGAGCGCCTGTGCAACCGGCTCAACGAGATCGCGTACGAGAGGGCCACCGGCGAGGCCCTTCCCGAGGGGGGCTCCCCCGCCGAGCTGATGGGGCAGGCCGGCGCCGCCCAGGGCGCTCCGCCGCTGCTCGCCCGCGCGCATCACGGGTCGGTCTCCAAGGAGCAGCGCACCCTGGTGGAGGAGGACCTGAAAGCGGGCCGGCTGCCCGCCGTGGTCGCCACCTCCAGTCTGGAACTGGGCATCGACATGGGAGCGGTGGACCTGGTCATCCAGGTCGAGTCGCCGCCCTCGGTCGCCTCCGGTCTGCAGCGCGTGGGCCGGGCCGGGCACCAGGTGGGGGCGGTCTCCACGGGCGTCGTCTTCCCGAAGTACCGAGGTGACCTGGTGCAGGCGGCAGTGGTCACCGAGCGGATGCGCAGCGGCTCCATCGAGTCCCTGCGCATCCCCGCCAACCCCCTGGACGTGCTGGCCCAGCAACTCGTCGCGATGGTGGCGCTGGATTCCTGGCAGGCCGACGACCTGCTCGCGCTGGCCCGGCGGGCGGCTCCCTTCGCTTCGCTGCCGGAGTCGGCGTTCACGGCGGTCCTCGACATGCTCGCCGGGCGCTATCCCTCCGACGCCTTCGCCGAGCTGCGGCCGCGCGTCGTCTGGGACCGCGTCGCGGGGACGGTCACCGGCCGCCCGGGAGCGCAACGGCTCGCGGTCACCTCCGGCGGGACGATCCCCGACCGGGGCCTGTTCGGAGTGTTCCTCGCCGGGTCCGACCCGAAGAAGGGCGGCGGCCGGGTCGGTGAGCTCGACGAGGAGATGGTCTACGAGTCCCGTGCGGGCGACGTCTTCACCCTCGGTACGACGTCCTGGCGCATCGAGGACATCACCCGCGACCGCGTCCTGGTCTCCCCCGCCCCCGGGGTGCCCGGCAGGCTCCCCTTCTGGAAGGGCGACCAGCTGGGCCGCCCCCTGGAACTGGGCCGTGCGCTCGGTGCGTTCCTGCGCGAGATCGGCGGGATGGGCGCACAGGACGCGCGGGCCCGCCTCGGCGCGGCGGGCCTGGACGACTGGGCCGCCGACAACGTCCTGTCGTACCTCGACGAGCAGCGCAGGGCGGCGGGCCACATCCCGGACGACCGGACGATCGTCGTGGAGCGGTTCCGCGACGAGCTCGGCGACTGGCGGGTGGTGGTCCACTCCCCGTTCGGCGCGCAGGTGCACGCGCCGTGGGCCCTGGCCCTGGGGGCCCGGCTGTCCGAGAAGTACGGCATGGACGCACAGGTGATGCACGCCGACGACGGCATCGTGCTGCGCCTGCCGGACGCGGACCTGATGGGCCTTGACCTCATGGGTCTCGACCCGCTCGACGCGCCCCCGCCCGGCGGGTCCGCCCTCCCCGACAGGCCCCTGGGGGCGGAGTACGACAGCGAGCAGGCTCCGATCGGTGCCGCCGACACCCTCTTCGACAAGGGTGAGGTGGCGCAGATCGTCACGGACCAGGTCGGTGGTTCGGCCCTGTTCGCCGCCCGTTTCCGGGAGTGCGCGGCGCGTGCGCTGCTGCTTCCCCGGCGCAGTCCCGGCAAGCGCACCCCACTGTGGCAGCAGCGCCAGCGGGCCTCCCAGCTCCTGCAGGTGGCGAGCGAGTTCGGCTCGTTCCCGATCGTGCTGGAAGCGGTCCGCGAGTGCCTCCAGGACGTCTTCGACGTCCCCGGGCTGACCGAGCTGATGGGCGACATCGAGGCCCGCCGGGTCCGCCTCGTCGAGGTCACCACCCCCGAGCCCTCCCCGTTCGCCCGCTCGCTGCTCTTCGGCTACGTGGCGCAGTTCCTGTACGAGGGCGACTCGCCGCTCGCGGAGCGGCGGGCGGCTGCGCTCTCCCTGGACTCCCGTCTGCTGGCCGAGCTGCTGGGCCAGGCGGAACTGCGCGAACTGCTCGACGCGGAGGTACTGACGCAGCTGGAGCAGGAGCTGCAGTGGCTCACCGAGGAGCGGCGCATCAAGGACGCGGAGGGCGTCGCCGACCTGCTGCGGGTGCTCGGCCCGCTCACCGGGGCGGAGTTGCGGGAGCGGGGCGCGGCTCCGGAATGGGCCGCGGAACTGGCCGACGCCCGACGCGTCATCCAGGTGCGCATCGCGGGCAAGGACCACTGGGCGGCGGTCGAGGACGCGGGCCGACTGCGCGACGCCCTCGGCACCGCGCTCCCCGTCGGCGTCCCCGAGGCCTTCACCGAACCGGTCAAGGACCCCCTCGGCGACCTCCTCGCCCGGTTCGCGCGCACCCACGGCCCCTTCACCTCCACCACGGCGGCTGCCCGCTTCGGCCTCGGCACCGCAGTCACGGAAGGCACCCTGCACCGGCTCGCCGCGACAGGCCGTGTCGTGCAGGGCGAGTTCCACCCGGCGGGCATCGGCCAGGAATGGTGCGACGCCACGGTCCTGCGCCGACTGCGCCGCCGCTCCCTGGCGGCCCTGCGCCAGGAGCTCGAACCGGTCGCCCCCGCCGCGCTGGCCACCTTCCTGCCGCAGTGGCAGCACTACGGGGGAGGCGGGCTGCGCGGCATCGACGGCCTGGTCCGCGCGGTGGAGCAGTTGCAGGGTGCCGCGGTGCCGGCCTCCGCCCTGGAGAAGCTCGTCCTGCCTTCCCGGGTCGCCGGATACACCCCCGCGCTCCTCGACGAACTGACCACCACCGGCGAGGTGCTGTGGGCCGGGGCGGGCGCCCTTCCCGGCAAGGACGGCTGGGTCGCCCTCTACCTCGCCGACAACGCGCCGCTCCTCCTCCCGCCGCCGCACCCCCTCGAACTGTCCGCGCTGCACGAGTCCGTCCTGACCGCGCTCACCGGTGGGTACGGCCTGTTCTTCCGGCAGATCGCGGATCAGGTGCGCGCCACCACCCACCCGGACGCCACCGATCCGCAACTGGCCGACGCCCTCTGGGACCTGGCCTGGTCCGGCCGTCTGACCAACGACACCCTGGCACCGCTGCGCGCCCTGCTCGGCTCGGGCCGCACGGCGGGGGCCACCGCGCATCGCGCCAAACGCTCGGTGCCGCGCGGCCGTTACGGCTCGCTCACCGGCGGGGCCCGCCCCGTCTCCCGCACCGGGCCGCCCACCGTCGCGGGCCGCTGGTCGCTGCTCCCCGCCCTGGAGCCCGACCCGACCCACCGTGCGCACGCCCTCGCCCGTACGTTCCTGGACCGGCACGGGGTGGTGACCAGGGGTGCGGTCGCCGCCGAGGGCGCCGAGGGCGGATTCTCCGCCGTCTACCGCATTCTGGCCGCGTTCGAGGACAGCGGGCAGGCGCGCAGGGGGTACGTCGTCGAGGGCCTGGGGGCCGCGCAGTTCGCGATGGACGGGGCGGTCGACCGGCTCCGCGCGGCGGCAACGGCCCGCGACCGCAGCGAGGGCGACGCCCCGAACCGCGCCGTGGTCCTGGCCGCCGCAGACCCGGCCAACGCGTACGGCGCCGCCCTGCCCTGGCCCGAACCGCCCGCCGGGGTCACCCACAAGCCTGGCCGCAAAGCGGGCTCCCTGGTCGTCCTGGTCGACGGTGAGCTGACGCTCTACATGGAGCGCGGCGGCAAAACCCTCCTCGCCTGGCCCACCACCGACCCATCAGCCCCGACGGCCCCGGAGCCGCCCACCGCCTCGGCCTCCACGGAGGATGCCGACCCCCGCCTCCACGCGGCATCCCAAGCCCTCTCCGCCACAGCCCGCGCAGGCTCTCTCGGCACCCTCACCGTCGAGCGCATCAACAACAACCCCGCCCTCACCTCACCCGTGGGCCGCGCCCTGGAGACAGCAGGCTTCCACGCCACCCCGAAGGGCCTCCGCATCCGCCCCTGAACCGCCCCTGAATCCCACCGAGCCACTCTGAGCCCCCTGGGTCGCGCTCGGGGCCCCGGCAGCCGACCCCTCGATCCCCACCGAGCCCACTCGGCAGACCCGAAGGTCACGCCCCTGGGCCACCCATGCCCCCTGAGCCACTCGGGAGCACACACCCAGGGCCCCCGCCCAGCCACTCGGAGCTCCTCCAGGGGTCACGCCTCCGGGCCAGCCATACCCCCGAGTCGCTCGGGAGAAAACACCCGTGAGCCCCCACCGCACCACTCGGAGCTCCCCTCATGGGTCACGCCTCCGGACCACCCGCCCCCTGAGCCACTCGGGAGAGCACGCCCAGGGCCCCCCTGAGCCACGCGGCGCCCTCTGATGTCACGTCGTCGAGCGCCTCGGAAGAACACCCCCATGCCCCCCACGCCCGCGCGCCTCTCGTGACAGTGCCCCCACGGACCACTCCACCCAGCCCTTCAAAGCCACTCACCCCGCACCCCCACCGCACCTCCCCTCCCACCCCCGCCACTTCCCGCATCATGGATGCATGCCCGAAGGAGACACCATCTGGCTGGCCGCCCACCGCCTCCATGCCGCCCTGGCCCACCGCACCCTCACCCACGCCGACCTCCGTGTCCCCCGCTTCGCCACCTCCGACCTGACCGGCCGCGAAGTCCTCGACGTCACCTCGTACGGCAAGCACCTCCTCACCCGCATCGAGGGCGGACTCACCCTGCACTCCCACCTCCGGATGGACGGGGCATGGCGCATCTACGCACCGGGCGAGTCCTGGCGAGGCGGTCCCTCCCATCAGATCCGCGCCGTGCTGCAGAACTCCGAGGCCACCGCCGTCGGCTACCGCCTCCCGGTCCTCGAACTCCTCCGCACCGCCGACGAGCACACCGCGATCGGTCACCTCGGCCCCGACCTCCTCGATCCCGACTGGCAGGAGGACCCCTCCCTGGCGGAGCGAGCGGTGCACAACCTGCTGGCCGCCCCCGACCGCGCCGTCGGCGAGGCCCTCCTCGACCAGCGCAATCTCGCGGGCATCGGCAACGTCTACAAGTCCGAACTGTGCTTCCTCGCCCGCGTCACTCCCTGGCTGCCGGTCGGCGCGCTCGCCCCCGACGTCCCGGCCCGCCTGGTCGCCACCGCACACCGCCTCCTCGAGGTCAACAAGGACCGCACCGACCGCACCACCACGATCCCCCGCACCTCGCGACCCCAGGGCCGCAACCGCACTCCCGACCGCCTCTACGTCTACGGCCGCGAAGGCCGCCCCTGCCTCCGCTGCACCACCCGCGTCCGCAAGGCCGACCAGGGCGACGGAACCCGCGAACGCCCTACCTACTGGTGCCCGAACTGCCAGCAGGGTCCCACTAATTGACGACCCGTCAGTTTCGGTCGTACGGTCGCCCCATGCCTCTCCCCGTACGACGCCCCGAACGGCTCACGGCATACGACCTCACCGGCCGCACCGCCTTCGTCACCGGCGCGGCCAGCGGCATCGGCCGCGCCACCGCACTGCTCCTCGCCGAAGCGGGCGCCGTCGTGCACTGCGCGGACCGCGACACGGTGGGCCTGGCCGAGACGGCCCTTCAGGTCGCCAAGGCCGGCGGCACGGCAGTCACCCACACCCTCGACGTGACGTCCCGCACCCGGCTCAGAACGGCGATGGAATCGGCCGACCGCCTCGACATCCTCGTCACCGCCGCCGGAATCATGCACTCCAGTACGGTCCTGGAGACCACGGACGACGACCTCGACCGCCTCCTGGCAGTCAATTTCAAGGGCGTCCTGTACGCCTGCCAGGAAGCAGCCCGCCTGATGCTCCCCACCGCGAACAGCACGGGCACGCCAGCCGCCCCTGGCACCCCAGTCGGCCCAGACGCCACAGCCACCCCTGACGCCCCAGCCGGCCCAAGCACCACAGCCGTCCCCGCCACTCGCCCCACCCCCGCCAGCATCGTCACACTCGCCTCCGGCGCAGTCGACGCTTCCCAGGCGGGCCTGTTCTGCTACAGCGCGACGAAAGCCGCAGTCGTGCAGCTCACCAAGACCCTGGCCACCGAACTCGGCCCGCACGGCATCCGCGTCAACTCCGTGGCCCCCGGCTGGATCCGCACCCCCATGACCGCCAGGCACGACGCCATGCAGCAGCACCGCGCCGAAGCGACCATGAGCCGCATCACTCCGCTGGGCCGCGTGGGTGAAGCCGAAGAAGTCGCCCACGCGATCCTCTACCTGGCGTCGGACGCCGCCGCCTTCACGACGGGCCAGATCCTCCGCCCGAACGGCGGCGTTTCGATGCCCTGGTGAACAACCCGCGCCGCCCACCGGCCGAAGCCCGCCCCGGCCCACCACCCACCGGAACCTCCCGGCCCCCGCCACCCACCGGAACCCCCCGGCCCCCGCCACCCGCAGGAGCACCACCCGCTCCCCGAGCCACGCCCCGCACGGCTGCCCGCCCCCGTTTCACCGGGCCCCGAGCCGACACATGCACCGGCAGCAGGCTCAGCCCCCACCCCCCGGCGACGATCGACCCCTCCAGCACGCCCGCCCCCTCAGGCACCAGCACCACCCGCAGCGCCGCCCACCACCACAGCACGCCGAGCACCAGAGCCAGAGACCCCAGCAGCACCCGGCGCCCGCGTATCCCGCAGTCGTACCGCACCATGGCTGCCTCCTCCGCCCGACGCTAGACGCGGCCCCTCCCCTACGGGAGGGCGCATCGGATGCACCCGGAGCGCTCAGGGCACAACCGGCGCAAACCCAGCCCCGTACGCCTCACACCCGAAGACTTCGGGCGACCGCCACCGGGTACGTCCGCAGACGTCCGGAGGATGTACCCGGTGAGCCCCTTCGAGCGGGGAAGCTGCGGGGAAGCAGCAGGAAAGCGGCAGGACGCCGCGTTTCCGGTTCTGGATTCCGGAATCCTTCCGCTCGCGGCAGAGGAATCCCGACAGCCGCCAGTCTCACCCGGCTCGGCCCTCACCGCATCCAGAACACTCCCCACGGTCCGGCCCGCAGAGATGGCACCCATGGCCACCAGTCCGGCGATGAAGCACCACACAGCAACGCCGATCCGACGTACCCAAGGAAGATCCGACGCCCTCAAAGGAACAATTGTCCCGCAAAGCACCCGCCTGTAACAGATCGGCCACACGACCTCACGCCACGCACACGCGTCGCATGATGACCCCTCACAGCAGCAACCGCTCCAGGGGGACCCATGCACCACCGCTGTACCGCACTCGCGCTGACCTCCACGGCCCTGCTCGCCCTCACCGCTTGCCAAGACGTCACCACCGCCGACCCCTCCCGGCCCGGCACCGTCTCCAGCACCCCCACGGCGCCCACGCAACCCAAGCAGCCGGCGGAGCCGCCGACCGCCGCCAAGAGCCCTGCCTCTTTGCCGAACTTCGTGGGCCAGGGGCTCCAGTCCGCCCAGGACGGCGCGCAGGCCGCGGGATTCTACGTACTGAAAAGCCACGACGCTCTCGGCCGAGGCCGGCAACAGATCCTCGACCGCAGCTGGAAGGTGTGCAGCCAGGCCCCCAAGCCCGGCACCCACGCGGCCTCGACCACCATCGACTTCGGCACGGTGAAGCTCGAGGAGTCCTGCCCCGCGTCGGACGCGGGCGAGCCGGCGAAGGCCGGGCAGACCATGCCGGACCTCATCGGCAAGAGCGTCAAGGTTGCCCGTGCCGCCCTGCCCTCCCACACCTCGCTGACCGTCCGCGACAGCTCCGGCCAGGACCGCATGGTCCTCGTGGAGACGAACTGGCAGGTCTGCGCGGTCAGCCCCTCCGCGGGATCGTCTCTCGACGGTCGGCCGGTTACCTTCAGCGCCGTGAAGTTCGGGGAAAGCTGCTGACCCACTCGGGATGACCCGCACGCCGCCCGCACAGCGGACCGGCCCGGAACGCGCGCGAACGCGTTCCGGGCCTCAGGTCCTTCTGCGACGGACAGCGGGGGCAAGCCGGGGGCCGTTCCCGTGGTCGGAGGAGACGTGAGCCTCCGCAAACGGGCTTCCCTCTACGGCTCCCCCTACAGCTCGCGCCGTACGGGTCAGGCGGTCTCCGCCTGGAACATCCACGCGTGCTTTTCAAGATCCGCCGTCAGCCCGATGATGAGGTCCTGGCTGACCGGGTCCGGGTCGCCAGTCGCCTCGATGCGTTCGCGCATGCGCACCAGCACCGCACCGAGAGCGTCGACCAGGATCCGCACCGCGTCGGAGTCCTTGATCCACCCGGTCGGCACCTCAGCGACGGCGCTCGACGACGCCACCGTCGCCGCCCGCCCGTCGGGGTTGACCCCGAGGGTGGACGCCCGCTCGGCGACCGTGTCGGAGTGCTGCCGCGCCGTGTCCACGACCTCGTCCAGCTGAAGGTGTACGGACCGGAACCGCGGCCCCACCACATTCCAGTGCACCTGCTTGGCCACCAGCGACAGGTCCAGCAGATCGACGAGAGCTCCCTGGAGTGCCTCCCCGACCACCTTGAGATCGGCCTGGGGCAACGTGCTCTTCACGGCAGACATCCGCATCCTCCTCAGAAATCAGAGCAAACCGAATCAGCACCCCCAACCCTGCCACAACCGATCCAATTCGGTCATCCGGGGTCACCACTCGCGCAGACCACGAACCGAAAGCCGCAACCGTACGTGCCGAGCGCATGTCCCGAGGGCACATCCGGAGCCCATGCCCTCAACGGACGTCTCGACCACACGCCTCGACCACAGGTCTAGACCGCACGTCTCAAGCGAACCCCGACCGAACCCCGAGCCTCAAGCGGCATGTCTCAAGACCCATACCTGACGCCACATGCCTCACACCTCATGCCGACCAGCACAGAAAATGGCCCGAGCCCCGGGCGGCCTCCAAGAGGC